>NZ_CP103371.1:3644010-3947677 GCF_024802625.1 Massilia sp. H6
CGAGACCGTACGCGCCGACGTCGAGCAGGCCCGCGCCGCGCTGCAGGAAGCGCAGGCCAATGCCGCCGAGGCGAAAGCGAACGCGGATCGCGCCCGCGCCCTGCGCAGTTCCGGCGCGCTGAGCGAGCAGCAGATCACCCAGTATTTCACCGCCGAACGCGCCGCGCAAGCGCGCGTGAGCGCCGCGCGCGCGACCCTGGAGCAGCAGAACCTGCGGCTGCGCTTTGCCACCGTCACGGCGCCCGACAGCGGCATCATCTCGGCACGCAGCGCCACGGTTGGCGCCGTGGTCGCGGGCGGCACCGAACTGTTTCGCATGATCCGCCAGGGCCGCCTCGAGTGGCGCGCCGAAATTACCTCTGCCGACCTGGGCCGCATTCGGCCCGGCATGCGCGCGGCGGTGCGCGCCGCCAGCGGCAGCGAGATCAGCGGCAAGGTACGCGCCGTGGCGCCCACCGTCGATCCGCAAACCCGCATGGCGCTGGTCTATGTCGACCTGCCGCCTTCGTTATCAAGCAACGCGCCGCTCAAGGCCGGCATGTTCGCCAGCGGCCGCTTCGAGCTGGGCAAGTCGACCGCCCTCACCGTGCCGCAGCAGGCGGTCGCGGTGCGCGACGGCTTTAGTTATGTATTTCGCCTGAACCGGGACAACCGCGTGAGCCAGCTCAAAGTCCAGACCGGGCGCCGCCTCGACAACCAGGTCGAAATCGTGGGCGGCCTGGCGGCCGGCACGCCGATCGTGGTCAGCGGCGCCGGTTTCCTCAACGATGGCGACCTGGTACGTAATGTGCCAAACCCGGTTCCAAACCCGGTGCCAGGCCCGGCATCGAAGCCGGCGCCGCGTTCCGCCGCGACACGCTGAGCAGGGCGTCATCATGAACTTTTCCGCCCTGTCGATCCGGAATCCGATTCCGGCCATCATGCTGTTCACCCTGCTCACGCTGGCGGGGCTGCTGGCCTTCAAGGCCAACAAGGTCCAGGACTTTCCGGACATCGAGCTGCCCATCGTGACCGTTGCCGCCACGCTCGAAGGCGCGGCGCCGGCCCAGCTCGAAACCGAGGTGGCGCGCAAGATCGAAGACTCGGTCGCCACCTTGCAGGGGGTCAAGAACATCTACACCCAGGTGCTCGACGGCGTGGCCACCGTGACCGTTGAATTCGTGCTTGAGAAAGACTTGTCCGAAGCGGTCAACGACGTGCGCGACGCGGTTGCCCGCGTGCGCGCCGACCTGCCGCCCGAGATGCGCGACCCGAGCGTGACCAAGGCCGCCACCTCCGGCCGCGTGATCGCAACCTTCACCGCGACGGCCAGCCCGACCGCGGGCAGCGCCATGGACGACCAGGCGCTGAGCTGGTTCGTTGACAACGACGTGTCCAAGCGCCTGCTCAGCGTGCCAGGCCTGGGCGCGGTCAAGCGCGTCGGCGGCGTCACGCGCGAGATCCGGGTAGAACTGGACGAGGCGCGCATGGCGGCGCTGCAGGTGTCGGCACTGGACGTGTCGCGCCAGCTGCGCAATGTGCAGCGCGAGGCGCCGGGCGGACGCGGCGACGTCAACGGGGCGGAACAGTCGGTACGCACCATCGCCACCGTGCAGTCGGCCTCGGCGCTGGGCGAGATGGAGATCCCGCTGCCCGGAGGGCGTCATGTGCGCCTCGACCAGGTCGCGACCGTGCTCGATACCGTGGCCGAGCCGCGCTCGATCGCCGAGCAGGATGGCCGCAGGGTGGTCGGCTTCGAGGTGTTCCGCACCCGCGGCGCCGGCGAAGTAGAAGTAGCCGAAGGCGCGCGCGCGGCCATCGCCCAGTTGCAGAAAGAGCACCCCGACGTGGTGCTGCGCCAGGTGGTCGACAACGCCGAACCGGTCCAGGAAAACTTCGATGCCTCGATGGAGATGCTCTACGAGGGTGCAGTGCTGGCAGTGCTGGTGGTGTGGTGGTTCCTGCGCGACTGGCGCGCCACCCTGGTCGCGGCGGCGGCCCTGCCGCTGTCGGTGATTCCGGCCTTTCTTGGCCAGTATTTGTTCGGCTACACCCTCAATATGGTGACGCTGCTGTCGCTGGCGCTGGTCATCGGGGTACTGGTCGACGATGCCATCGTCGAGATCGAGAACATCTCGCGCCACCTGCGCATGGGTAAAAGTCCGATGCAGGCGGCGCTGGAAGCGGCCGACGAAATCGGCATGGCGGTCATTGCCACCACCTTCTCGCTGGTGGCGGTATTTCTGCCAACCGCCTTCATGGGCGGCATTGCCGGCAAATTCTTCAAACAGTTCGGCTGGACCGCCGTCATCGCGATCCTGGCTTCGCTGGTGGTGGCGCGCCTGCTCACGCCGATGATGGCCGCCTATCTGCTCAAGCCGGCCAAGCACATCGGCGAGGAAAAAGACGGGCGCATCATGCGCCTGTACCTGCGCACCATGCAGTGGTGCCTGCGCCACCGCCTGGTCACCGCGATCGCCTCGGCGCTGTTCTTCATCGGCTCGCTGCTGCTGGTGCCGCTGCTGCCGACCGGCTTCGTGCCGCCGGCCGACCGTTCGCAGACCCTGGTCACGCTCGAACTGCCGCCCGGCTCGACCCTTGCGCAAACCCATGCCGTGGCCGAGCAGGCACGCCTGGCCGCGATGCAGGTGCCCGACGTGAAGAGCGTCTTCAGCTCGATCGGTGGCGGCTCCAGCGGCGACGCCTTTGCGCCGGGCGCGGCGGCCGAAGCGCGCCGCGCCGTGCTGACCGTGACCACCACCCACCGCGACGATCGCGATACTGGCTTGTCGAGTATCGAGCGTGCGCTGCGCGAGAAGGTCGCGCAGATCCCGGGCGCGCGCTTTAACGTGGGCGCCAACGACACCGGCACCAAGATGCAGCTGGTGCTGCGTAGCGAAGACCCGGCCGCGCTGAGCGCCAGCGCGCGCCAGGCCGAGCGCGAACTGCGCACGCTCGAGGGCATCGGCAACGTCAGCTCCAGCGCTTCGCTGGTGCGTCCCGAGATCATCGTGCGGCCCGACTTCGCGCGCGCCGCCGACCTCGGCGTGACCGCCGCCGCCATCGGTGAAACGGTGCGCGTGGCCACGGCTGGCGACTACGATATCGCGCTGGCGAAGATGAACCTGGCCGAGCGCCAGGTGCCGATCCGGGTCAAGCTGCCCGATGCGGTGCGGGCCGACCTCGATGCGCTGGGCCGCTTGAGCGTGCCAGGCGCGAACGGTCCGGTGCTGCTGGCGAACGTCGCCACCATCACCATGGAAAGCGGCCCGGCCCAGATCGACCGCCTCAACCGCAGCCGCAACGTCACGCTCGACGTCGAACTGCAGGGCCGTTCGCTGGGCGACGTGAACGAAGAGGCGCGCGCCCTGCCGGCCTTCCAGAACCTGCCGGCCTCGGTCGAGATCGCGGAACTGGGCGACGCCGAAGAGATGCGCACGCTGTTCGCCAGCTTCGGGGTGGCGATGCTGATCGGCGTGCTGTGCATCTACGGCGTGCTGGTGCTGCTGTTTAACGACTTCATGCAGCCGGTGACGATCCTGGCGGCGCTGCCGCTGTCGATCGGCGGCGCCTTCGTGGCACTGCTCATCACCAGCAGCGCGCTGTCGATGCCGAGCATGATCGGCCTGATCATGCTGATGGGGATCGTGACCAAGAACTCGATCCTGCTGGTGGACTATGCGATCCTGGCGCGCAAGGCAGGCATGAATCGCTTCGATGCGCTGGTGGACGCCTGCCACAAGCGTAGCCGCCCGATCGTGATGACCACCATCGCCATGGGCGCCGGCATGCTGCCGCTGGCGCTGGGCCTGTCGGGCGACCCGAGCTTCCGCGCGCCGATGGCGATCGCCGTCATTGGCGGATTGATCACCTCTACCCTGCTCAGTTTGCTGGTGGTGCCGGCGGTATTCACCTATGTGGACGATATCGAGCACTTGATCAAGCGCGGGACGGGCCGGCTGCGACGCAAAGGCAAACAGGTGCCGGCGCAGGTGACGACGAGCGATCCGGTGAAGTAGCACTGTTTCTGCAAAATGGGGGCGGGTGTCTCGCCCCCAGCATCCAAACGTAAAAAAACCGGCAGGCTTGAGGCCTGCCGGTTTTCATTGCGCGCTAAAAAGATCAGTCGCGGTAGTAACGGTACTCTTTGCGCTCGGTGCTGCTGCCACCGAGCAGCTTGGCCAGCAGGAAGCCGACACCGGCCGCGACCAGCAGGGCGGTGCCTGGATTGGTCTTGACGTATTCGGTGCTCTTTTCCGAATAGTTATGATAGGTCTCGCCCAGCTGGCCTTTGCGCTGGCCCAGGCTATCGCCTGCGCCGCTGAGCATGCCGCTGAGGCGATCGACGCCTGCATGCGCGCTGCCGACCAGGCGCTCGACCAGTGGCTGTGCAGCCTCGGCGGCCTTGTCGATGGTCTGGTGCAGCTTCTCTGGCGACACCGATGCCGACACGCTGGCCATGGCGCCCTTGATGCCGCCAGTGCTTGCCTTATCTGTCGATTCGGACTGGAAGCTTGCGCCACCCATGCTGCTACCGGTGCTGCCGGTGCTGCTGCCGCTCGAACCGAGCGCGCTATTGGTGCTGTTGCTGCCGCTCAGGCTGCCGCTGCTGCCGGCTGCGCTCGACGGCGACGAACCGCTCTGCAGGCTGGAGCCGGTGCTCGATGGGCTCGACGGAGTCGATGCCGAGCCGCTCAGGCTGCCGCTACCCATGTTGCCCGACGTGTGCGAGCCGCTTTGCTGGCTGCCTGGATTGCTGGTGCTGCTGGTGCTGCTGGTGGCAGGCTTGTTATTGCCGAGGCCGTTGCCCGACGAGCTGCTCTGGCTGCTGCCCGATGCAATGCTGCTGCCCTGGCTCGAACCAGGCGTCTGATTCTTACCAATGCTCGCGCCTGCGTTATCGCGGCTTGCGTCGCTGCCTTTTCCCTCGGTAGATTTCTGATTATCCATGATGTATCCCTCGTTAAAATGTAGACCAACGCGAAGTAGACCGAAACTCGACTATCACCACATTCTTCCTTGATTCCGCCGAAAACAGAACGAAGGGACGAGACTGGCGTGCGCTGTATCAATCGGCACCTTGCTCTCACGCTATAGACCAAGATCTAACACAAGTGATCTGAAGCGAGCGCAAAAGTTCCAAGTCTAGCGCCGACAGCTTCGTCGTCGCTCGTGGGCGGTCGCTTGTGGCGGTCCGGAAATGCGCGCAGTATTGCTGCGACACGATACAAAAAATACAATGGATCAGGTCCAGCGACCGTGCGGTAACGAACAGAGTCGGCCGATCGGCGTGGAAGAACCGAATCGCCTGTGGGCAGCGTCATCAGCTCAGCTGCGCCATTTCCATAGAAAAACGCCAGCTTCACCAGCCCTGCCAGCAGCACTGCACTCAGGGCATTTGTCTATATTGGAGGACGGCCGGCGCGGGGGCAGCACCAAGCAAAAAAAGGGTTACATGCCGAAGCCTGCAACCCTTTGATCTTGCTACTTATTCTTGGTGCCGCTGACCGGAATCGAACTGGTGACCTTCGCATTACGAATGCGCTGCTCTACCGACTGAGCTACAGCGGCTCTACGTGGGCGAACCCGACGAAGAGCCGTATTCTAGCAAACAACCCCGCGAACGTGCTAGTCCGACTCGGCAATTCGCACCAGAATTGCCACAAAGTCATTTAGTCGGCATGGTAGCGGGTGATCAGCTCGACTTCCGCCTTCGAGCCCAGGAACACCGGCACGCGCTGGTGCAGCTTGCTTGGCGGGATGTCCATGATGCGGGTGCGGCCATCGGTAGCGGCGCCGCCGGCCTGTTCGACGATCATCGCCATCGGGTTGGCTTCGTACATCAGGCGCAGCTTGCCGGGCGAGGCCGGGTCGCGCAGGTCGGCCGGGTACATGAAGACGCCGCCGCGGCTGAGGATGCGGTGCACGTCGGCCACCATCGAGGCGATCCAGCGCATGTTGAAATCCTTGCCGCGCGGGCCGGTGCTGCCTGCCAGCATCTCGTCGACGTAGCGCTGCACCGGCGGGTGCCAGTGGCGCTTGTTGGACATGTTGATCGCGAACTCCTTTGTGGTTTCCGGGATCTGCATGTCGCTCTGGGTCAGCACCCACGAACCCATCTCGCGGTCGAGCGTGAAGCAGTGCACGCCGTTGCCGGTGGTGAGCACCAGCATGGTCTGCGGGCCGTAGACGGCGTAGCCGGCCGCGACCTGCTCGGTGCCCGCCTGCAGGAAGTCCTGCTCGGTCGGTTCACGCATGCCTTCCGGCGCCTTGAGCACCGAGAAGATGGTGCCGATCGAGACATTGACGTCGATGTTGGACGAGCCGTCGAGCGGATCGAACAGCAGCAAAAACTCGCCCTTCGGATAGCGGCTCGGGATCTGGCGGATGGTTTCCATTTCTTCGGAAGCCATGGCCGCCAGGTGACCGCCCCACTCGTTTGCCTCGAGCAGGATCTCGTTCGAGATCACGTCGAGCTTTTTCTGCACTTCGCCCTGGATATTCTCGGTGTCGGCGCTGCCCAGCACCTCGCCGAGTGCGCCCTTGCTGACCGAATAGCTGATGCGCTTGCAGGCGCGGGCCACGACCTCGATCAGCAGGCGCAGCTCGGCGTTGATGGTCTGGCGGTGGCGCTGTTCTTCGACCAGGTATTGGGTAAGACTGACGCGTTTCATGGACTTCCTTTGGTGTGGTGTTGAATCGGTTTTATGGCCTGCAGTGTTTGTCGGGCACCTGGCCGGTGTCGGGTCATCGTCAGTTGGCAAGCGCCTTGGTGACCACCTCGCGAACGTCGTTCGACAGGCGCTGTTGCCCTGCCACCTGCTGCAGCGCGGTCTTCATGTGCGCCTGCAGGCTCGGGGTGTACCGGCGCCAGCGGTCCAGCGCCCGGGCCAGGCGGGCGGCTACCTGCGGGTTCAGGCCGTCGAGCAGGATCACGTGCTCGACCCAGAACAGGTAGCCGCTGCCGTTCGGCGCGTGGAACTGCACCGCGTTGTTCATGCAGTAGTTGGCGACCAGGCTGCGGGCGCGGTTCGGGTTGCGCAGATTAAAGGCCGGATGGCGCATCAGTTCGCGCACCTTGGCAATGTCGGTGGTCGGGGCCGTGGCCTGCATGGCGAACCATTTGTCCACCACCAGCGCCTCGTCCTGGAATTCGTCGTAGAAGCGCGCCAGCTCGCTGTCGGCTTGCGGCGCACGCGCATGGATCAAGGTGCCGAGCGCGGCGGCGCGGTCGGTCATGTTGTCGGCCTCACGGCACTGGCGCGCCGCCAGTGCGATGCTCTGCGCGTCGGGCGCGGCGTTCAGGTAGGACAGGGCCAGGTTCTTGAGCGCGCGCTTGCCGCTCGAGGCAGCGTCCGGGCTGTATGGGCCCGGCGTCAGGTTGGCGTCGTACTGGGCCATCAGCTCGGTGCGCAGGGCGGCGCCGATCGTGGCGCGCATGAACTGGCGCGCCACATGCACGGACAGCGGATCGACTTCGGGCAGCTGTTCGGCAATCATGGTTTCCGATGGCAGCAGCAGCGCCTGTTCGCGAAACGCCGGGTCGAGCGACTCATCGACCAGCATCTTGCGCATCGCCTCGATGAAGGTGTCGTCGATGGCGAGCGTAGCGTCGGCCGCGGTGTCGCCGGTGAGCTTGAGCAGGCGGCCCATCGCCAGGCGCTGGCCGGCTTCCCAGCGGTTGACCGGGTCGCTGTCGTGCATGAACAGGTGCAGCAGGTCGGCATCAAGATAGCTGCCCTGCAGGATCACCGGCGCCGAGAAGTCGCGCAGCACCGACGGCACTGGTTGCTCGGACACGCCGCTGAAGACGAAGGTGTGCTGCTCTTTGAGCAGCTCGAGTACGGCGGTGCTGCCCATGTCCTTGCCGTCGACGGTGAGCGGCATGTCGCGCCCTGCGCGGTCGAGCAGGCCGACCGCCACCGGAATGTGGAAGGGCAGCTTGTCTGGCTGGCCGGGCGTGGCCGGGCAGCTCTGGAACAGAGTTAATTCGTAGGTCTGCGCTGGCGCATCGTAGCGTGCCTCGAAGCGTAACTGCGGGGTACCGGCCTGGCTGTACCAGCGCTCGAACTGGGTAAAGTCGCGCCCGCCGGCATCGGCCATCGCCTGGCGGAAGTCGTCGCAGGTGACGGCTTGCTCGTCGTGGCGTGCGAAATACAGGTCCATGCCTTTGCGAAAGCCTTCGCGACCAAGCAAGGTCTGGTACATGCGCACCACTTCGGCGCCTTTTTCGTAGACCGTAACGGTATAAAAGTTATTAATCTCGACAAATGAATCCGGACGTACCGGGTGCGCCATGGGCCCCGCGTCTTCTGGAAACTGGGCCTGGCGCAGCGTGCGCACATGGTCGATGCGGGTCACCGCGCGGCCGCTGTCGGTACCGATCATGTCGGCTGTAAATTCCTGGTCGCGAAACACCGTCAGGCCCTCTTTGAGCGAGAGCTGGAACCAGTCGCGGCAGGTCACGCGGTTGCCGGTCCAGTTATGGAAGTATTCATGCGCCACCACCGCCTCGATGCCCTGGAAATCGATGTCGGTCGCTACCCGCGGGTTGGCCAGCACGAACTTGGTATTGAAGATGTTCAGGCCCTTGTTTTCCATCGCGCCCATATTGAAGTCGCTGGTGGCGACGATCATGAAGCGGTCCAGGTCGAGCTCCAGGCCATAACGCTCTTCGTCCCAGCGGATGCTGTGCTTGAGCGACTGCATGGCGTAATCGGTCTTGTCGAGGTTGCCATCTTCGACCCAGACCTGCAGCAGAGCATCGCGGCCATCGGCGAGTCGGAAGGTTTCTTCTTGGCATACCAACTGGGCGGCGACCAGGGCGAACAGGTAGGACGGTTTCTTGAACGGGTCTTGCCATTTGGCGTAGTGGCGGCCGTCGCCAAGCTCGCCCTCTTCCAGCAAGTTGCCGTTGGACAGCAGCACTGGATAACGTTCTTTGTCTGCACGCAACATCACCGTGTACGTTGCCATCACGTCCGGGCGATCTGGAAAATACGTGATGCGGCGAAAGCCCTCGGCCTCGCACTGGGTAAAGAAATTTCCGTTCGACGTGTACAGGCCGCTCAAGGTGGTGTTTTGCTCGGGCACGCACACGGTTTCGACTTCCAGCGTCACCCGTTCCGGGGTGTTCGGAATGGTGAGCAAGGTGCCGTTGATGGCGTAGTCGCCCTCGCCTAGCAACCGGCCGTTCAGGCGCAGCGCCACCAGTTCGATGTCTTCGCCGTAGAGCTCGATCTCGCGCTGGGCGCTGTCGGGATTGCGCCGCAGGCTCATTCGATTGGCGACGATGGTGCGCGCGGGATCGAGGTCGAAGCCGAGTTCCACGGTGTCCACCAGGTAGCTTGGCGGCGTGTAGTCACTCCGGTAAATCGTCTGGGGCGTATCGGTGCGCATAGGGAGGGTCCGCTAAAAGGCAGGTTGAAATGCGTGGCTGAGGTGCTTATTTTACCAACAAGACTTTGCGGCGTTCGCACCGTTTTCCGGCCCGGGCCGCATGTATCGAAATGTACGCGGGGTAACGGCTGGTAAATTATTCTGCAAGAATATGGACGGCGTCCTAGGATAGACGCTCGCAAAAGTCCGTATTGACCAGGGAGACCCCATGAAACGCCTGATGAGCGCCGCCGTGGCGGCCAGCGCGCTGCTGCTGACCGGCTGCGCCACCACGATCCGTAGCGATGTCACCACGTTCCACCAGTGGCCGGCGCAGATCGACGACAAGAGTTATGTATTCGAAGCGCCGAGCATGCACGACGATACGCTCGAATGGCGTGCCTACCAGGATCTGGTACGCGGCCAGCTGGCACGCCTGGGTTTCCGCGACGCTGACCAGGGCCGGCCGGCGCTGACGGTGTCGATGCGGTTTTCCACGACCGAGGTCCCGGTGCGCGTGATCGAACCCCTGCTGTTGCCGCTGCATCAGCCCATGGTGCATCCGCTGCGCTATTCTTACCGCGGCCGCTACCGGGGCGTGCATCATCCCTACTGGGGCAGCTGGTACAGCCCCTTCAACGATCCGTTCTGGACTCCGGCCTATCAGGTCTCGATCGAGCACCAGTACCGCCGCGAGCTGCAGGTCGGGATCAAGTCCGCGCGCGACGGCAAGCGCCTGTTCGATGTCACCGTGCACAACATGAGCCGCCAGATGTCGACCCCGGCGCTGATGCCGGCGCTGGTGCAAAGCGCCTTTGCTGGCTTCCCGGGACCGTCGGGGGTGGCAAGGCGGGTGGAACTCACGCAGCAGGACGGTTGACCCGTAATGGGGCGGCAAGGCCCCTTTGCCTTGCGCGCGGCGCTGTACCCGTTAGCTATGGATGAGCATTGAACCGCTGAGCTGAACTGCTTAGCCGAACTGCTGAGCTGAACTGCTGAACTATTTCGCGGTCATGGCCGGGCGTTCGTGCCCGGCATCCCCCATGGCAGCAGCACCGACGAACCCGTAGTACGGCGCCCCTCCAGGGCGCGGTGCGCCTCGGCGGCATCGGACAGCGCAAAGCGCTGGTTGATCTCGATCTTGACCTTGCCGCTCTCGACCATCCCGAACAGGTCGGCCGCCATCGCTTCGAGCTCGGCGCGCCCGGACGCATAGGCAAACAGGGTCGGGCGCGTGATGTACAGCGAACCGCGCGTGGCCAGTTCGCTCAGCGCGAATGGCGGCACCGCGCCAGAAGCATTGCCAAAGCTGACCATCAGCCCGCGCGGCTGCAGGCAGTCGAGCGAACGGGTGAAGGTGTCGTTGCCCACCGAGTCGTACACCACCGGCAGCCTGGCGCCCTGGGTAATTTCCAGCACGCGCTGCACCACGTCTTGCGTGTTGTAGTTGATGACGTGGGCGGCGCCATGCGCCTTTGCCAGCGCCGCCTTGTCGTCCGAGCCGACGGTGCCGATCAGCTCGACGCCGAGCGCGCGCGCCCACTGGCAGGCAATCAGTCCGACGCCGCCGGCCGCTGCATGGAACAAGATGGTCTGGCCCGGCTGCACCTTGTACGTGCTGTTAAACAGATACTGGACCGTGAGCCCCTGCAGCATCATGGCGGCGCCCGACTCGAACGAGATCGTGTCGGGCAGGCGCACCAGCACCTGCGCCGGCATCACGCGCGCCTGGCTGTAGGCGCCGAGCGGGCCGCCCGCGTACACCACGCGGTCGCCCGGCGACACATGAAGCACGCCCTCGCCCACCGCCTCGACCACGCCCGCGGCCTCTTGGCCCAAGCCGTTGGGCAGGGCCAGCGGATACAGCCCACTGCGGTGATAGGTGTCGATGTAATTCAGGCCGATCGCATGATGGCGCACGCGTGCCTCGCCCGGACCCGGCTCGCCGGCCTCGACGTCGACATACTCCAGCACCTCGGGCCCGCCGGTGGCGGCGAAGCGGATCGCTTTGACCATCATGGCGTCCTGCCTTGGGTGCGCGCCGTGGCGGCCATCAGCTGCGACAGCACCAGGCGCGCGGTCGAGACGTTGGTCGCGCACGGAATATTGTGCACGTCGCAGGCGCGCACCAGCGCGTTGATGTCGGGCTCGTGCGGCTGCGGCGTCATGGGGTCGCGCAAAAAAATCACGCAGTCGATGTCGCCCTCGACCAGCATGGCGCCGATCTGCAGGTCGCCGCCGACCGGCCCCGAATGCTTGCGCTCGACCGCCAGTCCCAGTTCGTTGATCAGGCGCCCGCCGGTGGTGCCGGTGGCCGCCAGCGTGCAGTCCTTGAGAAAGTCAAGGTAGTCGGCAGCGAGCGTGATCATGTCGTCCTTCTTCTTGTCGTGCGCGATGAGCGCAAGGCGTGGCTTCACCAATGGTTTCTCCAGGAGTAGGTTGCAGAAGTTAATTATCGTCCGAACGGGCGCACGAACACGGCAAGTTCGCACAGAATACTCCATCGGCCGGCGACCACCAGCATCTTCGACAGCGCCACGGCGGCGCACGCTTCATTCGAGAACAGCACCCTGCATGCGATCAAAGTAACGGTATCGATGAGACAAGGCCAACGGGGTTCAGCGTCTCCTGCCTCTCCCACCGGCCTGGCCACTTGTGGTGCAGAAGCAGCAGCTTGGGCAGCGCAGCTTTGCCCGGCCCGACATTACACCCGCGATCTGCCTGCGTTGCTCGAAGCGGGCTGGTGTTGATGCGAGAACGGCCGCGGCGGCGTGCGGTCGAACACGACACGTCAACCACAACGGGGAGATATCGCATGACAACCTGGACCGCGCACCAACGAGCAATCCGGCCGCTTGCACCCACCAGGGCCCCGGACAACCAGGCACAGCGCACCAGCCGGGGCGCCACGCGGGCAGCGCGCCGCCCCAGGCCCGGTGGAGGGGCGCGATGAGCCTGTTCGTTGTCGACGCGCACCCTGGTGCGCGCACCGCGCTGATGCTTGCATGGCTGGCGCTGCTGGCCGGCGCCTGCTGGGCATGGTTCGCGTTCCAGGGCATGCATCCGCCCCTGGGCGGCGCCCTGCGCGATTTCGCCGGACCGGCACCGGCGCCGCTGCATGCCGGCCAGCTGGTGCTGGTCTTCGTCATCTGGACCGGCCTGAGCGTCGGGCTCATGTTGCCGGCCGCCGCCGGCGCCGTGTTCGTGTATGCCCGCATCGCCAGGGACTGCGAGGCAACCCGCTGGCCGCGCCTTGCCACTGCCCAGTATGTGCTCGGCTGCCTGCTGGCCTGGTGCGGCTACGCCGCCTTGGTCACGCTCATCCACTGGACCTTGCACGATGCCGGCATGCTCGACGCTACCCTGGGGCTGCGCCATCCGGCCTTGGCCGGGCTGGCCATGGTCGCCGCCGGTCTCTACCAGTGGACGCCGGCCAAGCACGACTGCCTGGAAGCCTGCCGCGCGCCGCCCCCGGATGTGGTCGCGCAACAGCGTACCGGCAGGCTGGGGCCGCTGTGGCAGGGCGCGGAGCACGGACGCATCTGCCTGGGCTGCTGCTGGCTGTTGCTGCTGCTGCCGCTCGCAGACGGTCCGGGCGACCCGGGCGTGGTCGCTGCGGTGGGCCTGCTGCTGCTGTTCGAGTTGCGCCTGCGCGCAGGCACGCTGGCCGGCTGGCTGGCCGGACTGGTGCTGGTGGCCTGGGGCACCTGGCGCATGTTCCCTTGATTAGCTCATGTTTCGCTGGTATTTCCCGGGTGTTGTAAGCCGTCCCACCGGCGGTTTTGCACGAGGCGCCATGCTAGAATGTCGGCCACTCTCGCACACCATCTGGGGAATTCTCGACATGGCTGGACACAGCAAATGGGCCAACATCAAGCACAAGAAGGCCGCCACCGACGCCAAGCGCGGCAAGATCTGGACGCGCCTGATCAAAGAGATCACCGTGGCCGCACGCATGGGCGGCAGCGATATCGCGGCCAATCCGCGCCTGCGCCTGGCGGTCGAGAAGGCCGCCGACGCGAACATGCCGAAAGATAACGTCAGCCGCGCGATCCAGCGCGGCTCGGGCGAACTCGACGGCGTGAACTACGAAGAAGTCCGCTACGAAGGCTATGGCATCGGCGGCGCGGCGATCATCGTCGACTGCATGACCGACAACCGCGTGCGCACCGTGGCCGAAGTCCGCCATGCCTTCAGCAAATTTGGCGGCAACATGGGCACCGAAGGCTCGGTGGCCTTCATGTTCCAGCACACCGGACAGTTCCTGTTCGCGCCGGGCGTGGACGAAGACAAACTGATGGAGTCCGCTCTCGAAGCCGGCGCCGACGACGTACTGCAAGACGACGAAGGCGGCTTCGAAGTGCTGTGCGATCCGTTCGCGTTCTCCGGCGTGAAGCAGGCGCTGGAAGCGGCCGGATTCAAGGCCGAAGTAGCGGAAGTCATCATGAAGCCGGCGACCGAGACCGTCTTTACCGGCGACGACGCCCTCAAGATGCAAAAACTCCTCGACGCGCTGGAGAACCTGGACGACGTCCAGGAAGTCTTCACCAATGCCGTCATTGAAGAATAAGCAGCACTCTACGTTAGAAGAATCGCTCGTATGAAAATCCTCGTAGTCGGCTCTGGCGGCCGTGAACATGCCCTGTCCTGGAAACTGGCCCAATCCGAACGCGTCCAGGCCGTCTTCATTGCGCCGGGCAACGGCGGCACCGCGCTCGACCCGCGCCTGGTGCATGTCGACATCGTCGAACCGGCGGCGCTGGCCGACTTCGTGGTGGCCGAAGGCATCGCCCTGACCCTGGTGGGTCCGGAAGCGCCGCTGGCGGCCGGTATCGTCAACCTGTTCCGCGCGCGCGGCCTGAAGATCTTCGGGCCGACGCGCGAAGCCGCGCAACTGGAAAGCTCGAAGGATTTCGCCAAGGCCTTCATGCAGCGCCACGGCATCCCGACCGCCCGGTACCAGAGCTTTTCAAGCGCCGCCGACGCGCATGCCTATATCGATGCCAACGGCGCCCCGATCGTGGTCAAGGCCGACGGCCTGGCCGCCGGCAAGGGCGTGGTGGTGGCAATGTCACTTGCTGAAGCCCATGGTGCGGTCGACCACATGCTGTCCGATAACGCCTTCGGCGACGCCGGCGCGCGCATCGTGATCGAGGAATTTTTAGCCGGTGAAGAAGCCAGCTTCATCGTCATGTGCGACGGCAAGAATGTGCTGGCGCTGGCCACCAGCCAGGACCACAAGCGCCTGCTCGACGGCGACGCCGGCCCCAACACCGGCGGCATGGGCGCCTATTCCCCGGCCCCGATCGTTACACCGTCGATGCACGCGCGCGTGATGCGCGAGATTATCAACCCGACCATCCAGGGCATGGCAAAGGACGGCATCGTCTTCACCGGCTTCCTGTACGCCGGCTTGATGATCGACGCCGAGGGCAACCCGCGCACGCTGGAATTCAACTGCCGCATGGGCGACCCGGAGACGCAGCCGATCATGGCGCGCCTCAAGAGCGACTTCCTGACGGTGCTCGACCATGCCTGCAACGGCACGCTCGATGCCGTCGAACTCGAATGGGACCGCCGTACCGCGGTCGGCGTCGTGATGGCCGCCGCCGGCTACCCGGACAATCCGCGCAAGGGCGACGTGATTGTCGGCATCCCGCCGGAGACACCAGAATGCGTGACCTTCCACGCCGGCACCTCGCTGGCTGGCGGCACGCTGCAAACCAGCGGCGGGCGCGTGCTGTGCGTCGTGGGCCTGGGCGACAGCGTCAAGATGGCGCAGAAGCAGGCCTACGAGACGGTGGAGAAGATCCATTTCAATGGCGCGCAGTACCGCCGCGACATCGGCTGGCGCGGAGTAAAGTAAGCGCGGCCGATGGCCGCGTGATGCGTCGACGGGGGCGCGCCAGCTGCAATCGCGCCCCGGGCGTGCCCGCTGCTACTGGCCCCCGACCCCACAATCATAGGGACATCCCGCGCAGGTGTACAATCTGCCCCTTCCCGTTCTTCGACACCACCCCGAACGCATGTCCACCCCCGATCCTATCGCCGTCAAGACCTGGCTGCTCGATCTCCAGTCGCGCATCGTGCAAGCCCTCGAACAGATCGATGGCAAGGCCTTCCTGCGCGACACCTGGGAGCGCCCGGAAGGCGGCGGGGGCATATCGCGCCTGGTCGAAGAAGGCAATGTGTTCGAGCGTGGCGGCGTGAATTTCTCGCACGTCACCGGCGCCAGCCTGCCGCCATCGGCGGCGGCGGCGCGCCCGGAACTGGCGGGACGCGCATGGGAAGCGATGGGCGTGTCGCTGGTGCTGCATCCGCGCAATCCCTATGCACCGACGGTGCACATGAACGTGCGCTTTTTCGAAGCGACCGCGCAAGGGCAAGAACCGGTCTGGTGGTTCGGCGGCGGCATGGACCTGACGCCGTATTATGGCAACGCGGACGACGCGCGCCACTTTCACCAGGTCTGCCACGATGCGGTGGCGCCGTATGGCGAAGGCCTGCACGCGCACTTCAAGACCTGGTGCGACCAGTACTTCTACCTGAAGCACCGCAAGGAGCCGCGCGGCGTGGGCGGCATCTTCTTCGACGACTTCAACGAGGCCGGTTTCGACGCCTCGTTCGCGCTGATGCAAAGCGTCGGCAACGGCTTTATGGACGCCTACCTGCCGATCCTGCAGGCCCGCAAGGCCACGCCATATGGCGAGCGCGAACGCGACTTCCAGGCCTATCGGCGCGGGCGCTATGTCGAGTTCAACCTGGTGTGGGACCGCGGCACCCTGTTTGGCCTGCAGTCGGGCGGGCGCACCGAAGCGATCCTGATGTCGATGCCGCCGATCGTGAAATGGCGCTACGACTGGCACCCGGAACCGGGCAGTGCCGAGGCTGCGCTGTACAGCGACTTTCTCGTGCACCGGGACTGGCTGGCGCCGTGACCGCATGCCTTGCCCTGCTGGGTGGCAGTTTCGATCCGGTACACCATGGCCATGTCGCCCTGGCGGCCCTGTTCGCCGAGCTGCTGCAGCCCGATGAACTGCGCATCTTGCCCGCCAGGCCGTGGCAGAAAACCGGCCTGCAGGCGAGCGACGCCCAGCGCATCGCCATGCTCGAACTGGCCTTTGGCGGCGCGCCATTGGCCGGCATGAAAAACCAGGTCACCGTCGATCTACGCGAGATCGAACGTGGCGGCGCAAGCTATACCGTCGACACCCTGCGCGAACTGCGCAAGGAAGTTGGCGACGCAGCCTCGATCGTGTTCCTGATGGGCGCCGACCAGCTGCAACAACTCGACACCTGGCGCGACTGGCATGAGTTGTTCGCGCTGTGCAACCTCGGCGTGGCGGCACGCCCGGGATATGAACTTGACCAGGACAAATTGCCGCCTGCAGTGGCACAAGAACTCTCGCAGCGACTGGCGACGCCCGCGCAAGTGCGCGCCGCCCGAAATGGCAAGGTATGCCTGGCCCGCTCCCTGGCGGTAGACATCTCCGCCACACAAGTGAGAAATGCCTTGCGTGCAAGCAGCGAGGCAGGCACCGATGCAAGCGCTTGCCTGATGCCGCAAGTGCTAGACTATATTCAACAACATAACTTATATAAAAGCTAATGGATATCAAGAAACTACAAACCCTCGTCGTCGACGCCCTTGAAGACGTCAAAGGACAGGACATCGTCGTGTTCGACACGATGCACCTCACCAGCCTGTTCGACCGCATTGCGGTCGTGTCGGGTACCTCGAACCGCCAGACCAAGGCGCTGGCCGCTTCGGTGCGCGACAAGGTCAAGGCCGGCGGCGGCGACGTCGTCGGCATGGAAGGTGAAGACACCGGCGAATGGGTGCTGGTCGACCTGGGCGACATGATCGTCCACATCATGCAACCGGCCATTCGCCAGTACTACCGCCTCGAAGAAATCTGGGGCGAGAAGCCGGTCAAGCTGGGCGCGGCCAAGCGCAAGTCGACCGCCGAAGCCGAAGCGGCCGAGCCGAAAGCCAAATCCAAGCACCTGGCCGCCACCCAGGAGCAGCCAGAAGTCAAGCCGATCCGCGAGCGCAAACCGGCCGCTGCCAAGCGTGCACCGGCCGCGACCAAGACGGGCGCCACGACCACCGCCGCGAAAAAGCCAGCCGCCAGAAAGCCAGCCGCCACGAAGGCCCCGGTCGGCAAGACCATCAAGGTCGCGCCAAGCAAGACCGAGATCGCCGCCGTCGAAGCGACCAAGGCCAAGCCACCGAAGCGCGTGACCAAGGCCGCCGCGGCACCGGCAGACGCCGCGCCAGAGAAAAAGGTGATCCGTCGCGTCAAGAAGGCTGAAGAGTAAGCCGCAATTCAGACCCCATGCAACTGATCATTGCTGCCGTCGGGCACAAGATGCCGGCCTGGATCGAATCCGGGTTCGGCGAGTACACCAAGCGCATGCCGCCAGAACTACGCATCGTGCTGAAAGAAATCAAGCCGGTCGAGCGCTCCGGCAGCAAGACTGCCGCCACCGCGATGGCGCTCGAGCGCGAGCGGATCGAGGCCGTGTTGCCCAAGAACGTGCGCATCATTGCACTCGATGAGCGCGGCAAGGACCTGACCAGCGTCGGCCTTTCGCGGATGCTGGAAAGTTGGCAGCAAGAAGGGCGCGATACGGCCTTCCTGATTGGCGGCGCCGACGGACTCGATCCAGAACTGAAAGCGCGCGCCGAAGGCCTGATTCGCATCTCGAGCATGACCCTGCCGCACGGAATCGTGCGGGTCATGCTGGCGGAACAGTTGTACCGTGCCTGGTCCATTACCCAGAACCATCCGTACCACCGCGTCTGACCGATGAAACTCACCGACAAGAAGATCTATCTCGCCTCCAAGAGCCCGCGCAGGCGCGAACTGCTGCGCCAGGTCGGCGTGGAATTCGAACTGCTGATGCTGCGCGCCGACCCGGCGCGCGGCGTCGACGTCAGCGAAGACGCCCTGCCGGCCGAAGACCCGTACGCCTACGTGGCGCGCGTCGCCAGGGAAAAAGGCGCGTTCGCATGGAATATGCTGCAGATGCGGCGCCAGCCGCTGCGCCCCGTCCTGACGGCCGACACCACCGTCACGCTCGACGGCGAGATCCTGGGCAAGCCGGCCGACAATGCCGAGGCAGTCGCCATGCTCGAACGGCTGTCCGGGCGGTCGCACGAGGTCATGACCTCGGTCGCCATCCACGCCGAGCGCGTGATCGACCAGATCACCCAGGTCTCGACGGTGCGCTTCGCGAAGCTCACCCCGGCCCAGATCAAGGCCTATTGCGCCACCACCGAACCCTATGACAAGGCCGGCGGCTACGGCATCCAGGGTCTGGCTGCGCTGTTCGTCGAGCATATCGAGGGCAGCCATTCCGGCATCATGGGGCTGCCCCTGTTCGAGACCGCGATCCTGCTGCGCAAGGCGGGCTATTCAGTGTAGGGGAGCGCCAGTCCACCGTGTATCATGGCACCCTGAACAATACGGCGTGACTGGTCCCATGAACGAAGACATCCTCATTAACATCACTCCGCAGGAGACGCGCGTCGCGTTGGTCCTGCAGGGCGCGGTGCAGGAACTGCACATCGAACGCACCCTGACGCGCGGGCTGGCGGGGAATGTCTACCTGGGCAAGGTCGTGCGCGTGCTGCCGGGCATGCAGTCGGCCTTCATCGACATCGGCCTGGAACGCGCGGCCTTTTTGCACGTGGCCGACATCTGGGAAGCGCGCAGCCACGACGGCGCCGCGACCACCCCGATACCGATTGAAAAAATGCTGTTCGACGGCCAGGTGCTGACCGTGCAGGTCATCAAGGACCCGATCGGCACCAAGGGCGCGCGCCTGTCGACCCAGATCTCGATTGCCGGCCGCATGCTGGTCTACCTGCCGCAAGACCAGCATATCGGCATCTCGCAAAAAATCGAGAAGGAAGCCGACCGCGACCAGCTGCGCACCCGCCTGCAGAACCTGCTGCCAAAAGAAGAAAAAGGCGGCTATATCGTGCGCACCCAGGCCGAGGACGCCTCGGACGTGGATATCGCGGCCGACGTCGACTACCTGCGCAAGACCTGGGGCTCGATCGTGCATGGCGCGCGTACCCGCCCGGCCACCTCCCTGCTCTACCAGGACCTGAACCTGGCGCAGCGCGTGCTGCGCGACTTCGTGCATGACGAAACCGCAGCCATCCAGATCGATTCGCGCGAGAACTTCAACATGCTGCACGAGTTCGCGCGAATCTACACGCCAAGCGTGCTGGCGCGCCTGACCCATTACACCGGCGAGCGTCCGCTGTTCGACCTGTACGGCGTCGAAGAAGAAATCCTGCGCGCGCTGGGTCGCCGCGTCGACCTGAAAAGCGGCGGCTACCTGATCGTCGACCAGACCGAAGCGATGACGACCATCGACGTCAACACCGGCGGCTTTGTCGGCGGGCGCAATTTCGCCGACACGATCTTCAAGACCAACCTGGAAGCGGCGCATGCGATCGCGCGCCAGCTGCGCCTGCGCAACCTGGGCGGCATCATCATTCTCGACTTCATCGACATGGACAACAACGAGCACCGCAACCAGGTGCTGGCCGAGTTGAAGAAGACCCTGGGACGCGACCGTACCAAGGTCTCGGTCAGCGGCTTCTCGGCGCTGGGACTGGTGGAGATGACGCGCAAGCGCACCCGCGAGTCGCTGGCCCATATCCTGTGCGAACCCTGCCCCGCCTGCAGCGGCAAGGGCCAGGTCAAGACGTCGCGCACCATCTGCTACGAGATCCTGCGCGAGCTGCTGCGCGAAGCCAAGCAGTTCAACCCGCGCGAATTCCGCATCGTCGCCTCGCAAGAGGTGATCGACCTGTTCCTGGAAGAAGAATCGCAGCACCTGGCGATGCTGGGCGACTTTATCGGCAAGCGCATTTCGCTACAGGTCGAAAAAGGCTACCACCAGGAGCAGTACGACGTGATTCTGATGTAAGACGCTGGCGGCGCCTACTGCAGCGAATCGAGAAACTGGTTCAGGCGCGTCGGAGCCACCGGCTTGGTGAAATGCTGGTCGAACCCGGCCTGGCGCGAACGCGCCAGGTCGTCTTCCGCGCCCCATCCCGACACGGCCACGATGGTGGCGCGGCCGGGATGATCCATTTTCCTGAGCCGATGGGCCACTTCGTAGCCCGACATTCCGGGCATGCCGATGTCGAGGAAGACCACGTCGGGATCGAAGTGCTCGGCCAGCTGCAAGGCTTGCTGCCCGTCGTAGGCAGTGCGAACCTGGTGGCCCTGCATCTCTAACAGCGCGGCCAGGGTGGTCGCGGCATCGACATTGTCGTCGGTGACCAGGATGCGCAAGGGCTTGGCTGCGCCGGCGCGAGTTGCAGGCAGCGCGCCGACCGGGCCGGCGCCCGCACCGGCCGCATCGAGCGGCAGCCTGACGCGGAAGGTGCTGCCCTTGCCGACGCCTTCGCTGCTGGCCGCGACCGTGCCATCGTGAAGGCCCACCAGCTGACGCACCAGCGCCAATCCGATACCGAGTCCCCCTTGCGCATGATGCATGTTGCGGCCGACCTGGCTGAACATCTCGAACACCGATTCGAGCGATTCGGCCGGAATGCCGATGCCGCTGTCGGTCACCGAAATGACCGCCTCGGCGCCCTGCGTTTCGACCGTCAAAGCAATCTTGCCGCCTGGCGGCGTGTACTTCGCGGCGTTGGTCAGCAGGTTGCCGATCACCTGGGCAATGCGGGTAGCGTCGGCGTGCACCGGCAGCGGCGCGTCGGGCAGCGTCATGCTGAACGTATGGCTGCCTTTCTCGATCAGGGGCAGGCTCGTCTCGACGGCATTGGAAACGATGGCCTTGAGGTCCACCGTTTCTTTCTTGATGTCGACTTTTCCATTGGTGACCCGGGCGATGTCGAGCAGGTCGTCGATCAGGTGCGACAACTGCTTGACCTGGCGCTCGATGATGCCGCGCACGTTCGTGAGCGTATCCGGGCTGTCCGAGCGCATGCGCATGATTTCCAGCCCGGTCAGGATCGGCGCCAGCGGATTGCGCAATTCGTGCGCCAGCACCGCCAGGAACTCGCTGAGGTTGCGGTGCGATCTGGCGACCTCGTCGAACAAGGCGCGCTGGTCGGCTTCGGCCAGGCGCAGCGCCGCTTCGGTACGCTTGAAGGCGTCGATATTGGTCACGATCGAGACCTGGCCCTTGGGCAGGTCGGTACCGTCCTTGAGCGGCACCGCGGCGATCTGGGTCCAGATCTGGCTGCCGTCTTGGGCTGAGTAGCGTGCTTCGATACCGGGCACCACCCGCTCGCCGCGCAGGGCGCGCGCGCCCGGAAAGTCCTGTGCCGAGTAAGGGCGGCCATCGTCATGGAAAGCGTGCCAGCGGCCAGGGCGCGTCTGGTCCAGGTCAGGCACCACGCCGCCGGGCAGATACTGGTGCATCGCGTGATTCGACAGCAGCAGCTTGCCTGCGTGGTCGACCACGGCGACGCCAACCGGCAGCGCCTCGAATACGGCAGAGAGCATTTCTCGCGTGTCGTGCAATGCCTGCTCGGTATGCTTGCGGTCGCTGATATCGAGGACATTGCCGACAAATCCAAGAAAATCGCCGCCGTCGGCAAAGCGCGGGCGCCCCATGTCGATGACCCAGCGGTAGCTGCCGTCCACATGCAAGATCCGGTGCTCGAGGCTGAATTCGGCCTTGCGCGCGTTCGCATCCTGGAAGGCCAGCGTCGCCGCGTTGCGGTCGTCCGGATGGATGGCCGCGGTCCAGCCGATGCCCAGGCCTTCTTGCTCGGTTTGTCCCGTGAATTCATACCATCCGCGCGACAGGAACGAGCAGGCGCCATCCGGCTCGGTCACCCACAGCATCGCCGGCGCGGCGTCGGCCAGGTCGAGAAAGAGCAATTCGCTGCGCTTGAGCGCGCGCTCGGCATGGTGGCGTTGCAAGACCACGGTTGCCTGGTTGGCGCCAACTTTCAGCAGCAGGCGGTCATTCTCCGACGGGAAACCAGGTCGCCGCGACGCGGCGACTATCGCGCCGATCTCGCCGGCAATTCCGAACCGGACAATGCTGGCACCAAAGGGCAATCCGCCGGCAGGATCGGCGATGCTGACTGGCGCATCCGGCCCTGCCGCTACGCTGGCAGAGAGCGCCCGCGCCGCGGCCAGCAACAGCGCCTCGGCGCCGGCCTGCTTGCTGCCGATGGCCTCGATCTCGCCGGGCTCGCCGCGGCCGAACAGACCGATATAGGCCAGGTCCAGGTCGAGGGTTTTCAGCAAGGCGGCGCACAAGCTCTCGATCATGCCGCCGGGAGCAAGATCGCCCCAGGTGGCCGGCAAGGTCGTCATGGCGACCAGGTCGCGCGCGGTTTGCCGTAGGCTGTCTGCTTCCGAGTCCTGCTTGCCTAGTGTCTCCATGCCGGTCGCGCGGGATCAAGCATTGCCAGCAGGCTGGCTGCCCTGCGTGGCCTTAGCGGTAAGTTGCGCCAGCATCGGTTGGGCGTGGGCGGCGGCCGGGGTGACTGGCTTGTGGGCAAATGACATGTCTATGAGCAGCGAATAAAAACCAGCAAAGTATGCCACGCCTACCTGATTTACTCACCAACAATCCACGCACGTGATTCTGATTCATGGTTCCGCGACGTTTAAAACTAATGGGCGACTTGGCATCGACGATGCGGATTTTTTTACGATTCCTGGATTCTAACCAGGGAGTGCACTGCAGCTCGGCCGGTTTCGACAGAAACAGCCTCATGCACACCGCATGAAGCACACTGCTGCCGTTGGCTATGCTTGACGTAACTTGCCAAACCATCTAGCTTGGGGCTGCGGTACACGATTATCCATGTTCTTGTTTTGCGGTTGATCAACCAGCTCATCGATATGCGCACACAACGTTCCGGCGACAGCAGCCAGGCGCAAGGCCAGCGCCACCCTGTCGGCCCAGGCGCCGACCAGGACCATCAAGGCCATCGTGGCGGCGTGGGCGACGACGACGACGACGGCAACCCCACCGCCGCGCTCGAGGCGGCCGTGCTGCAGCTCACCCAGGACCAGATGCTGATCAACCAGGCACTGGTAGAAAAAATCCTGTCATGCCAGCATATCGAGAGCGCCCTGCGCGAGTCCGAGCAGAAGCTGCACGACCTGCTGGCCCACCAGCGTGCCAACCGCGAAGCCGAGCGCAAGCGAATCGCCGGCGAGATCCACGATACCCTCGGCCAGAACCTGCTGGCGCTGCGGATCGACATCGTCATGCTCTACCAGCACACCGCCGCCCGGCAGGGGCGCTTGCACGACTGGGTGGGCGCGGCGCTCGACAATGTCGATACAACCTTGCGCACGGTTAAACAGCTGATGGGAGACCTGCGGCCCAGCGGCCTGGAGCTGGGGCTGCAGGCCACGCTCGACATGGAGGTGCGCAAGTTCATCCGCGCCAGCGGCATCGCCTGCCAGCTCGAAGCCGACGCCATTGCCAACCTGGCGCTGAACGAAGAAACCGTGCTCACCACCTGCCGGGTGCTGCAAGAATGCCTGAACAATGTATTTCGCCATTCCCTGGCCAGTCGCGTCAGCGTGGTGCTGGGCGTGGCCGACGGCGTGCTCGACATGGTGGTGTCCGACAATGGCATCGGCTTCGACCCGGCGGCGCCGCGCCGGTCCAGCAGCTACGGCCTGTTCGGGCTCGAAGAGCGTCTCGCCGCGCTGGGCGGGAGCTTGTCGGTCGCCAGCGACCGCACCCATGGCACGGCGGTGTCGATGCAGCTGCCATTCGTGACGTTACCTGCCGATGCCTCCGATGCTCCACCAATCGGCTAAAATCATGGTCTGAATACCATCCATATCAACTGACCAGACGCAGCGCCTCGGCGCCGTCGGGACCTAGCAGCTCTTGCCTGACCTATGCCGATACCGCCCGAGCTGCTAACTGCCATGACCGAGCGCCTGTCACCGAATGGCGGGCCGGCCACTGCAGACGCTGCCGTCAAGGTCTGGCACTGTGTTTTCTCCCGGTTCAATCCCCTGATTGGCCCGGTGAGCACGCAGGCGCTGTTCGCGCGTGCGCTCGCGCTGCACCAGCATGCCTTTCCCTGGCTGCCGCAGGCGCTGACGCCCGAACAGTCGCGGCAAGCGTTCGATATCTTTGCCGGCACCCTCGTTGGCCAGCCAGCCGATGCACTGCTGGCGGCCAACCGCGCGCTGCTGGAAACCTACTCCACCGAATTGGCCGACCTGATCGGCACACGGCTGGCAACCCAATTCCTGCGCTCGGCTTTTCCGCCCGACGACGCACCATGAGAATTATCTCGGAGAATGCGGCATGACCGACCAAATCGACCTGCAACCCCTGCCGACCGGCGTCCCCGGGCTCGACACGATCCTCGGCGGCGGCCTGCCCCAGCTGTCGTTCAACATCATCGGCGGCACGCCCGGCAGCGGCAAGACCACCTTCGCCCAGCAGATCATGTTCGGCCTGGCCGGCCCGGATCGCAAGGCGCTGTTCTTCACGGCGATGGGCGAACCGCCCGTCAAGATGCTGCGCTACCAGCAGCAATTCAGCTTCTTTGATTTCGACAAGGTCGGCGACTCGGTCAATTTCATCAGCCTGGCCCCCCAGGTCGAACAAGGCAACTACGATGCCGTGCTGGCCCAGATCCTGGAAGAAGTACGTACCCACCAGCCTGGCCTGGTCTTCATCGACTCGTTCCGCTCCTTTATCGAGGGCGCGCGCGACGGCGACCAGGACATGGCGGCGCTGCAGAAGTTCGTGCAGCACCTGGTGGCGCACATGACCACCTGGAAGGCCACCAGCTTCCTGATCGGCGAATACACCTCGAACGAGACGCACCAGAATCCGATCTTTACCGTGGCCGACGGCATCTTCTGGCTCAACCAGGTGGTGCAGCGCAATGCGATGGCGCGCAAGCTGCAGATCGTCAAGATCCGCGGACGCAAGCAGCGCCCGGGGCTGCATTCGTTCCGCATCGACCAGGGCGGCATCGAGATCTTCCCGCGCGTGCTGCCGGCGCCAGAGCCGATCGGCGCCGAGCCGCCGGTGCGCCTGCCGCCCGCGCGCCTGTCGAGCGGGGTGGCGGTACTCGACGAGATGCTCGGCGGCGGCATTCCGGCCGGCTACTCGACGCTGCTCGTCGGGCCGACCGGTTCTGGCAAGACCATGCTGGCAACCGAGTTTCTGGTTGCCGGCGCGGCCAATGGCGAAACCGGCGTAATGGCCCTGTTCGAGCGTAGCCCGAGCCAGATGATGAACCAGAAGCTCGACCAGCTGGTGCGCACCGGCAGCGTCGGGCTGCAGAGCGTTCGCGCGCTCGACCTGTCCACCGACGAGATGCTGCACGAACTGGTGACCCTGATCGACCGCATGGGCGCGACCCGGGTCGTGCTCGATTCGCTGTCAGGTTTCGAAATGGCGCTGGCGCCCGAAGACCGCGAAGACTTCCGCGATTCGCTCTACCGCATGACCACGGTGCTGGGCTCGAAAGGCGTGACCATCCTCATGACCAGCGAACTCGAAGACCATTACCAGGAGCTGCGCTTCAGCCCCTATGGCAGCGGGGTGCTGGTCGATGTCGTGATCATGCAGCGCTATATTGAATCGCAGTGCGAGATGCATACCCTGATTTCGGTGATCAAGGTGCGCGGCAGCAAGCACAGCCGGCAGATCCGCCGCTTCGAGATCACCGACGACGGTATCGTCATCGGCGAGGGAGCAGCGCCCTATGACGGCGTGCTGCTCGGGCACTCCAACCCAAGCCGGCCCTGAACGCGGCTTAGCGGGCAGCCGCCGGAAAGAACAGCTGCTCGCCTTGCGGCCTGAAGGCGGCAATGTGCGCCTGGCCCTCGCCCGAGGTGATCCATTCGATGAGCGCCCTGGCGCCGCGATAGTTCACGCCCTGGTGCCTGGCCGGATTGACGGCGATGATGCCATAGGGGTTGAACATGCGCTGGTCGCCTTCGACCAGCACGGCCAGGCCGGTCCGGGCGCGGTAGGCGCCGTAGGTGGCGCGGTCGGTGAGCGTATAGGCCCGCATTTCGGCGGCCATGTTGAGCACTTCGCCCATGCCCAGTCCGGCCGAGACATAGCTGGCGCCCGCCGGCTTGGCCGCGGCTCCCTGCCAATAGGCCTTTTCCATCACATCGGTGCCCGAATTGTCGCCACGCGAGATGAATCGCGCACCGCTGGCGGCAATCTTGCGAAACGCCGCGATGACGTCCTTGCCGCCCTTGATAGCGGCCGGATCGGTCGCCGGGCCCACCACGATGAAGTCGTTATACATCACGTCGCGTCGGTCCACGCCCCACCCTTCGCGCATGAACGCATCCTCGAGCTGGCGCGCATGCACCAGGGTGACGTCGACGTCGCCGTTGCGGGCCAGTTCGAGCGCCTTGCC
This sequence comes from Massilia sp. H6, assembly GCF_024802625.1. Lineage (NCBI taxonomy): Bacteria > Pseudomonadati > Pseudomonadota > Betaproteobacteria > Burkholderiales > Oxalobacteraceae > Massilia > Massilia sp. H6. The sequence continues at coordinate 3,670,757 of NZ_CP103371.1, forward strand.
GGTGCCCACCGAGATCACATGCACTTTCATGCCGGTCCTGGCCTCGAAGGCTGGCAGCAGCACCTTGAGCAGGCCGGAGTTCTCGGTGCTGGTGGTGGTCGAGAGCTTGATGATGTTCTGGGCCTGCGCCGCCGGTGCAGACAACAGCAAGCTCGACAGCAAGCTCGACAGCAAGATGGTAAACAGACGACGTTGCATGTGTTCTCCTGGGTGGATCGCCGATCGTTCAGCGCAGTTCAAGGCGGCCATCGCGCAGCTTCAGGCGCTCGATGCCGGGCAGACCGATCAGGTCGCGGTCGTGGCATGCCATCACCACGCTGCTACCTGCAGTCAAGAGGGTCGGGATCAGGGCCATCACCTGCTCGCGCGCCAGGCCGTCGAGGTTGGCGGTGGGCTCGTCCAGCAGCAGCAGGCGCGGGGCCAGCACGCGCGCCCGGGCCAATGCGACGCGCTGCTTTTCGCCGCCCGACAGGCGTGCCGGGTCGGTATCGCGCAGGTGGGCCACGCCGGCCCATTGCATCGCTTCTTCGACCGCGCTCGCCGCGCTGCGCCGGCTGTCGCCGCGCGCCAGCAAGCCATACGCGATGTTATGAAACACGCTGGTCGAAAACATGATCGGATGCTGGTGCACGAACACGATGGCGCGCCGCAGCGCTGCCGGATACGGGTGCAGCGGCAGGCGCTGGCCGTCGAAGTCGACCGTGCAGGCATCAACGCGTTCGAGGCCGGCGAGCATGCGCAGCAGGGTCGACTTGCCGGCGCCGTTCACGCCGGTGAGCACATAGGCGCTGGCCGCCTTGATGGCGAGCGTGTCGATCTCGAACAGGATGCGCTCGCCGTGGCGCTTGCGCAGCCCGTGCACGGTCAGCAGGGGCGCGCTCACATTCGCCCCCCGGCCGCATGGGCTTCGCCCTGCAGCAGCACCAGCGCGCCGTTCATGAGCAGCGCCAGCGCCACCAGCACGATGCCCAGCGCGATACCCTGCGCGAATTCGCCCTTGCTGGTCTCAAGCGCGATGGCGGTGGTGATGGTGCGGGTCTGGCCTTCGATATTGCCGCCTACCATCAGCGCGCAGCCGACTTCCGAGATCACCCGGCCAAAGCCGCTGATCACGGCGGCCATCACGCCGTAGCGCGCCTCGTGCAGCACGGTCATCATCACGCGCCAGCGCGAGGCGCCCAGCGCCACGGCGGTTTCGGCGTAGCGCGGATCGGCCGCCTGCACCGCCGCCAGCGTGAACGCCAGCAGCACTGGCAGGCCGATGATGACCTGGCCCAGGATCACGCCCTGCTGGGTAAACAGCCACTCCAGGCTCCCCATCGGCCCGCGCCGCGACAGCATCAGGTAGAGCAGCAGGCCGATCAGGACAGTCGGCAGCGATAGCGCCGCCTGCGCCAGCCACACGGCCAGGCGGCGCCCCGGAAACCGGTGCAGCGCGATCACGTAACCAAGAAAAATCGCCGGTGGCGCGGCCAGCAGCAAGCCAAGCACGCTGGTCTTGACCGAGACCCAGACGATATGCCACAGCGCCGCATCGCCGGAAAACAGCAGCGCGAACGCATGCGACGTAGCGTCCAGCACGATCAAGCCTGTCGTGGGGTATGGATCGGGGCGTTCAGGGGTTCGAGCAAGTCCGGCTCGAACACCAGCCGGTCGTGCCCGGCCAGCAGCAAGAAGTGCTTGCCGGAGCAGCGCGCCAGCAGCGACATGCCGACTTTTTCTGCCACCATGTGGCCCATCTGGGTAGTGCCGGAGCGCGACAGCAAGAAAGGAATGCCCATTTGCGCGCCCTTGATCACCATCTCGGAGGTAAGGCGGCCGGTGGTGTAGAACACCTTGTCGCCGCCGCTAAGGCCGTCTAGCCACATCAGGCCGGCGATGGCGTCGACCGCGTTGTGGCGGCCGACGTCTTCGACGAAATACAGCAGCTCGCCCAGGTCCGAGAACAGTGCGCAGCCATGCACCGAGCCGGCCTGCTTGTAGATCGACTGCTGGGTGCGGATAGCGTCGACGATGCGGTACACCACCGACTGCGCCAGGCGCGCGTCCATGGGCAGCATGATCTGGTCGACTTCGTCCATCAGTCCGCCGAACACCGAGCCCTGGCCGCAACCGGTGGTCACCACCTTCTTGGCGGTGCGCTCCTCGATGTCGAGGATGCCGTGGCGCGTCACGACCGCCACCGCATCGACTTCCCAGTCGACATGGATCGACACGATATCGTCGATCGAGCGCACCAGGCGCTGGTTGCGCAGGTAGCCGAGCGTCAGCGCTTCGGGTGCGCCGCCGAGCGTCATCAAGGTGACGATCTCGCGCTTGTCGACATACACCGTGAGCGGGCGTTCGGCCGGAATGGCGATGTGCGAAGCGCGGCCGCGCTCGTCCAGCGCGCTGACCTCGTGGGTGAGGCGCGCGCTGGAACTAGACAGTTCAGGCCGGTAGCGTGGCGAAGTCAGTGGCAAGTCGTTGTGGTTCATCTCGCCAATTGTGCCATGCCGGCCAGAATTTGGCCGCCACCATAGCTGCTTTGCGCGGCCACCTCCCCGCCCGGCGTAATTTTGATCGCGCAATATTTAAATTCCGGGATCTTGCCAAACGGATCGAGCGCCGCGTTGGTCAGGCGGTTGATGGCGGCCTCGTAGTAGCAGAACGGCACGAAGATCGCCCCCACCGGCGAACTGTCGTCGGCCCGTGCATACAGCACCACTTCGCCACGGCGCGATGCGATCGTGATCGGCTGGCCAGGCGTGATGCCCAGGCGCTCCATGTCGAGCGGATGCACCAGCGCCACCGGATCGGGCTCGATCGCGTCGAGCACCGTGGCCCGCCGCGTCATGCTGCCGGTATGCCAGTGTTCGAGCTGGCGGCCGGTAATGAGCACCATCGGATACTCGGCGTCAGGGCGCTCGTCGGCCGGGATGATATCGGCCGGCACGAAGCGCGCCCTGCCGCCCTCGCGCGGGAAGATTTCGGTGAACACCACCGGCTGGCCGAGGTCGCCCTCGTTCAGGCACGGATAGACCACCGCGCCGTCGCGCTCAAGGCGCTCCCAGGTGATGCCGCCGATGCTCGCCATGGTACGGCGCATTTCGTCGAACACTTCCGACACATGGCCATAGTTCCACGGCAGGCCGAGCTGGTTGGCCATCTGCTGGATGATCCACAGGTCCTGTTTGGCGTCGCCCGGCGGGTCGATCGCCTGGCGGCCCAATTGCACCAGGCGGTCGGTGTTGGTGAAGGTACCGGTCTTTTCCGGGAAGCTCGACGCCGGCAGGATCACGTCCGCCAGGTAGGCGGTCTCGGTCAGGAAGATGTCCTGCACCACCAGGTGCTCGAGCGCGGCCAGCGCGGCGCGCGCATGGTTCGCATCCGGGTCGGACATGGCCGGGTTCTCACCCATGATGTACATGCCCTTGATCTGGCCATGATCGATCGCATCCATGATCTCGACCACGGTCAGTCCCGGCTTCGGGTCGAGCGTGGCGCCCCAGGCAGCCTCGAAACGGGCGCGTGCCACCGGGTTGTCGACGCGCTGGTAGTCCGGCAGCATCATCGGGATCAGGCCGGCGTCGGAGGCGCCCTGCACGTTGTTCTGGCCGCGCAGCGGATGCAGGCCGGTGCCAGGACGGCCGATCTGGCCGGTCATCAGGGCCAGCGCAATCAGGCAGCGCGCATTGTCGGTGCCGTGCACGTGCTGCGACACGCCCATGCCCCACAGGATCATCGATCCTTTCGAGGTGGCGTACAGGCGCGCCACGTAGCGTATGGTCTCGGCATCGATGCCGCAGATCGGCGCCATCGCTTCCGGGCTGTACTCGGCCACGTTCTTTTCCAGGTCTTCGTAGCCGATGGTGCGGCTGGCGATGAAGCCGGCGTCGACCAGGCCTTCGGTGACGATCACGTGCATCATGGCGTTGAGCAGCGCGACGTCGGTATCGGCCTTGAACTGCAGGTAGCGGTGCGCATGGCGCGCCAGTTCGGAACGGCGCGGATCGAGCACGACCAGCTTGGCGCCGAGCTTGACCGCGTTCTTGATCCAGGTGGCGGCCACCGGATGGTTCACGGTCGGGTTGGCGCCGATGATGACGATCACCTCGGCGCGCGTCACGTCCATGACCGGGTTCGAGACCGCGCCCGAACCGATGCCTTCGAGCAGGGCCGACACCGACGAGGCGTGGCACAGGCGGGTGCAGTGGTCGACGTTATTGGTCTGGAATCCGGTGCGCACCAGCTTCTGGAACAGGTAGGCTTCTTCGTTGCTGCCCTTGGCCGAGCCGAAGCCGGCCAGCGCGTTGCCGCCATGGCTGTCGCGGATGCGCGCCAGCTTGCCGCCGGCGAGCGCAAGCGCTTCTTCCCAGCTCGCTTCGCGGAAGACCTCGAGCACCCGGTCCGGGTCCATGCTGAAGTCGCCGGTTTTCGGCATGCCTTCGCGCCGGATCAGCGGGCGGGTCAAGCGGTGCGGATGGTGCGCGTAGTCGAAGCCATAGCGGCCCTTGACGCACAGGCGGCTCTGGTTGGCCGGGCCGTCGCGGCCCTCGACGAACAGGATCTTGTTGTCCTTGACGTTATAGGTCAGCTGGCAGCCGACGCCGCAATACGGGCAGACCGATTCGACCTGCTTGTCGGGGATGTTCAGCGCCACTTCGCGCGCCGGCATCAGGGCGCCGGTCGGGCAGGCCTGCACGCATTCGCCGCAGGCCACGCAGGTCGAGGCGCCCAGCGGATCGTCCTGGTCGAACACGATCTTGGCGTTCTCGCCGCGGAAGGCCATGCCGATCACGTCATTGACCTGCTCGTCGCGGCAGGCGCGCACGCAGCGCGTGCACTGGATGCAGGCATCGAGGTTGACGGTGATGGCGGCGTGGGTGGCATCGATGCGCGGTTGCGCGCGGGTGCCGGCGAAGCGCGGCTTGCCCAGGCCGAGTTTCTCGGCCCAGATATCGACTTCGTTGCGGCGCGTGTATTCGGCTTCCGGCATGTCAGATTGCAGCAGTTCGAGCACCATTTTCTGGGCCGCGAGCGCGCGCGGGCTGTCGGTGCGCACCTTCATGCCAGCTGCCGGCGCACGGCAGCACGACGGCGCCAGCACGCGCTCGCCGTCGATCTCGACCATGCAAGAGCGGCAGTTGCCGACCGCTTCGTAGCCTTCTTTGTAGCAAAGACGCGGGATCTCGACGCCTTCGCGCGCGGCGACTTCGATCAGCGACTCGTATGGCAGGGCCGCCACCTGGCGGCCGTTAAGTTCGAATGTGACGGTAGGAGTATTCGCGTTCATGACGGTTACCTTTGCTCAGCCAGCTCGTGCGGGAAATATTTGATGACACAGTCGAACGGATTCGGCGCGGCCTGGCCCAGGCCGCAGATCGACGCGTCGCGCATGACCTGCGACAGCTCGCCCAGCAGCGCCACGTCCCAGACCGGCTTGCGGACGATATCGAGCGCCTTGGCGGTGCCGTTGCGGCAGGGCGTGCACTGTCCGCAAGACTCGTCCTTGAAGAAGGCCAGCGTGTTGCGCGCGGCGGCCGTTGCGCTGTCGTGGTCGGACAACACCACCACCGCGGCCGATCCGATGAAGCAGCCATAGGGCTGCAATGTGTCGAAGTCGAGCGGAATGTCGCCCATCGACGCCGGCAGGATGCCGCCCGAGGCGCCACCCGGCAGGTAGGCATAGAAGGCGTGGCCCTCTTGCATGCCGCCGCAGTACTCTTCGATCAGTTCCGTGATCGTGATGCCGGCCGGGGCCAGTTTCACGCCCGGATCGCGCACCCGTCCGGATACCGAGAACGAGCGCAGGCCACGTCGGCCATGGCGCCCGAACCCGGCGAACCAGTCGCCGCCGCGCTCCAGGATTTCGCGCACCCAGTGCAGCGTCTCGAAATTGTGCTCCAGCGTCGGACGGCCGAACAGGCCGACCTGCGCCACGTAGGGTGGGCGCAGGCGCGGAATGCCGCGCTTGCCTTCGATCGATTCGATCATGGCCGATTCTTCGCCGCAGATATAGGCGCCGGCGCCGCGCCGCAGGAAGATCGGCGGCATGCCCGCTACTGGCGGGTCGGCGCGCAGCTGCTCCAGCGCGGCTTCGAGCGTGGCGCGGCAGCCGTGGTATTCGTCGCGCAGGTAGATATAGATGGCCTCGATGCCGACCGCCCAGGCGGCGATCAGGGCGCCTTCCAGGAAGCGGTGCGGGTCGCGCTCGAGGTAGACGCGGTCCTTGAAGGTGCCCGGCTCGCCTTCGTCGATGTTGATCGCCATCAGGCGCGGGCCGGCCTCGGCGCGCACGATGCGCCACTTGCGCCCCAGCGGGAAACCGGCGCCGCCCAGGCCGCGCAGGCCGGATCCTTCCAGCGTGCCGATCACCTGCTCGACGTCGTGCTCGCCGGCGATACAGCCGCGCAGCAGCGCATAGCCGCCGCCCTCGCGGTAGGCGGCATAGTCGACATGCTCGCCAGCGCGCTCACGGGTTTCGCCGTTTGCGACCTTGGCCACCAGCGTTTCCACGGTTGCATGCGGCACCGCATGCTGCCCCACCACCGCCGCCGGCGCCTGTTCGCAGCGCCCGATGCAGGGCGCTTCCAGCACCCGCACCTCGCGGCCCAGCAGGGCCGGCAGCTTCTCGAGCAGTGCCGCGGCACCCGCCATCTCGCACGACAGACCAGCGCACACGCGCACGGTCAGCGCGGCTGGCGCCGCCTCGCCTTCTTTGACCACGTCGAAGTGGTGGTAGAAGGTGGCGACCTCGTAAACCTCGGTCTGCGCCAGGCGCATCTCTTGTGCCAGGGCGGCCAGGTGCTGGCTCGACAGGCAACCGAAACGGTCCTGGATCTTGTGCAGGTGCTCGATCAAGAGGTCGGCCTGGCGCGATTCGCTGCCGAGCAGTGCCTGGACTTCGCCCAGTGCCTGCGGATCGACGCGGCGGCCCTTTGGGGCTTCGCGTTTGCGCTGGCGGCTGGCGCCTGCAGGGTTATCGATGCGAGCGATCGGGATGATGGGGTGGTTCATGGTAGTCCCAGTATTCGATGTTGCGTTGATTCGATGATGGTCAGTCGCGGCGGTCCGGGAGATGGCCGAACGCGTGGGCCAGAAATCTGCCCACGCGTTCGGATCAAGCTAACAGGCCGTCGATCAGAACATGGCAGACGCCTTCTGCAGCGTCACCCAGATGCCGAACATCAGCGGAATGCCGACTGCCATCCAGGCGAACGCCGTCACTGCCGGGTTGCTGGTCGCGGCGACCGTGCCGCGGCCGGCGGCACGAACACCGCTGGAGGCGGTGACCTGCTTCTCGCGCGCCAGCTTCTTTTCGGCGGCCAGTTCGTCGTCGGTCATGAAGTGACGGTCGTCCAGCGGACGGATCATTGCGTTCAGTCCGATGCCCACCACGACCAGGCCGGTCAGCACATACATCGTCACGTCATAGGCTTGCGCCTTGGGCACCCCGTTGGCGATCTGGTACTCGCGGATGTAGTTGATCAGGAGCGGACCGACCACACCGGCCACCGCCCAGGCGGTCAGCAGGCGGCCGTGGATCGCGCCGACCATCTGGGTACCGAACAGGTCGGCCAGGTAGGCCGGTACCGTGGCGAAGCCGCCGCCGTACATCGACAGGATGATGCAGGTGCAGGCCACGAACAGCGCCAGCTGGCCAGCATGGCCCGCCGAGGGAATCGTCACGTACAGGATGGCGCCCAGGATCAGGAAGATGAAATAGGTTGCCTTGCGTCCGATGTAGTCGGAGCACGATGCCCAGCCGAAGCGGCCGACGATGTTAAACAGCGACAGCAGGCCGGTGAAGCCGGCGGCGATCGCCGCGATCTGGCTCTTCTGCCCCGCATCGAGGTCGTTGATGCCCAGGTCGACGCCGATCAGGCGCCCGCCGAACACTTCTTGCAGCAGCGGCGAAGCCATGCCCAGGATGCCGATGCCGGCCGAGACGTTCAGGAACAGCACGCCCCAGATCAGCCAGAACTGCGGAATGCCCCAGACGCGGCTGGCGTGCACGTGACGGGTGGTGATCATGGTGTTGGCGCTGGTGGCAGGCGGGGTCCAGCCTTCCGGCTTCCAGCCGGTGGCAGGAACACGGTAGGTCATCGCACCGGCGACCATGAAGACGAAATAGATTGCAGCCAGGGCCAGGAAGGTTTCCCAGACGCCGACCGAGTTGGCAGTGGCGAAATGCTTCATGAGCTTGTCGGCCAGCGGTGCGCCGATCACGGCGCCGCCGCCGAAGCCCATGATGGCCATGCCGGTTGCCATGCCGCGGCGGTCCGGGAACCATTTGATCAGGGTGGACACCGGCGAGATATAGCCGAGGCCCAGGCCAATGCCGCCGATGACGCCGGAACCGAGCCACATCAGCCAGATCTGGTGGGTGTAGACGCCGAGCGCCGAAATGACCAGGCCGCCGCACCAGCACAAGGCCGATACCAGTCCGGCCTTGCGCGGCCCGGCGTGCTCGAGCCAGCCGCCAAACAGCCATGCCGCCAGGCCGAGGAAGACGAAGAACAGCGTGTACATCCAGCCCAGCATGGAAATCTTCCAGTCGCAGGTGGTCGCGAATACTTGCGCCATGAAGCTCATGTCGGCCGGGCAGGCCAGCGACTCGGTGATGCCGAGCGCTTTCGACAGCGGCAGCCAGAACACAGAAAAACCGTAGGCCATGCCGATGCACAGGTGGATCGCCAACGCCGCGGGGGGAACCAGCCAGCGGTTGAAGCCCGGCCCCGCAATCGTGTGCTCCTTGTCAAGAAAACTTAGTCCAGCCATATCGTCTCCAGAATCTTATAGGTGTCGGAATATGCTTTTGATAGCATATTTAATCGTCAAATTTTGTTATTTGAGCGAGACTAACATGATGCTTTCTGGGTAGAAATAGGCTATTTTGAGCATATGCTAAACATCCACATTCGCCCGCATTGGGAAATCAGTATCAAGGGAGAAGCGCCGCTCGACACCGGCAACCTGCTGGGCCTGCTGCTAGCGATCCAGGACACCGGCTCGATCGCGCAGGCGGCCAAGTCGGTCAAGCTGTCCTATCGTTATGCATGGGGCTTGCTGCGCGCGGCCGAACAGCTGTTCGGCCAGCAGTTGCTGCAGACCGGACGGGGACGTGGCACCGTGCTCACGCCGCTGGCGCAAAAGCTGGTCTGGGCCGACCGCCGCATTGCCGCGCGCCTGTCGCCTACGCTGCAAAGCCTGGCCTCCGAACTGGAAACGGAACTGGTGCGCCTCACGGCCGGCCGACTGCGCGCGCTGCGGCTCGACGCCAGCCATGGCCTGGCGGTGGCAGCCCTGATGGCCCGCGTCGACCGCGATGCCCTGCCGATCGATTCGCGCTACCGAACCAGTACCGATGCGGTGGTGGCGCTGGCCCGGCGCGAGTGCGACCTGGCCGGCTTCCATGTCCCGATCGGCCGCTTCCAGGCACAGACCGCGGCCTGGTACCTGCGCTGGCTCGATCCGGGCCAGCATTGCCTGGTGCGGGTGGCGGGCCGCGAGCAAGGCCTGATCACGGCGCGCGGCAATCCGCTCGGCCTGCGCGGCCTGGCCGACCTGTCCAGTCCTGGCGTGCGCTTCGTGAACCGGCAGGCCGGCTCCGGCACCCGCATGCTGCTCGAGATGATGCTGGCCGACCAGGACTTGCCGGCCGAGGCGATCCAGGGCTTTCATAGCGCCGAGTTCACCCACTCGGCGGTGGCCGCCTATATCGCCAGCGGCATGGCCGACGCCGGGGTCGGCATGCGCGCGGCCAGTGCCCAGTTCAAGCTCGATTTCATCCCGCTGGTGAGCGAGACCTATTATTTCGCGGTGCGCCGCGACGCCCTCGACGAGCCGGCCATGGCCCAGCTGCTGGCCTTGATGCGCGAGCCGGCCTACCACGCGCAGGTGGCGGCGCTGCCCGGCTACAGTGCCACCGGTACCGGCGAAGTGGTATCGATCGAAGAAGCGTTTTCGCTGCCGCCGCGCGCCGCCATGCATCCTGCGCTTTAGCGGCGCCGCTTCTTCCAGTTGTAATCGGCGCCGGTGACATCCACGCCCGGATGGCCGACCAGGTCCGGATGCTCGGACGCCATCGTAATAAAGCGCAGGCCTTCGCCCTCGCGCTGGCGCCTGCGCAGCGTCTCCATGTGCTGCATCGCCTGCACCATGTCCGAGGTCTCGAACAGTTTCTGGTGCGGCGTGCAGCGCTCGTCTTCCACGACGGTCCAGTACACCATATACATTGCTTGCTCCCTGGTTTCGACTGCCTGACAGATTTTAGGGGCTGGATGAGCGCAAAAGCCAGACAATGCTTATAGAACGTAGGATCTATCCTAAATCCGGCTTATATGTGCGCCAATTCACACAACCCATCGCGCTCGCCAATTAGGCTGGTCCTGTCTTCTTTAACGCGGGCCAGAACATGAACATACAACTATCTTCCCAGCCAGCGGGCATGCCCGAGCTGGCGCTCTGGGGTGGCCTCGAATGCACGGTCAATCGCGTACGCGACAATTACTTCAGCCAGATGGATCGCAACGGCCACGCAGAACGCCTGCAAGACATCGAGCGTTTCGCCTCGCTCGGCATCAAGGCGATCCGCTACCCGGTGCTATGGGAGCGCACCGCGCCCGACGGCCCCGAGTCGGCCGACTGGTCCTGGCCCGACGAGCGCCTGCCGGCGCTGCAGCAACTGGGCGTCACGCCCATCGTCGGACTGATCCACCATGGCAGCGGCCCCCGCCATACCAGCCTGGTCGATCCAGCCTTTCCTGAAAAGCTCGCCGGGTACGCCGGCGCCGTCGCCGCGCGCTACCCCTGGGTCGAGTACTACACCCCGGTCAACGAACCCTTGACCACGGCGCGCTTTTCCGGGCTGGCTGGCGTCTGGTACCCGCATGGCGACGACGAGGCCACCTTCGTGCGCGCCCTGCTCAACCAGTGCCGCGCCACGGTGCTGTGCATGCGCGCGATCCGCGCCGTCAATCCGGCTGCCAAGCTGGTGCAGACCGACGACCTGTCCAAGACCTACGGCACCCCCGAGATGGAACAGATTACCACTTTCTTCAACGACCGCCGCTGGCTGGCCTGGGACCTGCTGTGCGGAATGGTCGACCAGCAGCACGCGCTCTGGAGCTACCTGCTGGCCTCGCAGGCGACGCCGGAAGAACTGCTCTGGTTCCGCGACAACCCCTGCGCGCCCGACATCATCGGCGTTAACTACTACGCGACCAGCGAGCGCTGGCTCGACCACCGGCCGGAGCGCTACCCGGAATCGCGCCGCCACGTCTATCGCGGCGTGCCGCATGCGGATATCGAAACCCCGCGTGCGCTGGCCACGCCCACGCCCGGCATCGGGCCGCTCCTGATGGAAACCTGGGAACGTTACCGGCTGCCGATCGCCATCACCGAGGCCCATATCGACGCCAACCGCGAAGACCAGCTGCGCTGGCTGGTGGAGATCTGGAACGCGGCGCGCAAGGCGCGCCAGCAAGGCGCCGACCTGCGCGCGGTGACGGTATGGGCGCTGCTCGGCTCCTACGACTGGAATTGCCTGGTGACCGAATGCCACGGCTACTACGAACCGGGGCCGTTCGACGTGCGCGGTGCGCAGCCGCGCCCGACCGCGCTGGCCACTTTAATGCGCGAACTGGCCACCAACCGGCCGCTGTCAAGCCCGGTGCTGCAGGGCGAAGGCTGGTGGCGCCGGCCCGGCCGCTTCTTGTGCAAACCGGTGGCCACCCGCACCGCGGTGGCCGACATTGCCATCCGCAGCCAGTTCAAGTCGAGCACCGTGCAGCCGATCCTGATTACCGGCGCGACCGGCACCCTCGGCTCGGCCTTCGCCCGCATCTGCGACAAGCGCAACCTGCTTTGTCACGTGCTCACGCGCCAGGAAATGGACATCAGCGACCCGCAGTCGGTGGAAGCGGCGATCAATCTCTACAAGCCGTGGGCGATCGTCAACGCCGGCGGCTATGTGCGCGTGGACGAAGCCGAGGCCGATGTAGAGCGCTGCATGCGCGAGAACGCGCTGGGGCCGGCCGTGCTGGCGCTGGCCTGCATCCGCCACCAGTTGCGCTTCATGACCTATTCCAGCGACCTGGTATTCGACGGCAGCAAGGGTTCGCCGTATGTCGAGTCGGATGCCCCCAATCCACTCGGGGTCTACGGCCGCAGCAAGATGGAGGCCGAGCAGCGCGTGCTCGATGCCGACCCGCAGGCGCTGGTGATCCGCACCAGCGCCTTCTTCGGACCCTGGGACCGCCACAACTTCGTCACCCAGGCGCTCGATTCGCTGCACGCCGGGGAGCCGTTCCAGGCGGCCGGCGACGTGCTGGTGGCGCCCACCTATGTGCCGGACCTGGTCAACGTCTCGCTCGACCTGCTGATCGACCGCGAGCGCGGCATCTGGCACCTGACCCACGCCGAAGCGGTGAGCTGGGCCGACCTGGCGCGGCGCGCCTGCGCTGCCGCCGGCGTCGATGGCACCGGGCTGGAGGTAGTAGCGTTTGCCGATTGCGGCTATGCCGCGCCCCGGCCAGGGCTGAGCGCGCTCTCGAGCGAGCGGGCGCAGATGCTGCCATCGCTGGACGACGCGCTGCGACGCTATGTAGAGGCGGTACGCGAGCAGGCCCATGGCCGCGATGCGCTGGCGCCGGGAGAGGCGACGCATTACGCGAGCTGAGATGGGCTATTCGGACGCCACGAACTGCAAGCGGTACAGATTGGCGTACATGCCGTTGGCCTCGAGCAGCTCGGCATGCGTGCCCTGCTCGGCGATGCGGCCGTGCTCGAGCACCACGATGCGGTCGGCCCGTTCGATGGTCGAGAGCCGGTGGGCGATCACGATGGTGCTGCGCCCGGCCATGAGCGAGTCCAGCGCGGCCTGCACCGCGCGCTCGGATTCGTTGTCGAGCGCCGAGGTGGCTTCGTCGAGGATCAGTATCGGCGCGTCTTTGTAGATGGCACGGGCGATCGCCACGCGCTGGCGCTGGCCGCCGGACAGGCGCATGCCGTTCTCGCCGATGCGCGTGTGTACGCCCTGCTCCAGCTTGGCGACCACGTCGAGCAGGTGCGCGGCCCGGATGGCGGCGTCGAGGCGCTCGTAGTCGATCGACTCGACACCGTAGGCGATATTCGCCGCCAGCGTGTCGTCGAACAGCACCACGTTCTGGCTGACCATGGCCAGCTGGCCGCGCAGGCTGGCCAGGCGGATGTCCGGATAGGGCACGCCGTCGAGCAGCAGGCGTCCCTGTTGCGGATCGTAGAAGCGGGTCACCAGGTTCACGAACGTCGACTTGCCGCCGCCGGAAATGCCCACCAGCGCCACCGTCTGCCCCGGCTGCACCTCGAGGGTGACGTCGTCCAGGGCCAGGTTCATTGCATTTGGATAGCGGAAGCTGACGTTTTCCAGGCGCAGGTGGCCCTGCGCGCGCGGCATATCGCGGGTGCCGGTATCGAGCTCGGCTGGCGAATCGACCAGGCCGAACACCGTTTCGGCCGCCGCGATCCCGCGCTGCATCGGGCCGTTGACTTCGGCCAGCGACTTGAGCGGCGTGAGCAGCATCAGCATCATGGTGACGAACTGGACAAACTGGCCCTGGGTCATATCGGCCTGGATCGCCAGCACGATCACCAGCGACAGCGCCATCGCGGTGGCAATCTGGGTAATCGGCGTGGTGGCCGCGAAGGCCACCGTCATGCGCTGCGAAAAACCGCGCAGGGCTTCGCTGCGCGCCTGGAAGCGGGCGCGCTCGTAGCGTTCGCCCGAAAACACGCGGATCACCTGGTGGCCGCGCGTGGCTTCTTCGACCACTTGCGTCATTTCGGCGGTGACGCGCTGGTTGTCGCGGTTCAGGCGGCGCAGGCGTCCGGTGGTGGTGCGTACGATCACGGCGGTTACCGGAATCACGACAATCGCCACCAGGGTCAGCTGCCAGTTCAGGTAGAGCAAGGTCGCGAGCAGGCCGATCACGACCAGGGTGTCGCGCACGCAGGCCACGAACACCGACTGCAGCATGTCCACCACCTGGCGCACGTCGCCCACCACGGTGTTGATGATCTTGCCGGTCGACTCTTCGTGGAAACGCGCCACCGGCAGGCGCAGCACGCGCTCGAACACCATCGCGCGCAGGTCGTTGAGCACGCGGCTGGTGACCCAGTTGTTGAGATAGGCGGTAGAAAAAGTGCCGATGCCGCGCAGGACAAAAATCGACACCAGCACGCCGGGAATCCACCACAGGCTGAACGGCACTTTATCCTTGAAGCCCAGGTCGATCAGCAGCTGCAGCGCCCAGCCCAGCAGCGGCTGGGTGGCGGCGGTGAGCGCCATCGACAGCAGGGCCAGCCACGAACGCGCCTGGTAGGGCTTGACGATCGCCAGCAGGCGTTTAACGATGACCTTGTTTTCCACGCTTATGTTCCAACCTTGTTAACGAACTTGTTGTCCATCTCGTCCCTCGCATTCAGGCAAAAGCCCATGAGCAGAAATACCATGAGCGCATAGAACATGCTGCCCTTGAGCGACCAGAAAATCACTTCGGTCAGGCCGAAGCTGAAGTAACTGAGCACCACCAGCATGCCGGCCAGGGCCGGCGCAAACTGTGGCATCCCCGCCTGGGCGCCGCGCCCGAGCATGCGGGCGAAAAAGGCGAAGGGCGCGGCCAGGATGCCGAGCCAGGCCAGCAGGCCGACGACGCCGCCCGTGGCCAGGGCCTGCAAGGCATCGTTGTGCAGATGTTCGGCCGGGGTGATCACGTCCTGGACCTTGCCCTCGGCGGCCAGCCGGCTCAGCTCGGTGCGCAGCGTGGTCGGATCGCGCCCGACCAGCGGGCGTTCCTGGATCAGGAAGCCGGCCGCCTTCCACAATTCCAGGCGCATGCCGACGTTCGAAAACGCACTGCCGCCGTCGAGCCAGGTGCGCACGTCGCTCACGCCCTGCCCGACCCGCTGCTGCAAGCCGGTGGCGGGAATGAAGAACGTGGAGGCGAACAGTGCGAAGCTGCCGACCAGGAGCAGGCGCAGGCGCCGGCTGCGCAGCAGGTGCGCATAGGTCAGGAACAGCAGCGCGGCCAGCGCCAGCGCGATCCAGCCGCCGCGGGTGCCGGTCATGACGCATCCGGCCAGCCCGGCCACCGCGCCGAGCGCCGGCGCGATGGCCTTGCGGGTGCTGTGGCGGTAATCGATCGCGGCCGCCAGCGCCACCAGGGCAAGGCACAGCGCGATGTCGCCAAAGGTGATCGCGTTGAGCCAGCCGCCGGGGCGCTCCATCGCCAGCACGATGCGCTGGTAGGCGATGAAGGGCAGCGCGCAGACGGCGCCCATGATCACGCCCCACCACAGCGTGGCGCGCGGCGGGCGCGCCAGCACCACCAGCGCCGCCGCGCTCAGGCCGAACAGCATGCGCGAAGGATTGTCGAGATAGTCGAGCCCGGTTTCCGGGCGCACCAGCACCCAGACCACGGCCAGCAGCAAATTGAAGGCGAAGGCGGCCACCACCCAGCGGATGTCGCGCCAGTGCGGCGCCAGCGCGCGCCACGCCTTGCGCGGCACGCACAGCGCGACCAGCAAGAAAACGAGGCTGCTAAAGCCGATGCCTGAAGGCGTAATGAGGCTAAAGAAAGGAAACAGGAACACCAGGACACCGATCCCGCGCTGCATCGGCATCCCGATGTTCGTCTGATTATTGTTCATTCATGTACTTGTGGGATATTCTTGCGGACCCTGAGCGCCCCATTGCCAAACCCATGCAGCAGACCACGCAGCAGACCGGAACCATCTCGGTCGTGATCACTACCTACAACCGTCCGGACGCCCTGCGCGCGGTGGTGGAAGCCTGTTTCTTGCAGGACGACAAGAATTTTGAAATCATTATCGCTGATGACGGCTCCACTGCCAACACACGGGAGATGCTCGATCGCCTGCGTCCGCGCGCGCCGGTGCCCTTGACCCACGTGTGGCAGCCCGATGCGGGATTTCGCGCCGCGATGGCGCGCAACCGCGGCACGCTGGCGGCAACCGGCGACTATATCATCTTCCTCGATGGCGATTGCATCCCGCAGCGCGACTTCGTCGCGCGCCATCGGCGGCTTGCGCGCCCCGGCTTTCTGGTGTCGGGCAGCCGCATTTTGCTCAGCCCCGCGCTAACGCACAAGGCGCTGCTCGAGCAGATCGACCTGCCGGCCATGGGCCTGCTCGACAAGCTGCGCTACCGGCTGCGCGGCGACATCAACAAGGTCTTGCAGCTGCTGTTTCGGCTACCCGACCTTGGGCGCGAGCGGCGCAGCTTCAGCTGGCGCCGCATCAAGAGCTGCAACCTGGCCGTGTGGCGCGCCGACCTCGAGAAGGTCAACGGCTTCGACGAGAGTTTCGTCGGCTGGGGCCATGAAGATTCCGACCTGGTGGTGCGCCTGTTTCATGCCGGCGTGCTGCGCAAGGACGGGGCCTTCGCGACCGAAGTGCTGCACCTGTGGCACCGCGAGGCCAAGCGCGACGAGGAGTCGAGCAACCGCAAGATAGTACTCGAGCGCGCGGCCAGCAAGACCACGCAGGCGGCGCGCGGACTGCGCGAGCATGCAGGCGAAGACTTCTCTCCACGCTGAGGCGCCATCCGTCCATGCGGGGCGCATTGACCTTGCGCCGCCGGTATGGAAGTATCCGGCTGGTCCCCCACCGATCATGGAAAGAGAGCTTCTTGTGCGCCAACTGTTCGTGATGCTCGCCGCCGTAGTGCTGTGCAGTGGCGCCGCGGCCCAGGCCTACCAGCCCGGCTTTGCTCCCGCTACGCTCAAGGGGCCGGCATCGGGCCCGGCCAACGAGGTGCTGGTACTGGGCTCGCGCCACTTGTCGAGCCTGCCGGCATCGTTCGACCCGGCCAGCCTGCGCCCGCTCGAAGACCGGCTGGCCGGCTGGAAGCCGCACGCGATCGCCATCGAAGCGCTGTCCGGGCCGCAATGCGAATTCCTGCGCCGCTATCCGGTGCGCTACCGCGACACCATTGGCACGTATTGCCCGGATACGGCGCCGGCGCAAGCGGCGACTGGGCTCGACGTCGCCACGGCGACCGCCCAATGGGAGGCGCTGCTCGCGGCCTGGCCGGCACACCCCACGGCCAGCCAGCGCCGCCGTCTTGCCACGCTGTTCATGGCCGGCGGCGAGCCGGCGTCCGCCGTGGTGCAATGGCTGAGATTGCCACAGGCCGAACGGCGCGCCGGCGACGGCCTCGACCCCGCCCTGGCTACCCAGCTCGACACCCTGTTAAACCAGCGCAATGAGCGCATCCTGATCGCGGCGCGCCTGGCCGCAAGGCTCGGTCACGAACAGGTGTATCCGATGGACGACCATACCGCCGACCGCGCGATCGGGGATCGGAAAGCCTGGGCCGACGCTGTCATGACGGCCTGGAACAACCCGGCGACGGACCAGCGCGCCAAGGCCGACGCCGCGCTGGACGCACGACTGGGCGCGCCCGACGGCGTGCTGGCGATGTACCGCGCCGACAATGCTCCTGGCCAGGCCGCGCTCATTTTCAGGAGCGACTTTGGCGCTGCGCTCGAAGAGCCTTCGGCCAAGCGCATCGGTCGCCAGTATGTCGGATACTGGGAAACGCGCAACCTGCGCATGGCGGCCAACATCCGTGACGTGCTGGCAGAGCGGCCCGGCATGCGCCTGCTGGTGATCGTCGGCGCCTCGCACAAGGCTTACCTCGAAGCTTACCTGCACCAGATGCACGATGTGCGCGTGATCGACGCCGCGCCGCTGCTGCGCTGACGAGCGAGGGCAAGCCCTAGTATTCCACCGCCACGTCTTTCGCCCCCACTACCAGCTCGAGCTGCTGCTTGAGGGTATCCGATGGCGCCACGCGCCATTCGTCACCCAGTTGCAAGACCGCCTCGACGCCCTGCGGCTTGATGCGCAGGCTGACTGGCATGCCGTCCTGCTGCCGGTGCGGCTGCAAGACCTCGGCCAGCTTGGTCAGGTTGAGATTGGTGTCAACGTCCATCTCGAGCTTGAAGCCGTACTGGATGCGGGCGGCGGCGATGTCGTAGGCTTTTTCGGCGGTGATGCGCAGGCCGCCATTGAAGCGGTCTTCGGACACTTTGCCCACCACCAGCAGGAATTCGTCTTCTTTGAAGATGTTCTTGTTCTGCTCCAGCAGCTCGCTGTACACGGTCACTTCGACCACGCCGGTCTTGTCGTCGAGCGACACGATTAAAAGCTTGCCGCGCTGGGTCATCTGGGTGCGTACGCCAGTGATCACGCCGCACAGCATGCGCGGATCGCGCGACGGCTCAAGATCCTTGAGCTTGGTCTTGGCGAAACGACGCACCTCGCCCGCGTAGGAATCGAACATGTGGCCCGACAGGTAGTAGCCAAGCGCGATCTTTTCTTCGGCCAGCTTCTGGCGGTCGGTCCAGGGCGTAGCCTTGACGTATTCGGGCGGGGCCACCAGGTCGGAATCACTGCCACCGAACAGGCTGACCTGGTTGGCAGCGGCGGCGGCCTGGCCGGCCGCTTCCATCGCGAAGCCCACCGACGCGAGCAAAATCGCGCGGTCGACGCCGAAGCAATCCATGCCGCCGGCGCGAATCAGCGATTCGATGGTGCGGCGGTTGATCTGCTTGCGGTCCACGCGCAGGCAAAAGTCGAACAGGTCCTTGAATTTTCCGCCTTCAAGGCGGGCCGCAATGATCGCTTCGATCGCGCCCTGCCCCGCGCCCTTCACGCCGCCCAGGCCATACCGGATATTGGTGACCTGCTTGCCGGTGACGGACTTTGGCTCGCCTTCGGGCGTGAAGCGGAACTGCGATTCGTTGACGTCCGGCGGCAGCAGCGTGAGCTTGCACACGTCCAGCGCGTCTTCGACCAGGATCTTGATCTTGTCGGTGTCTTCCATCGCCAGCGACATGTTGGCTGCCATGAACGCGGCGGTGTGGTGCACCTTCAGATACGCTGTGTGATAGGACAGCAGCGCGTAGGCGGCCGCGTGCGACTTGTTGAAGCCGTAGCCCGCGAACTTTTCCATCAGGTCGAAGATCTCGTCGGCCTTGGCGGTGGAAAGACCGTCTTTTGCCGCACCGGCGCGGAAGATCTCGCGGTGCTCGGCCATTTCTTCGGCCTTTTTCTTGCCCATCGCGCGGCGCAGCATGTCGGCGCCGCCCAGCGAATAGCCGCCGACGATCTGCGCCATCTGCATGACCTGCTCCTGGTAGACCATGATGCCGTAGGTCTCGGACAGGATGGACTCGGTGCGCGGATCGGGATAGTCGAACTTCTCGCCGTGCTTGCGCTTGCAGAAGTCGGGGATCAGGTCCATCGGGCCCGGACGGTACAGGGCGACCAGCGCGATGATGTCCTCGAAGCGGTCGGGCCGCGCGTCTTTCAGCATGCCCTGCATGCCGCGCGACTCGAGCTGGAAGATCGCGACGGTTTTCGCGTCCGACAGCAGCTTGTACGAGGGCCGGTCGTTGAGCGGCAGGGTTTCGAGATTGAAGCCGGCGTCGACTGGGTCGAGCGCGCGGATGTAGTTGACGGCGCGATCGAGAATGGTCAGGGTGGTCAGGCCCAAAAAGTCGAACTTAACCAGGCCCACCGCCTCGACGTCGTCCTTGTCGTACTGCGAGACCACGCCGGTGTCGCCGCTTTGCGAGTACAGCGGGCAGAAATCGGTGAGCTTACCCGGTGCAATGAGCACGCCGCCGGCGTGCATGCCGATATTGCGGGTGATGCCTTCGACCTGCTGCGCCAGCTCGAGCAGCTGCTTGACCTCTTCTTCGTTCTCGAGACGTTCTTTCAGCAGCGGTTCTTCTTCGATGGCCTCGGCGATCGAGACCTGCTTGCCCGGCTTGAACGGAATCAGCTTGGAGATGCCGTCGCAGAAGTTGTAGCCGAAATCGAGTACCCGGCCGACATCGCGGATGGCGCCTTTCGCGGCCATGGTGCCGAAGGTGGCGATCTGCGAGACCGCGTCGCGGCCGTACAGGTCTTTGACGTGCTGGATCACCAGCTCGCGTTTTTCCTGGCAGAAGTCGATGTCGAAGTCGGGCATCGAGACCCGCTCAGGGTTCAGGAAACGCTCGAACAGCAGGTTGTACTTGAGCGGATCGAGATCGGTGATCTTGAGCGCGTAAGCTACCAGCGAGCCTGCACCCGAACCACGGCCCGGGCCGATCGGCACGCCGTTATTCTTGCCCCACTGGATGAACTCGGCCACGATCAAGAAGTAACCCGGGAACTTCATGTTGATGATGGTGTTGTTCTCGAACTCGAGGCGCGCCTCGTAGCGCGGGCGCTCGGCCTCGCGCTTGACCGGATCGGGGAACAGCTGGACCAGGCGTTCTTCGAGGCCCTTTTTGGTTTCCGCGACCAAAAAGTCGCCAATGCTCATGCCGTCGGGTGTCGGGAAATCGGGCAGCTGCGGCTTGCCCAGCGTGAGCGTGACGTTGCAGCGCTTGGCGATTTCCACCGAATTGGCGAGCGCGCCGGGCAGGTCGGCGAACAGTGCGGCCATCTCTTCCTGCGACTTGAAGCACATCTCTTCGTTAAAGCGGCGCACCCGCTTGGCATTGGCCAGCATCTCGCCTTCGGCGATACAGGTGCGCGCCTCGTGGGCGATGAATTCGTGTTTGCTGATGAACTGCACCGGGTGGGTCGCCACCACCGGCAGGCCCAGGCGCGACGCCAGCGCCACCGAATGGCGCACCTGCTGTTCCTGGTTGGGCTGGCCAGCGCGCTGGATCTCGATATAGAAGTGGCCCGGGAACATGGCGGCCCAGCGCGCGGCATTGCGCTCGGCGCGCACAATGTCGCCCTGGTCGATCGCATGGCCAATGTCGCCGAAGCCCGCGCCCGACAGCACGATCAAGGCATTGCTTTGTGGCGCGTCCGGCTCGAGAACCGAGGTGCTGGTGGCCAGGGCTTCGAGCCATTCGGCGCGGATCTCGGCGCGGCCCTTCCACTGGTTGGTGAGCCAGGCTTTCGAGAGCAGGTCGCACAGCTGCAGGTAGCCGGTGTGGTTCTTGGCCAATATGAGCAGGCGCGAAGGCTTGTCGCGGTTGTCGTCGTTGGTGATCCAGGCGTCGACGCCGACGATCGGCTTGATCCCCTTGCCGCGCGCCGCCTTGTAGAAACGCACCAGGCAAAACATGTTGGCCAGGTCGGTCACGGCCAGCGCCGGCTGCTGGTCCTTCGCGGCCGCTCCGACCAGGTCGTCAATACGGACCAGGCCGTCGACGATCGAGTATTCGGAGTGGATGCGCAGGTGGGTGAAAGTCGGGGAAGTCATGCCGGCATTTTACCCCGGCCGGGCAGTGGCTAGAAGTTGCGTTTGTGCACCGACACGCGGGATTTTTCGGGTGCGGAGACTTCTTGCGCCGCGCCATAGCTGCGCCGCATGCGCAGGAATGGCTCTTCGACAATGTGATAGCACAAGGTCGACAATGCCCAGGTCGCGCCATAGGTTGCCGCCAGCATGATGCCGGCATCGAGCCAGGGCGTTCCGGTGGGGCTGACCAGGCCGATGCGGGTGGCGACGACATGCAACAAGGCCATGTGCAGCAGGTAGAACGAGAAGCTGATCTTGCCACCCTGGCTGAGCGCGCGCTCGATCATGCCGGGCAGGCGCGGCTGGAACGAGATCCAGGCCAGGATCAGCGCGGCCCAGCCGGCGCTTTCGAGCATCGACCAGAAAATCCAGAAGCTGGACTTGGGGCTGGCGCCGAATGGGGCGACGCGCTGCATCCACGCCGTATCCCACATCACCAGCGCTACCGAAGCGAGCAGCAGCAGCGGCGCGTAACGCGCCAGCGGTGCACGCCAGCGCGCGTACAGCATGGCGGCCAGCATGCCGATCAGGAACTGGTCGAAGCGCCCGACCCAGGTGCTGAAATACATCAGCGTGCTGTTGGGGTTGACCGTGTACGCGGCCAGCTTGAAGAAGGCCATCAGCACCAGCCAGCCGCCCAGGTAGAGCATGCCGCGCTCCATGGTGAAACGCGCCAGGAAAGGGAACACCAGGTAGAACATGAATTCCAGCGAAATAGTCCAGGCCGCGCCGGTAATGACGGTGCCCGAGGTCGGCGCCAGGCCCAGGTTCGAGGCGAACAGGTAGAGCAGGTCCTGGGGCGCGAACTTGTCGCGGCCGATCGAGGTCGCCAGCAGGAAGATCACCAGGTAGAGCGGCAAGATGCGCAACAGGCGGTTGCGCAGGAAATCGCGGTAGACGATCTGTCCCTGGTGCAGCGCGATCTGCATGAACAGGAAGCCCGAGAGCGTAAAGAACAGGCCGACGCCGGTATGCCCTTCGGTGACCAGGGCCCACCATGGATTGCTCAGACCAGCCGCACCCAGGCCGCGGTATTCGAGATGGAAATGGAACAGGAAAACCAGGGTCGCGGCAAGCCAGCGCAGCTGGTCGATGCGCGGGTTGTATTGGATGTTCAGTGAATGCATGGTGCCCCTGGCCGGGCGCGACGCCCTGTTGTGCAAACTGCGTATTGTAAAGCCAATTTCGCACAATTCCCCATCGGCAAGCAGCGCGCCAGCCCGCGGCTGGCTTATAATATCGGCCTGTTCCGTCCAGCCCGTCCGCCATGTCCTCCGCAGCCCATTTCGTTAATATCGCCGCCTACAAGTTCGTCACCCTCGACAAGCTGGAAGACCTGCGCCCGCAGTACCAGGCCCTGTGCAACGAGCTCGGACTGAAGGGCACTGTCCTGCTGACACCGGAAGGCATCAATATGTTCGTCTCGGGCACGCGCGCGCATATCGACGACTACCTGGCCTGGGTGCGCAGCGACGCCCGCCTGCATGATCTCGAGTGGAAAGAAAGTTTTTCTGCCGAGCAGTCGCACAAGCGCATGCTGGTGAAGATCAAGCAAGAGATCATCACCATGCGCATGCCGCTGATCAAGCCGGAACTCGGCCGCGCGCCCTCGGTCGACCCGAAGACGCTCAAGCGCTGGCTCGATGCGGGCCATGACGACGAAGGCGTGCCAGTCGTGATGATGGAAACCCGCAACGCGTTCGAGGTGGACGTTGGCACCTTTACCAATACGCTCGACTACCGCATCGACAAGTTCACCGAATTTCCCGAAGTGGCGGCCGCGCACAAGGACGAGCTGGCCGGCAAGACGGTCGTGACCTTCTGCACCGGCGGTATCCGCTGCGAGAAGGCCGCGATCCACATGAAGGAAATCGGCTACGAGCGCGTATACCAGTTAGATGGCGGCATCTTGAAATATTTCGAGGAAGTCGGCGGCGACCATTACACCGGCGACTGCTTCGTGTTCGACTACCGCACCGCACTCAACCCGAAACTGGAACCGACTGAAACCGTGCAGTGCTTTGCCTGCCGGGCCGTCGTCACGCCACGCCAGCAATTGTCGCCAGCATATGTGTACGAAGTTTCGTGTCCGCATTGTGTGGGTGCGGATAGCCATGCCGGTGCCGCTGGCGTTGCCCGGGACAGTGCAGCAGGCTAGTCGGCCTCAGAAAATTATTATATGAATGTAATTTCCGTCGGGAAATTACAACGCTTGTCGGTTATTTCCCCGTATAGCAACGATTGGCGTTTTCTTATTGGTTCGCATCACGAATACTTCTCCTTTTTCACAGTTTTTCAGGAGTAGGCGTGACCTCACCGATTTTGACAAGCTTCACTGCGTATGCTGGCGATAATTTTGTCGTTCTGACTTTTAACGCGCCGCTTGATGCCGCCCACCCTCCCGGGCCGCAGGATTTTTTTCTCGCCACGAATCTGGGCGAATTGCCAATCACGGCAATCAGCATCGATGCAATGGCTGGGACCGTCAAGCTGTCTTTCGCTGGCAACCTGCCATCGGGTGAGTTTATCGAAGTTGTTTACCAGGACCCCACCGGCGGCGACGACATCAATGCCCTCCAGGGTGCGGACGGCGCGGACGTTGCGACCCTGTCTGAGGACACGCTCATCACCACACGCCCTGCCCCAACTACCCTCGACACCCCAACGCTGGCTCCTGCCAGCGACAGCGGCGCCGCTGGCGACGGCATCACCAATGTGACTACGCCGGTCGTGACCGGCACGGCTGCCGCGAATGCCACGATCAAGCTCTACGACACCGATGGCACTACCCTGCTGGGAACGACCACCGCCGACGGCGCAGGTAGCTGGAGCATTACCAGCAGCGTGCTCGGCGCTGGCAGCCATAGCCTGCGCGTGACGCAAACTGACGCCGGCAACCAGACTTCGGCGCTCAGCACCGGCCTGGCGCTGACCATCGACACTTCGGTGGCGGCCCCCGGCGCGCCGGCCCTGGCCCTGGCCAGCGACAGCGGCACGCCCGGCGACGGCATCACCAATGTGGCGACGCCGACCTTTACCGGCCTGGCCGAAGCCAACGCCAGCGTGATGCTTTACGCCAACAGCAACACCCTGCTCGGCAGCACCACCGCCGACGGCAGCGGCAACTGGAGCGTCACTTCCAGCGCCTTGAGTGACGGCCAGTACAGTGTCACGGCGATCCAGACCGATGTTGCAGGCAATGTATCGTCGGCATCGACAGCCTTTGCCTATCGCCTTGATACCAACGCGCCCGTCAGCACCGCACTGGACCGCAGCAGTGTGCCTGCCTCTAGTGCCACCAGCGGCGCCTTCGTCGCTTCGCTGCTGGCGAGCGACGCCAACAATGTCACTTTTGCTTTCGCCGGCGGCAATGGCAGCAACGATGCCGACAATGCGAAGTTCACGATCGACGGCGACACGCTGATGGCTGCGCAAGACCTCGCTAGCGGCACTTACCGCTTTTACGTCACGGCCACCGATAGCGCCGGCAATGCCGCGTTCCAGGAACTGTCCCTGAACGTGGTCTCGGCGCCGACCGTCATCTCGATCGATCTCATCGACGCGGCCACTGCCCCGACCAACGCGACCAGCGTCTCGTACATCGTCACGTTCGACCAGGAAGTTAGCGGCGTCAATGTCGGCGACTTTTCCTTGACCACGACCGGCACCGCGTCCGGCACGGTGGGCTCAATGTTTGGCAGCGGCAACAGTTACACCGTCACGGTCAATGGCCTCGCCGGCGACGGCACCGTGCGCCTGGATCTGAACGCCAACGGCACCGGCATCCAGAATGCGAGCGGCATTGCCCTCGCCGGCGGCTTCACGGCAGGCGACAGCGTCAACCTCGACCATACCGCCCCAACCGCACCCGCTTCATTCACACTGGTGAACAGCGACGACAGCGGCATCTCCAACAGCGATGCCATTACCAGCATGACCACGCCGCGCCTGAGCGGCACCGGTGAAGCCAACGTCACCGTCAATCTGTACGATACCGACGGCACGACCCTGCTCGGCACCACGCTGGCCGACGCCGAGGGCCACTGGACCATCTCCAGCAGCATGCTAGAGGAAGGTACCCACACGCTGACGGTGCGCCAGGTCGATGCTGCCGGCAATGTCTCGGCCCCCAGCCCTGGCTTGAGCGTGACGATCGATACGATCGCGCCCGAAGCGGGCGCCGCGCCACTGCTGGCTGCCGAGAGCGATAGCGGCGCGCCTGGCGACGGCATCACCACGGTGTCGCGTCCCGTGCTGACCGGTACTGCCGAAGAGGGTGCACTGGTAACTTTGTACGACAGCAATGGCATCACCGTGCTCGGCACTGCCACCGCTAGCGAAACTGGCGATTGGAGCATCACCGCCAGCACGCTGGCCGTTGGCGCCCATGCGCTGAGCTACAAGAGTACTGACCTTGCAGGCAACGTCTCGGCCGCCAGCGCAGCGCTGAACCTGACGATCGAGGTGCCGCCGGCGGCACCACCGCCGCCGGCACCACCGGCCCCGCCCCCACCGGCACCGCCGGCACCGCCAAGCACCCCGACCCAGCCAGCGCCGCCTCCCCTGGTCGACGGCGTTGCAGTCGAGAGCCGCCCAACCATCCTGGCCGATGGCAGCTTCGGCACCAAGGTTACGGTGCCAGTGATCACCCTCGGACGGAACGATAGCAGCGGCAGACCAGACGCCGCCGACATCGTGCTGGCTCGCTCCGGCGCCACCGACACGCTGCGGGTGGAAGTTGGCAACGGCATCGGCCTGACCGCGGTCGGCGGCCCCAGCAATCGTGTCAGCACGTATTCGGATGACACGATCGGGAAGATCCTGACGCTAACGAAAATGCCACTACCCGATCAGAGTTACCTCTGGGAGAGCGGAAGCGACTTCATCAAATCGCTGCCAGGCGAAACCACGCTGGTGGTACAGCAGATTACGCCGGAATCGTCGCCAACGACTGTTTCGAACTTGACCATCACTGGCACCAGTAGCACCACCGAGCGCACCGCCCTGGTCATCGATGCACAAAACCTGGGCGCAGGTAACACGATCGAGTTGAAGAGCGTCGATTACTCCACCATCATCGGCAATGCCAACATCGTCGCCTCGACGGCCGGGCAAATGCTCGTGGGCGACTCTGCGGCACAACAGTTTACGATCTCCGGCGGCCAGAGTTCGGTATATTCCGGCGGTGGCAACGACGCGATCCAGATGCTGTCTTCGTCTGTACCGAGTATCATCCCGAGCAACGACATCGTCCATGGCGGCCAGGGCTCCGATGTGGTGGGCTTCAGCGGCGTGCGCACGGACTACCGGATCGAGAAATTCAATGCCCATACGGTAGTCACTGAACTCAACGGCAACAAGAATAGCGTCAAACTGATCAACGTCGAAACGATCAAGTTTGCCGATACCGAACTGGCTGTCAGCACCGGTGTCACAGTGTCGACCGTCGCCGCCCTTTATGGCAACATCCTGGGCCGTCAGGCAGATCTGGCAGGAATCGAATTCTGGTCGACTGCAGCGCAGCGCGGTCTCACACTTGGCACGATCGCTGTCGAGATGATCAAGAGTGGCGAAGCCTCCGGCAAGCTGGCGGTGTTCAATGGCAGTGCTGCGCATGACATCAACTTGCTCTACCAAACCCTGTTCAACCGTAATGCCGACGACGCCGGGCTGGCGTATTGGGTAGGCTCGATGCAGGCTGGCATGAGCCTGGAACAAGTCGCCGATCAGTTCATTACCATCTCGACTGAATTTGTCGGGCAAAAAGTCACTGACGCGCAGATGAACTTCTTCTTCTAACGCATCAGCAATCCGGGCATCCGGGCGGTGCCAGGAGTGGAAACAACAATGAAATATTATTTCAATTGATTGAAAATTTTGAAATAATATTTCATCAAACGCGGACGCAACGTCCGCGTTTTTTTTCAATTGAATATTCCGGTCGTATCCAGCCCGGTGGTGCCAGCGCCGACTATCTGCGCGATCACGCCGTCGACCACGCCAACGTCCTGGGCCATGGCACCGGTCTGCAGGTCTTTAATGGTGGCGATCCAGTCGCTGGCAATCTTGTTGGCCGCTACCCCGCTATAAGCCGACTTTTCCTCGGGCAGATCGAGTCGCTCGGTAAACACCGCTGCGGCTTCCCAGCGTGCCCGGAAGGCGATCTTGTCGTTACCCTGGGCGCCGTCGGCGATCCGGGTGACCATGTTGTCGATCGAGACCTGGCTGGTCTCGAGCAGGCCAGCCCAGTAATCGACACCTGCCATTTCCGCTGCTCGTCCGAACAGCTTGTCGTAGGTGGCGGTCACCATGGCTCGGGCATCGAGGCCGGTGTACATGTCGCGGTATTCTTGCGAAAGCGAAAATTGGCGCGCCATGTCATGACCGGCGTCGGGATTGGCGGCAAGGGCGCCCTTCCAGTAGTCTAGCCCCGCGGCATCGGCCGGGCGGCTGAAATAGGAGATGTACAGTTTCTGTACTGCAGCGGTTTGCAAATCGGTTGCCATGTCGCGCTCCGTCAGGTTGGGAGCGTCGATCGTAGCGCAAGCCGAAAAAAAGCGGCGCAGAACACCACTTAGAGCGAAGTTAATACGCTTTAAGTGGATTTACTAACATATAGAGATTTTTAAAGTTTAAGAAAGAACAAACACCGGCGGTGCGGTGTTTGTCAGACCTCAACGAAAATACGCTGCGATTTCGCGTACAGAATCCGAGGTCAAGGTGCCTGCTGCTGCGCGCAGGCGCAGCAATCCTACCAAATAGACATAACGAGCCTGGGCCAGGTCACGCTGGCTGGTGAACAGCTGTTGTTGCGCATTGAGCAAATCGAGGTTGATGCGTACGCCCCCCTTGATCGATTTCTCGGTGGCCGTCATTAACAGCTTGCCCGACTCGACCGCCTTGCTCAAGGCGTCGATCTTGCGCGCGCTGCTCGTTACCAGGCTATGGGCCTGGCGCAGCTCAAGCAGGACGTCGTTGGTGCGCACGTCCAGCTCTGCCTGCGCGCGTCCATAGCTCGCGGCAGCCTGACGGGTTGTGGCATTGATCGCTCCGCCTTGATAGATCGGGATGTTTACCTGCAGGCCGAGCTGGCGGTTGGTATTTTCCTGGTTCAGATTGGTGAGCGATTCGCTGTCGTTCTTGCTATAGACCCCGACGAAGTCCACCCGCGGGTAGTGTCCCGCGCGGTTACGGCTAATGTCCAGGCGGGCATTCTCGACCGCCAGCCGGGATGCGGCCAGCAGGTTGTTACGTTCCAGAGCCAGCTTGCGCCAGTCCTCGAACGACGCAGGGGTCAGCTCGGCCGGCCGAAAATCATTTCCCAATCGGTCCAGCTCGCCTGGATCCATGCCGATTACCCCTTCCAGCGTATTGCGGGCGGCAGTCAAGTTGTCCTGGGATTCGATGAGCTGCGCTTCGGCCAGTTCAAGCCGGGCCTGGGTTTCAAGCATGTCGGTCTTGGTCCCCTCGCCTTTTTCGAACAGGCGCTGGTTGACCTTCTGGCTTTCCAGGAAAGCATCGCGCTGGACCCGGGCCAGCGCCAGCTGGTCCTGAGCAAACAGCACGTCGAGGTAAGTGCTGACCACCCGCACCGACACCTCGTCGATACCTGCCTCATAAGCTTGTTCAGCCTGCTCGGTCTGCACCTTGCCCTGGCGATAGCGCGCAATGGCTTCCATGTTGAACAAAGGCTGACGCAACTGCACCACGGCGGAGCGGCTGGTATAGCGTGGATGGCTGATCCGGGGTCTGCCGAACTGGTCCACGGATTCCTGGTCGGCCACGTTCTTGCCATACGAGAAGCTGCCTCCTACTTGCGGAAGCAGCTGGGCACGACCGAGGATGCGGTTTTCCTTGCCCGCCTCGTGCTCGTAGAAGCGCATCCGGAAAGAAGGATCGTGCCTGATCGCCGCGTCATAGGCCTGCTGCAGCGTCACCGCCCCGGCGCTACCGGCGGCCGCGAGCAAGACGGCCAACGCCGCGGCACGCAGCGACGTACCGCCTGCACGGGTTTTCATGGTTGCGCGCATATCAATCCTCGCTCATCGACGACTGGGCACGGTCCACCAGCGGCTTGAGCAGGTAATTCATCATCGTGCGCTCGCCGGTCTTGACGAACAGCTCCACCGGCATGCCGGGACGGATGTCCATCTTGTTCTCGGCAATCTTCTTGGCGCCCGCCTGCGTTACTTTCACATGCACCACGTAATACGGCATCCCGGTGCGCTCTTCGACATTGCGGTCGGCCGCGACGCTGACGACTTCACCTTCGATATGCGGTGTACGATTGGTATTGAACGCCGAGAACATCAGCTCGACTTTCAATCCTGCGTGTACCTTGTCCACCAGATTGGTTGGCAGCTGGCCTTCGACCACCAGCGCGTCGTTGGTCGGCACGATGTCCATCATCTTGAAGCCGGGGGCGACCACGCCGCCATTGGTGAACACTGCCAGGTTCACAACAGTCCCGTCGACCGGCGACTTGACTTCAACGTTGGAAAGCTCGAAGTTCTGCGCCTGCAGGCGCGCACCCTGCCCCTGGGTCTCGCGCTGGACGTCGGACAACTGGGAGCGCACTTCTTTCTGGTAATCCTGGATACGCTGCGACTTACGCAATACCAACTCCGTCACCTGGCGCTGGGAACGGCCGATGTTGCCGATGTCTTCAGAGATTTCGCCGCCCAATTGCGCGTAGGTGCGCTCCAGGTCGAGCAAGCGGTTGCGTGCAACATAACCTTCCTTGGCCAGGTCGCGCATGCCGCCCAGCTGCTCTTTCAAAAAGCTCACCTGTTCCTTCTTGCTGTTGCGCGACTCTTCCAGGCCGCGAATCTGCAGCTTCAGGCCGGCAACGCTTTCGTCAAGGGCACCCAATTCGCTTTGCAACGACAGCTGGCGCGACGACAGCAAGGCATTCTGCAGGCTGATCAGGTCCGCCACCTGCGGCTCGCCACGGCGCTTCTCGAGCTCGGCGGGGAAAGTGATCTGCTTGCGGCCGTCGCGTTCGGCCATCAGGCGGGCTTCGGCAGCCAGCGCTGACAGGTACTGGCTCTCGGTTGCCTGGACGCCAGACTGCGCCATTACCGAATTCATGCGCACCAGCACCTGGCCAGCCTTGACCACGTCGC
Source organism: Massilia sp. H6 (assembly GCF_024802625.1). Classification (NCBI taxonomy): domain Bacteria; kingdom Pseudomonadati; phylum Pseudomonadota; class Betaproteobacteria; order Burkholderiales; family Oxalobacteraceae; genus Massilia; species Massilia sp. H6. Next base: position 3,701,183 of record NZ_CP103371.1, read on the forward strand.
CATTGCGTACCAGCAGCTCCTGCACCGTACCGCCCGATTGGTGCTGGACCGCCTGGCGGTTCGATTCCTTGGCCACGGTGCCACTGAGCGGCACGCCTTTATCCAGCGGCGCCAGCAGCGCCCACAGCAAAAAGCCGCCGACGCCGAACAGTACGATGATCCAGCCGAACCGGCTGTATGCGCTGGAATCGGTATTGACTTCGAGCGGTGTGGCGTCATGGGCGATGACGTCAGTCGCTTCACTTTTCAACAGCTTCATTATTTGGTTTCTCCGCTAGTCACCGGCGCCTCTTTGGCCTGCTCTTGCTGGGCCTGGCCCGCCGCTGCCGCCTGGGCGGCCTGGGCCGCGTGGACCTGGGCTGCCTGAAGTGCCTTGGCATTGGCTTCCTGTAGCGCCGCCAGCACCTTGTCGGTCGGGCCGAACATGTGGACGGCGCCCTCGCGCATCAAGAGCAGCTTGGTGGTGATACCAATCGCACTCGGACGATGGGTAATCAGGATGATGGTCTTGCCGCGCTGGCGCAGGTCGTTGACTGCCGCGGTAAGCGCGGCTTCGCCGGCATCATCGAGGTTGGAATTGGGCTCGTCGAGCACGATCAGGGATGGGTCACCGTACATTGCGCGTGCCAGGCCAAGGCGCTGCTTCTGGCCGCCGGACAGGCCGGCGCCGCCGTCGCCCAGGCGAGTGTCGTAGCCTTCCGGCAAATGCAGGATCATGTCGTGCACGCCGGCGCGCTTGGCCGCCTGCACCACCTTGTCCGCATCGACCTCGCCGAAACGGGCAATGTTCTCGCTCACGGTGCCACTGAACAGTTCGATATCCTGCGGCAGGTAACCCATGTAAGGGCCGAGCTCGGCCTTGTTCCAGCTGTAGATGTCGGCGCCATCCAGGCGAACCTTGCCCATCATGGCAGGCCAGACACCGACCAGCAGGCGCGCCAGCGTCGACTTGCCGGAGCCGCTAGGGCCAATTACGCCCAGCACGTCGCCCGGATTGACGCCGAACGAGACATTACGAACCACGGGGTTGCGCATGCCGGGTGGCGAGGCGGTCACCCCTTCCAGTACCAGATGACCTTGCGGGGCCGGCAAGGCCATGCCGGCCGGGCGCGCGGGATTAGTTTCCAGAAGCTTGGTCAGGCGATCGAATGCGCTGCGGGTGCTGGACCAGCTCTTCCAGACGCCGATGACCTGCTGCACCGGCGCCAGGGTACGTCCAACCAGGATCGATGCAGCAATCATCATGCCGGGCGTAATCCTGTTTTCCAGCACCAGCAAGGCGCCAAAGCCGAGCACCAGGGACTGCAGCGCAGTCTGGACGAACTTGGTGGCCGCGCCAATGGTGCCCGCCTTCTGGCTGGCATCGGCTTGCAAGTTCAGGAACTTGCCGTGCAGCTTGAACCAGCGACCCATGAGGTTGGGCAACATGCCCATCGACTCGATCACCTCCGCATTGCGCAGGTTGTTGGTGGCCAGGGAGCTTGCCGATACCGCCATGGTGTTGGCTTCGGACAGCGGATGCTTGGTCACGCGCTCGTTCACATAGGCAAGGATCACCAGCACGATGGTGCCGCACAAGGCGAACAAGCCCAACGATGGCTCAAACATGAAGATGACGAACAGGTAGATCGGAAACCAGGGTGCATCAAAGAAGGCGAACAGGGCATTCCCGGTCAGGAACTGGCGCAGGTTGGTGAGGTCGCTCAGGGTCTGGCCGGCATTACCGCCAGCCTGCTTCAGGTTCTGCTCGAACGATGCGGTGTAGACGCGCTTGTTGAGCATCATGTCGAAACGCGCCCCCACCCGCACCAGGATAAACGAGCGAATCACTTCCAGGCCGCCCATGAACAGATAGGCCCCCAGCATCAGCAAGGTCAGCATCAGCAGCGTGATCTCGTTGCGGCTGGCCAGCACCCGGTCGTAGACCTGCAGCATATAGAGCGAAGGCACCAGCATCATCAGGTTGATGATGGCGCTGAACACGCCAATGGTCCAGAAGGTGCGCTTGAACGCCAGCAACGCGCGTCCGATTTCGGTTTTTGGATCTAAGAATTTGGTCATGGATGGGGTAGGTGGCGCTCACGCGCGCGGTAATGACTTCTCAGGGCACTTCTTACAGGAAATAGTATCGTCGCATATTATGACCGAAAAATGCATAAATTTTGTGATGCACGTCACATTTAATTGCTACAAGAGTAACTTCACTGTGGCTTGGACGCACCAAAACAAACAACCCCGCCTTCTCGCAAAGGCGGGGTTGCTTACTTCAGTAATGAGCCTGGTTGCCCAGGCAGCTTACTTAGACGGTCGGAGCGACCGAAGTGATGATGCCGTTGTTCAGCTGGATGGTGGTTGCATCGATACCGACCAGGGTGATGACGACGACTTCAGCGGTTGCTGCGCTCGAACCGAACTTCGAGGTTTCCAGCGAGATCACGGTGTCCGAACCCACCTGGCGCACGAAGGCTTCCAGGACAGCGTCGTCGCCGGTGCTCAGGGCGCCACGGTTGAGCGTGAAGTCCGAACCGATGAACACCGAGTCCGAACCCTGCAGGTTGAACAGCTCAATGCTCGAGTCGGTCTCGCCAGCGATGAAGATGTCCGACTTCGACGAACCGAATTCGGTCGCGTCATTCAGGTTGTTGATGGTGAAGTTGTTATCAGCAAACACCTTGGTTGCTGCGGCAACGGTTGCATCCAGAGCCTTGGCCTGGGTGACCAGGTCCTGGGCTTTCACCAGTGCAGCTTGCGCCTTGGTGAAGTTCTCGATGTTGGTTGCAGCAGTCTTGGCAGCAGCTTCAGCGTTCGACAACGCCAGGCTCAGCGGGTTTTCTTCTGCAGTCTGAGCGTAGAACGCATCGACCAGACCTTTGAGCTCGTCGAATTTAGCCATATCCGTAGATTTGTAGATCGCCAGTTGCTCGGCAATCTGGGCTTCCGACGGGATACCACCTGCAGCGACGGAAGTAATCTTGGAACCAATGACTTCCAGTTCTGCCTTTTCAGCAGCGCTGGTGTCGAGGTAGTCGACGGTGTTCTGGGTAGCGACAGCAGCAGTTTGTGCCTTGATGACCGCAGCATCAGCAGCTTCCAGGGCGATCGACGAGTTCAGCAACGCGGTAACGCCAGGGTTCTTGGCTTCGGTCACTCCGCTTACCAAGGTGAGCTTACCATCGACCAGTTGGATCAGACCGGTAACAGTGCCATCAGGAGCAGGGGTCAGTGCAGTGCCGTTGGTGCTGTTGTAGACAGCCATTTTGCCAGCGAGATCAGCTACAGCAAGCTTCTGGTTTGCAAGGGCAGTAGTTTCTGCGGTCTTGGCAGCTGCAGCAGTGCTCACGGCGCTTTGCAGGCCAGCAACTTTAGCGACTTCAGCAGAAGCCTCGGTCACAGCAGCTTGTGCGTCGGTCAGTGCCTTGGCATTGGCAGTAATCTGGTCAGCGATCAGAGCTGCTTTCACCGCTGGCGAACCGTCGGTGTAGGTGGTTTCCACAGCGTCGCCAGCTGCTGGGGTGCCCAGCAGTTTCACCAGCTCGGCTTCCTTGGTGACGACGGCTGCATTGAGCAAGGCGTCGGTGGTGCTGGTGCTTGCCTTGCCATCGCCGTCAGCGGTGACCAGGAATGCAGCCTTGGCATCGGTAGCGACTTCCAGGGCTTGCAGGGCGCCGACGACGGTGAACGGGGTGCCGGCAGCGACAACCTTGCTGACGGTGTTAGCCAGAGCGATAGGAGCGACAGCGACGGTCAGCGATGCATCGGTGGTGATGCTGGTGATGAATGCCTTGGCAGCGGTGTTCGCAGCAGCGCCGCGATAGCCGTCTTGCTCAGCCTTGGTGTCGAGTTGTGCGGTGAAGGCGGTTGCGCCCGAAACCTTGTTCTCGTAGGCTTCAGCGTCGGTGGTCAGTGCGCCTTTAGCGATCTCGGCGACGACTTTGTCGATGGTGATCGAGCCCGATGCCATCAGGTCAGCCCAGTAGGCTTGGCCAGCGGCTTCAGCAGCACGACCGAACAGGTTCAGGTACACCTGGTTCACGACTTGCGCATTGGTCATGCCAGCGAAGGCGGTCTTGTATTCTGCTTCGGCAGCGAAAGCGGCCGACACGGCCGTGGTCGAACCGTTTTGGGCTGCGACGACATTGGTCCAGTAATCCAGGCCAGCGTGGTCAGCTGGACGGTTGAAGTAAGCGACGTACAGTTTCTGAACTGCTTCGACGTGGGTATTGACGATTGCCATGTAATGCTCCAAAAGAAAGATCGATCGATCGAATGTTGAATCAGTTATTGCAAGAGTGCAGATGCACACCTGTAAGCCCAACGAGCCGAATCATGCCAGACAGCCCGCCCCTTGAGATGTGATGACCATCACAAATTTAAGAAAGTTTTAGCGAATTTGAAAAAAAATAGCCGAATACGCTGCAAATTACCTGCCATGAATAAATTTGTTAAAACCAAGGCAAGTATTAAGCCGTATATAAAAGACAATCACCTTACATTTAGTAACATTCTTGATAATAAAAACCAAATGAATCAATAGAGAACGTCTTATGAAAAAAAACCCGGCATCACCGGGTTTTTTTAATGGAGACGATTTAAAAACGTCAACGCCAGGTTGCAGCACCATTGACGGTTCGCTTATCGTCCAGGCGTCCATCGAAAATATAGGCGGCAGAGCCGCCACGCTCGTTTGTCAGGATGCCTTGCACGTTGAGCACCCCATGGCGCCCCTCCGATGCATTGCCATACATGCGGCCATCCCCTTTTACGATACCGTCGGCGCCTACACGCACGACATCGCTTGCGGTGGTCACATCCATCCGCGTCGTGAAGCTGCGCTCGCCAAAATCAACCGTCAGGATGCCGTTGGACAAAGTAGCAGGCGCGGCCACTACATTACCAAAGCCGTATTCCGTGGTCACGATCGCTTCACTGCCGCGCAAGGAAAAACCAACCGACCCATTATTTGGCGCCACATAATCTTTTCCGGGCGAGCGAAATAGCGCGAAGTATCCAGACAGCGCTAATAGTTCATTCCTCTTGCGCTCTTCTGACAGGTCAATGCTGGCATACCGGTTCATCGCAGGCTGCCAGCGCCCCCAAATCGCAGTCCGCTCCGGCAAGACAGGCGCCACGTCAATCACAGGTGGAACTTCGACTACCGGTGGCGTAAGCACAGGCGGACTGATTACCGGCGATTCAACTCCAGGCATGGGTGCCGGGATCGGCACGGGATTGGCCGTGGCCAGTTTTTCAATAGCTGAGTTCAAACCCGAATTCTTCATAGCCTCGACACCAACGCTCGCTTGCGCCGACACCGCGCCGATACCGTTCTTGACCAGCGGCTCGTCGCCGCGCGGCGGCGAGACCTGATCTGGCGACAAGGGGCTGCTCTCCATGAGCTGCGGCGCTGCCTGGCCGCGCCGCACCTGCACCAGGCGGCCGCGCTGAGCTGCGCTGAGCTCGCGGCTAGCCGCGCCCTCGCAGGGCCCGCCGCCCTCCGGACGGCAGGCGCCCGTAAAGCCGCTGACCACCACGCCGCCGGAAATCACGGCCACGCGCGAGGTATCGTCATCGGTGAATACAGTAAAGTCGGTGCCGCGCACGCCGATTGCCGCCACCGGGGTATTGAAACGGAAATTCTGGCGCGCCAGCTTCACCGCCTCGCCCGACTTGCTGCGCGCAACGCCGCTGAGCAGTTCGAGCTTGATGCGGGTATTGGCCGGGTTCTTCTGGTCGATGCGGTAGGTGACAATCCGCGCCCTGGTATTCGGACGCAGAATGAACAGGCCGCTATCGATCGTCTTTACATAGATGAATCCATCGCCGCCGGTACTGAGCATCTGGCCCTCTTGCACCGAAGCGCCTTCGCGCGCGGTAACCTCGCCCGCCCTGGCAGTGCCGGCGACGAAGATAATCTTGCCAGCATCGGCCGCATGGGCCGCATGCGCCGCGCAGACTAGCAGTGCAGTCAGTAGTAATTTTTGCAAGATGCCTCCCCTTTTCCTTCCAATGTACCGCGCTGGCGAACTGCGGATCTGTGACGTCTGTCACATTTTATCGGAAAGGCTCGGCTCGTCTTGAACTATTACATTTCGTCGTAATTCAATCAAGCCAATGCGCAGCAGCAACTATGCACGCTATACTCACTGATCTTTTAACCGGAAGTACGCCTGTACACTGCTGCGCGTGGCTGAACCAAGATCACAAGCCCGACTCCGCGGACGCTGGGTCATTGCTACGCTGGCATTCCTGCTGACCCTGTGGTCACAATATGGAACCCTGGCGCAACTGTTGTTTAAAAGCAACGAATCCCATGCGGTTGCGCGCGCAGTCGCAACGACCCATTCCGATCTGTTGTTCCTGGCCAACGAACGCATGCGCGATATGTTCCTGCGCATGCAAGCTAGTAGCGCGCCAGAACCGCGCATTCTGGTGGTGGACATCGACGAAGCCTCGCTGAGCGAACTGGGTCCATGGCCCTGGCCGCGCGAGCGCCTCGCCCACCTGGTGGAAATCTTGCTAACCACTTATGGCGCACGCGGCGTCGCGCTCGATATCGTGCTGCCGTCCGCCAGCGACTTGCCGGGAGACCTGCGCCTGGCGCTGCTGGCCCGGCACGGCCCGGTGGTGCCGGCCCAGGCGTTCGACTTCGACGTTGCGGGCACCCGGCCGCAGCAACTGCGCGACGGGCGCCTCGGCGGCGCCACCCCTGCCTACCGGGGCGGCATCCCTGCCAGCGGCTATGTCGGCAACTACCCGGCGCTGGCCGAAGCGACCCACATCGGTGCCATCGGCTTCATCCCCGATCCCGATGGCGCACTGCGCCGGGTGCCGCTGGTCACCGCATTCGAGGGCCGTCATTATCCAGCGTTGGCGCTGGCACTGGTCAACTGCTGCGCAGGCAAGGGGCCGCTGGCGCTCGAAGACACCGGCTTGATGCGGGTGCCGTACCGGCGCGACTGGTCAGCCTATACCGTGGTGAGCGCTGCCGACATCCTGGCCCAACGCATCGCACCGAGCAGCGCCAGTGGACGCCTGGTAATGGTGGGCTCATCCTCGCTGGGCATGGCCGACCGCGTGGCCACGCCGCTGGCGGCGAGTCGTCCCGGCTTGGGCGTGCAGGCAACCATCCTGTCGGCCCTGCTCGACCGCCAGGCAGGCAGCACCCCCGCGCCTTGGCCGGCACGCGCCCTGGCGTCACTCTTTGCGCTGGTATCGGTAGCCGGCTGCATGCTGCTGTTTCCACGCCTGTCGGCCGCCGCCAGCGTCGGCCTGCTCGCTGCCAGCTCGGCTCTGTGGCTGGGGCTGGCCTATGTAGCGAGCAGTCACGACCCGGACTTCGCGCCGGTCGGACCGCTGGCGACCAATTTATTCTTGCTGGCTGTGGCCGTGCCCTATCAGTGGCAGATGGCACAGGGCCGTTCGCGCCACCTGCTGCAGACCTTGCGCCAGTACGTAGCACCGGCCGTGGTCGAGGAACTGCTGCGCAGCCAAGAGGAAGACCCGCTACGCCCGCGCCAGCGCGACGTCACCACGCTGGTGGCCGACATGGAAGGCTATACCGGCCAGGTCGAGACGCTGCCGGTGGCCGAGGCGGCGCAGCTCACGCGCGACTTCCTTGATTGCCTGACTGGACCGGTGATCGACCACCAGGGAACGCTCGACAAGTACACCGGCGACGGCATGATGGCCTTCTGGGGCGCGCCCCTACCGCTGGATGAGCACGCCGACCTGGCGCTCGACGCCGCGCGCGCCATCACGCGCCGCGTGGCAAACCTCAGCCGCCAGCGCGAACGCGCCGGCTACCAGCCGCTGCGGGTACGGATCGGCATCGAAAGCGGCATCGCGATGGCCGGAGATTTTGGCACTTCCTTCCGCAGCATTTATACTGCGGTGGGCGACAGCGTCAACACCGCGGCCCGGCTCGAACAGGTCGCCCGCGATTTTCCCCACAACGTCATTATCGGCCCCGGCGCCGTCGAACGAGCGCGCCGGCACCGCTTCCTCGCCCTGGGCGAGCAACTGCTGCGCGGTAAAGAAAAACCAACGCCTTTGTATACTCTCGACACCAACACGAACCCACCAGCCACGCCAGCGGCGGCGGCCGACACGGGACCGCTCGCATGAAGCCTCGCGTTTGCATCCATCTTCTCGCCAGCATGCTGGCCTGGGCGCCGGCGCTGGCGCCGGCCCAGGACATCGGCGTCGATACCCCACCACCTGCCGGCGCGGGCGCACGCCAGCAGGTGCTCTACCAGGAAGCCTTGCAGTCGCTGGCCGAAGGCCGCAAGACCGACGCATCGAGCGCGCTGTCGCGCCTCATCGTGCAGGAACCCGAGCACGCCGGCGCCTGGCTCGACCTGGCGCTGATCCAGTGCGGCCTGGGCAACGCCGAGGAAGCCGAGCGCCTGTTCGCCAATGTCGAGACGCGTTTCTCGCCTACGCGCGAGATCCTCGAACTGATCGGTGAAGCACGCGACTCCGGCTGCAGGCCGGCGGCCCCGGCCAGTTCGGCCAGCGTGAATGTGGGCCGCGGCTTGGACGACAACGTCAACCAGGGCGCCAGCAACTCGACCTTCATCGTCACCGGCTCGGACGGCGACATCGCATTGCCGCTGCTGGAAGACTTTTTGCCCAAGCGCGACGGCTATACGAGTGTCGGCGCCGACTATGTGCGCGCGGCCGGGGCCAATGGCAGCCTCGGATTCCTGCAGCTACAGCAGCGCCGCTACGACAGCATGCGCACGTATGACACCGGCGCGCTGTATGGTGGCATCGAATCGCCCTGGCGCTTCGGCGCCTGGACCCTGCGCACCACCGGCTCGCTGGGCTTGACGACGATGGGCGGGCAGCTCTACCAGAAGCAGGCCCAGGCCCAGGTTCGGGTGGCCCCGCCGCTGCCGCTGCCGGCGCGTACCCAGTTCTACCTGACAGCCAGCGCCACCCACACCAGGTACCTGACCCTGCGTTCTTTCGATTCCGACCTGTTCGAAGCGCGCGCGCTGCTGGCCCACCAGGCGGGAACGCTGGCTGCCAGCGCCACCGTGGGCCTGCTCGACGACCGCGCCCGCGGCGCTCGCCCAGGCGGCAATCGCCATGGCAACTACCTGACCGTGTCGCTGCGCCGACCACTCGCCCAGGACGTCCGCGGCGAACTGTCATGGACCCGCCAGCAATGGGACAGCGCCACTCCTTATTCGCCGGAACTGCTGATCGACCAGGTGCGCGCCCAGCGCACGCAGGTGCTGCGCGCGGTGCTCACTTATCAGTTCGCCCGGAACCAGACTGTTGCGCTGGAGGGACGCATGGTCCGTAACCGCGAGAACATCAGCATCTTTCAGTACAATAACCGGCAACTGCAGCTGAGCTGGCAATGGCAGTACCCGTGACCCAGGCGGTACAATCGCCGGGTTAACAATCACGAAGGCTTGCCGATGGCGCCGGAAGTATGGATGTTTGTCTGCGCCGCAACCGTGCTGGGTGCCGGTTGTCTGGTTCCCAATCGCTGGCTTCCGCCCCTGCCCAACGATAAGTTCCTGCATTTTGCCGCATTTGCAGTGCTGACCGTACTGGCACTGCGGATCGCCCGGGGACAGGCCGAAATCGCCTGGTGGCTGGGCGGCCTGCTGGTGGGTGGCTGGCTGGTCGAATGCCTGCAGCAACTGGTGCCGGAGCGCCGCTTTTGCTGGCGCGACCTGGCCGCGAATGCCGCCGGCATCGCCGTCGTCGCCCTTCCCGCCTTCGCCCTCGGGCATTTTTGACGAGACCGATCCATCGATGAGTTCTTCCGCCAAATTATCCCAGCAGCGCGATCCGGCCGAGCAGTCTGCGCAGCCGGCTGCGCCCGAGCTGCAAAAACAGCAGATCCAGGTCAACCTGCGCAAGATACCTCTGTTGTCCGACCTGGCCGACGAGGAAATTCTTCAGGTCAAGGGCGAGCTGCGCTACCGGCATTACCCGAAACGTTCAGTGGTGCTGCACAAGGGCGGTAGCGGTGACGGTTTGCTGTTCTTGCTGTCGGGCCAGCTGCAGGTGGTCGACGTGACCGAAGACGGACGCTCGGTCGGCTTGCGCATGCTATCGGCCGGCGACTTCTTCGGCGAGATCGCCCTGATCAACGATTCGACCCGTTCGGCCTCGGTGGTAGCAACTACCGAAGTGCTGGTCGCCTTTTTGCCGGCCGCCGTGGCGCTGCACCTGTTCTCGCATTCGCCCTCGGTGGCGCGCAAGATGCTGGGCCACCTGGCGCAAAAGATCCAGCGCGATTCGGAATTCCGCGCCCTGCTCAGTATTAACAATACGACGCGCCGCATCTTTACCTATATCGCCCTGATGCAGCAGATCGACGGCCCCGACGGCACCCGCGTGATCGAAAACCTGCCAACCCACCAAGACATTGCCAACATGATCAATACGAGCCGCGAAACCGTCACCCGGGCCTTGTTGACGCTGGTGCAGCAGGGGGTGGCGCAGAAGGAGGCACACCGCTTGATCATCCTGGATCCGGGGGCGTTGCAGAGGTTGGTGCAGGGAACCTGAGGTTGCGCTCCTGGCTCTAGGCCCGACGGGGAACGGGCAGCGCCAAGCCCAGCCTTGGTTGCATTGGACAGGGTGCGGCGCCTCCAGCCCCGTGATACATTTCTGCCATGCCTGGCACCCTGCCGGCTTGATCTTTCTGTCCCCTCGGAGAACCACCATGAGCATCCCGACCGGCAGCAGTCTCGGCAAAAGCATCTCGTACGTGGTGGCGCTGACCGGCACCATTCTGATGATTCCGCTGGTGGCGATGCAGTTCACGCGCGAAGTCGACTGGACCGGGTCAGATTTTGTGGCCGCAGGCATTGTGCTGATGGTGACCGGGCTGGCATTCATGTTTGCGTCGCGCAAGCTCAAGACAGCGACACAGCGCGCGACGGCGTGTGGAGTGATTGCGCTGGCTTTCCTGTGGCTGTGGGCGGAGCTGGCGGTAGGGGGTTTTACCGATATGGGTAGTTGAGGTTTACGTTTCGACGATACAAGCCTTCGTCGAACTTGCCCAACACACGGTTAAACACCAGCGAAGCCTTTTCCTGGCACTGCTTATTGAACCAAGACAAGATGTTACACCTGTAACAACGGGCCGGCTGTTGGATGAAGTATAATTTCGGGCTCATCCGGCTCAGCCATTCCACATGACCAACACCCTGACGCACCCGACCGGGGCGCTGCCAGCACGGGCCGCCTCATGATCTCGCCCCTGATGCTGCGCGGCCTGTGGGCCTACCGCGGTTTCGTGCTGGGCAGCGTCAAGCGCGAATTCCAGTCGAAATACGTCAACGCCATGCTCGGTGCCGTCTGGTCCGTGCTGAGCCCGCTCGCGATGATTCTTGTCTACACCGTGATCTTTTCCGAGGTCATGCGAGCCAAGCTGCCCGGCAACGATTCCGGGGTCGCCTATTCGATCTACCTGTGCGCCGGCATCCTGACCTGGGGATTGTTTGCCGAGATTGTTGCACGCGGCCAGAACATGTTTTTGGAGCAGGCCAATCTGATCAAGAAGATCAGCTTCCCACGCATCTGCCTGCCGCTCATCGTGGTGCTCAATGCACTGGTCAACTTCGGCATTATCTTCGGTCTGTTCGTCGTCTTCCTACTCGTGTCCGGCCACTTTCCGGGGGCGGTGTTTTTCGCCATTATTCCGGTACTGGTGCTGCAGATCCTGCTAGCCATCGGACTGGGCATGGTCAGTGGCGTCCTGAACGTGTTCTTCCGCGACGTCGGCCAGTTCGTGACGATCGCGATGCAGTTCTGGTTCTGGCTCACGCCGATCGTCTACCCGGCCAGCATCCTGCCCGAAGAAGTGCGCCCGGTACTGGTCTATAACCCGATGGCCGCAGTGGTGCAGGCGCACCAGGCGATCCTGGTCGAAGGCGCCCTGCCAGACTGGAATTCGCTGATCCCTGCGGCACTGATGGCGCTGTTGCTGTGCATCCTTGGCATGCGCCTGTTCCGCAAGCGCTCGGGCGAAATGGTGGATGAACTCTGATGGGCAGCATCGTCGTCTCCAAGCTGGGCAAGGCCTACAAGCAGTACCCGACACGCTGGTCGCGGCTGGGCGAGTGGCTGCTGCCGCTGCGCGGCCCGCGCCACAAGCTCAAATGGGTGCTCAACGATATCAGCTTCCAGGTCGCGCCCGGCGAAGCCGTCGGCCTGATCGGCATCAACGGCGCCGGCAAGAGCACCCTGCTCAAGCTCATCACCGGCACCACCCAGCCGACCACCGGGACGGTGCAGATGCAGGGCCGCGTGGCCGCCTTGCTGGAACTGGGCATGGGCTTCCATCCCGATTTTACCGGCCGCCAGAACGTCTACATGGCCGGGCAACTGCTGGGCATGACGGTCCCCGAGATCAGCGCGCTGATGCCGCAGATCGAAGACTTCGCCGGCATCGGCGAGTACATGGACCAGCCGGTGCGCGTCTACTCGAGCGGCATGCAGATGCGGGTGGCGTTCTCGGTGGCCACCGCGCAGCGCCCGGACATCCTGATCGTCGACGAAGCGCTGTCGGTGGGCGACGCCTATTTCCAGCACAAGAGCTTCGATCGCATCCGCCAATTCCGCAAGGAGGGCACTACCCTGCTGCTGGTCTCGCACGACAAGCAGGCGATTCAGTCGGTGTGCGACCGCGCCATCCTGCTCGACGGCGGCTGGCTGGCCAAGGAAGGCCGGCCGGAAGAGATCATGGACTACTACAACGCCATGATCGCCGAGCGCGAAAACGAGACCGTGCGCCTGCACGAAGCCCAGGGCGGCAAGGTCCAGACCATCTCGGGCACCGGCGAAGCCACGGTCGGCGACATCGCCCTGTTCGATGACACCGGCGCACGGGTCGAGGTGGTGGACGTGGGCGCGGCCGTGACGCTGGAAGTACGGGTGCGGGCCAATGCACCGATTCCGCGCATGGTACTCGGCTACATGATCAAGGACCGTCTCGGCCAGCCGATGTACGGCACCAATACCCATCTCAAGGGCATGGCGCTGGACAGTGTCCAGGCCGGCGAAGAAGTGATTTACCGTTTCGCCTTCCCGATGAACCTCGGGCCCGGCACCTATTCGGTCGCGACCGCGATCGTCAGTACCGAGACCCACCTGGTGAACAACTACGAGTGGCGCGACCTGGCCCTGGTCTTCACCGTGATGAACATGCGCCGCCCGCACTTCGAGGGTTCGGCCTGGCTCGACCCGGCCATCGACATCCACCGCACATGATCCTACGTCCATGAGTTTAATTTCCTACGCCCAGAATTCCGAGGATGTGCTGCTGTGGCGCGCGCTCGGCCACGTCAAGAATGGCTTCTACATCGACGTCGGCGCCAACGACCCGGTCGAGCACTCGGTCACCAAGGCCTTCTACGACGCCGGATGGCGCGGCATCAGCATCGAGCCCCTGCCCGCCTTCCACCAGGCTTTCCTGGATGCCAGGCCGCGTGACGTCAACCTGGCGGTAGCGGCAGGCAGCACGAATGGCGAGCTGGTGCTCTACGACGTGCCGGCCGTGCGCGGCTGGGCCTCGCCCGAACAGTCGGTGGCCGAACTGCACCGCGCCGAAGGCCACCAGGTCGCCGAGCTGAAAGTGCCGGTGCGTACCCTGGCCTCGGTGTGCGAAGAGCATGTCCAGGGCGACATCCACTTCTTGAAGATCGACGTCGAAGGGTTCGAGGGCGACGTGCTGCGCGGGATGGACTTCGCGCGCTGGCGGCCATGGGTGCTGGTGATCGAGGCGACGCTGCCGAACAGCCGGGCCACCAACCACCACACCTGGGAACACCTGGTAACCGGCCAGCGCTACCGCTATGCCTGGTTCGATGGCCTGAACCGCTATTACGTGGCCGATGAACATGCCGAGCTGATGGCGCACTTTGGCGTCCAGCCGAATGTCTTCGACGACTTTATTTCGCATCACCTCGACAAGGCGTGGACCTCGTCGAAGGACCTCACGCGCGCACTGCGCGACTCCGAGCAGCATGCCGCGGACATCGGCCAGCGCGCCGAGAGCGCCGCGCAGGAAGCGGCGCGGGTGGCCCTGGCGCTGCACGAAGAAGTGGCGTACCACCGGCATTGCTTCGACGACGCCAGCGCGCGCGCGGACGAACTGAAAGACCAGCTCGACGCCGCCTGGGCGCGTGCCGAACACCTGGCCCAGGAAAAAATGCACGCCGACGCCAGCATCACCGCCCTGCAGCAGGCCGTGGCCGCGGAACAGGCGAACGCCGAAAAGCTGCTGGCATGGGCCAAGAGCCTTGAAGCGACGGTGATCGCTGTCCACAACAGCACTTCGTGGAAGCTCACCTGGCCGCTGCGCGCGGCCGGCCTGGCCGTCCGCACGCTGCGCCGGCCCGACCTGGGGCGGCGCGTGGTCGCACGCCTGTCCCGCGTCGAGGCGCTGCGGCGCCTCGTGCTCCCGGTGCTGCTGCGTTTCCCGCGCCTGGGCCTGCGCGTGCAGGTGATACTGGCCGCGATCAAGCAGTTGCCGCCCGAGCCGTTGCCGGAAGGCGTCAAGCCCGTTCCCGACGAGTTGCGCCCGGTGCCGGCCTCGGTGCGGATGGTGCTGTCGGACCTGCAGCGGGCTCGGCGCCGCCTTACCGGCCGCCAAGGCTAACTGAGCTACTGAAAAGATACTGGACTATGCGCATCGTTATCGACCTGCTTGAACACCACGGCCGCGTGGACTCCGCCGCGCTGGCATTGACGCAAGAACTGCTGCGCCGCGCCGGCGCGCGCGAGGTGCATCTCGCCCTGCCACTGCTCGATCCGGTCAGCCTGCAGACCCTGCGCGCCAGCGGCCTGCTGCCGCGCGAGCGGGTGCGCGCCTTCGACCTGCCGGCGGGCGGGCGCGTGCGCGCGCTGGTGCGCCGGCATGCGCTGGCCGGCCTGCGGCCCGATGTAGTGCTGGTGCCGGTACGTGCGCTGCGCAGGCACGGCGCCGCGACGCCCGCGGCGGCCCCGCTGCCCTGCCCGGTACTCGAGACCGAATGCCGCGGGGTCGATATCGACGCGCTGCTGGCCGCGCTCGACGCCAGCGCCGGAGAACAGGCACCAATCCAGCACCAGGCCGCGCGCCCGCGGCTGGCCTACGTGTCGCCGCTGCCGCCGGAAAAATCCGGCATCGCCGACTACAGCGCCGAACTGGTGCCGCAACTGGCGCATTACTATGACATCGAGCTGGTGGTGGAGCAGGACCAGCAACAGGTCACCGACCCGCGCCTGGCCGGCTTGCCGCTGCGCGACGCCGGCTGGCTGCGCGAGCACGCGCACGAGTTCGACCACGTGCTCTACCACTTCGGCAACTCGCACGCACACAAGCACATGTTCGAACTGGTGCGCGAGGTACCCGGCATCGTGGTGCTGCACGACTTCTACCTGTCCGGCGTGCTCGACAACCTCGAGCGCGAGCAATACCTGGACAAGGGCTTTCTGCAGGCGCTGTACGAATCGCACGGCTACACCGGCGTGCTCGGCCACCGCCGCGAAGGCCGTAATCCGTCGATCTGGAAATACCCGCTCAACAAGGGCGTGCTCGATAATGCCCTGGGCGTGATCGTCCATTCCGATTTTTCGCGCGAACTGGCAGTGCAGTGGTACGGCCCCGGCGCGGCCGACACCTGGCGCACCATTGCGCTGCTGCGCGGCAGGCCGGAGGGCGCCATGGCGCAGCAGGGGCCGGCTGCCGCGCGCAGTCATGCGCGTGAGCGCCTGGGGCTGGACGAGAAGGCCTTCGTGGTCGCCACGTTCGGCATGCTCGGGCGCACCAAGCTCAACGCGGAGCTGCTGGAAGCCTTCCTGGCCTCGCCGCTGGCGCTCGACCCCGACTGCCACCTGGTGTTCGTGGGCGAGAACGATCCGGGCCCGTATGGCGCGCAACTGCGCGAGCAGATCCTGGCCAGCCCGGCCGCCGGACGGATCCGCATCACGGGCTTCGTCGATGCCGCGGTTTACGCGCATTACCTGGATGCAGCCGACGCCGCGGTACAGCTGCGCTCGTCAACCCGGGGCGAGACGTCGGCGGCGGTGCTCGACTGCTTGCTGTATGGGCTGCCGACGGTGGTCAACGCGCACGGCTCGACCGCCTCGCTGCCTGATACGCTGCTGCTCAAGCTGCCCGACGAATTCGCGGTCGGCCAACTGGCCGAGGCACTGGCCCGGCTGCGCGGCGACCCAGCACTGCGCAGCCGCCTGGGCGCCCGTGCGCGCGCGCACATGGCCGAACACCATGCGCCGGCCCATGTCGGCGCCCTGTACCGCGACGCCATCGAGGGCTTCGCCCACCGCGGCGAGCCGGTTGCCTACCAGGACCTGGTAACTGCCGTGGCCCCCCTGTGCCCGACGCAGGAATTGCAGCAGCTGGCGGCCGCGATCGCGTTCAACCGCGCCCCTGCGCAGCCGCGCCAGCTGCTGGTCGATGTTTCGGCCGTGGTGCAGTCCGATCTCAAGACCGGCATCCAGCGCGTGGTACGCAGCATCCTGCTGGCGCTGATCGCCGACCCGCCGGCCGGTTTCCGGATCGAGCCGGTGTATTCCACCGGGGGCAACCGCAGCTACCTGTACGCGCGCCGTTTCGGACTGAGTCTGGTGGGCGAGACCGAGCTGGCACTGGAAGACGCGCCCGTGGACCTGCACCCCGGCGACCTGTTCTTCGGCCTCGATTTGTTCACCACCGGCACTTCGCAGAACGAGAACCTGCTGCTGTCGATGCGCGACCGCGGCGTGGGCATCTATTTCGTGGTGTTCGACATCCTGCCGATGTTGCGCCCGGATGTGTTTCCTTTCGGTGCAGAGCAATATTTTGGCGAATTCCTGCGCACCGTGCACAAGGTCTCGGACGGGGTGCTGTGCATCTCGCGCGCGGTGGCCGACGAACTGGGCGACTGGATCGAGCGCCAGGGCCTGCAACGTCGCACACCCTTGCAGCTCGGCCACTTCCACCTCGGCGCCGACATCAATGCCAGCGCCCCGAGCTTCGGCCTGCCGCCCGATGCCGACCATGTACTGGCCGCGCTGGGCGAGCGCCCAAGCTTCCTGATGGTGGGCACCGTAGAGCCGCGCAAGGGCCATACCCAGGCGCTGGCCGCCTTCGAACTGCTGTGGCAACGCGGCGAGGACGTCAACCTCGTGGTAGTCGGCAAGCAGGGCTGGATGATGGAAAAGCTGTGCGAGCGCATGGACGCGCATCCGGAAAAATCCAGGCGCCTGTTCTGGCTGCCGGGGATCTCGGACGAGATGCTGCTCAAGCTGTACGACGGCTCGGCCGCCCTGCTGGCGCCGTCGGAAGGCGAAGGCTTCGGCCTGCCGCTGATCGAGGCGGCCCAGAAAGGCATCCCGATCCTGGCGCGCAGCCTGCCAGTATTTCGCGAAGTGGCGGGCGAGCACGCTTTCTATTTCGACGGACTGGACCCGCAGGACCTGGCCAGTGCAGTCAGCGCCTGGCTGGGGCTGCAGCAAGCCAGAAAGACGCCGCAGTCGGTCGGCATGCCGTGGCTGACCTGGGATGGCAGCGCGAAGCAGGCACTCGATGCCCTGGTGGGCCAGCAGTGGTACCGCACGCTACCGGGAACGGAGGACCGCCTTGCTTGAACGCATTGCTGGCAAGCTGTGGCAGCCGCACGTCACCGACCGCGGTGGCAGGCAGCCGTCGGGCAAGCCAATGTGGCGAGCAGCGAGGCTGGCGCAAATCCAGCCGCCAGGATTTTGCCATCCTTGCGGTATGCTCACGCGCACGCCCCATATGCACCACCTATCGACTTGTACGCCATGAACGCACCCAATATCACCAGCATGAACGCCCCAATCCGCCGCGCCTTTGGCAGCGCGGACGCGATCGCGGTCGTGATCCCGTGCTACAAGGTCACCCGCCACATCCTGGGCGTGATCGAGGGCATCGGCCCCGAAGTCGCGCGCATCTACGTCGTCGACGACAAGTGCCCGGACGCCAGCGGCGCCTTCGTGCGCGCCAACTGCCATGATCCGCGCGTGACCGTGCTGGAACATACCGAGAACCAGGGCGTCGGCGGCGCTGTCATGACCGGCTACCGCGCCGCGATCGCCGATGGCGCCAAGGTGATGGTCAAGATCGACGGCGACGGCCAGATGGACGGCGCCCTGCTGCCGAACTTCGTGGCGCCGATCCTGGCTGGCGAAGCCGACTACACCAAGGGCAACCGTTTCTTCAACCTGGAGCGGATCGGGGCGATGCCGCCGATGCGCCTGTTCGGCAATGCCGTGCTGTCGCTGATGACCAAGCTGTCTTCGGGCTACTGGGACCTGTTCGACCCTACCAACGGCTACACGGCGATCCATGCCGATGCGGCGCGCTACCTGCCTTTCGAGAAGATCAGCAAACGCTATTTCTTCGAATCGGACATGCTGTTCCGCCTTAACATTCTCGGCGCGGTGGTGTCGGACGTGCCGATGGACGCTGTCTATGGCGACGAGGTGAGCAACCTGAAGATTTCCAAGATCGTCACCGAATTCTTTTCCAAGCATGTGCGCAATTTCGGCAAGCGCCTGTTCTACAATTACTACCTGCGCAACATGTCGGTCGCCTCGATCGAACTGCCGCTCGGGATCCTGCTGCTGGCCTTCGGCGCCGTTTTCGGCATCTCGCACTGGATCGTCTCGGCACGCTCGGGCGTCGAGACGCCGGCCGGTACCGTCATGCTGGCCGCACTGCCGGTAATCATGGGCGTGCAGCTGATCCTGGCCTTCCTGGCGCACGACGTGGCCTCGGTGCCGCGCCACCCGCTGCACAAGAAAACCCTGTACCGCAGCAGCACATGACAGTGGCGCAATTGGCTTCGCGCTTGCTGTCGCGCCAGTTTGCCGTTTTCATCGGCGGCGGGCTGCTGTGCGCGCTGGTCGACGTCGGCCTGATGCAGCTGCTGCTCAGCGGCGGCATGGCCAGCACGGCCGCCGCCAGCGCAGGCTTCGGCGCCGGGCTGCTAGTGAACTATGCCTTCCACAGCCGTGTTACCTTCAACACTGCGGCCAGCCCGGCCAATTTCACGCGCTACCTGTGCGTGGTGGGGGTGAACTACTTGCTCACCATCGGCTGCGTGGCGCTGGCCGAGGCCAACTTAGACAACCCGCTGCTAGGAAAGCTGCTGTCGCTGCCGCTGGTGGCAGTGAACGGCTATCTGCTCAGCAAATACTGGATCTTCAAGTGATGCAGCCGATGCACTTTGCGCCCGTACGCAACGACCCCGCCGCCCTGGCCCGATACGGCGCGCTGTTCGCCGCCTGCTTCCCCGATAGCGGCAAATTCACGCCCGCCTACCTCGACTGGCTGTATGTGGCCAATCCGGACGGCGCCGCGCTCGGTTTCGACGCCTGGGATGGCGAGCGCCTCGCCGCCCACTACGTGTGCGTGCCGGCGCGCGCCTGGGTCGAGGGCCGGGAAGTGCTGGTGCTGCTGTCGCTCAATACGGCGACCCATCCCGACTACCAGGGCAAGGGGCTGTTCACCAAGCTGGCGGCGATGACCTACGAAGCAGGCGCCCAGGCCGGTTTCGACGGCGTGTATGGCGTAGCCAACGCCAACAGCACCCCGGGCTTCGTGCGCAAGCTCGGCTTCCAGCTGGTGCGTCCACTGGAAGCGCGCGTGGGCCTTGGCCGCCTGCGGCATGCGCCCAAGCCGCAGGCCAGCGCGCTGTCATTCGAACGCAGCTGGACACCGGAAACGCTGGCGTGGCGCTGCGCCAACCCGCACAACCGCGTACACGCGGTACCCGGTCACGGCGGCAAGCCTCTGCAACTGCATGCGGCGGCCATGGGCAGCTTGATTCCGGCCTACGCCGAACTGGAAGCGCCAGCTGCGACAGCGCCGATCGCCGGCGCAACGTCCGTGCTGTCGCCGCTGCGCCTGTTTATCGGATTGGCGCCGGACGCCACCAGCAGCTACTGGAATTACGCCAGCATCCCGATGCGGCTGCGGCCCTCGCCGCTGAACCTGATCTGGCGCGCATTCGCGTCGCACACCCCTGCCCTCGACCCGCGCCGCATTGCGTTTAGCTTCCTCGACTTCGATGCCTACTGAGACCGGTCCTGCGAGCGCTCCGGCCGCGCTGTTCCTGTTCGCCCACCAGGACGACGAGTTCGGCGTGTTCCAGCGCATCCTCGACTGCCGCGCACGCGGGCTGCGCGTGGCCTGCGCCTACCTGACCGATGGCCGCACGGCAAGCGCCAGCGCCGAGCAGCGCAACAGCGAATCGCTGGCGGTGCTGGCCGGGCTTGGCGTGGCGGCGCAAGACGTGTATTTCGCCGGTCTCGAACTGGGTATCGGCGACGCGCAGTTGCCACTGCATCTGGAGCGCGCAGCGGGATGGATCGGGCGCTGGCTCGACCGCTACCGGCTAATCGACTCGCTGCACGTCACCGCCTGGGAAGGCGGTCACCACGACCACGACGCGCTGCATGCGCTGGCGGTATTGCAGGCCGCCGCGCGCGGCCTGTTGGCGCGCACCTGGCAGTTCTCGCTGTACCAGGCGCGCGGCTTGCCCGGCCCGCTGTTCCGGGTGCTGGCGCCGCTGCCGGCCAACGGACCGGCGCGCGCCACGCCAATTCCATGGCGCGCCCGCCTGCGCCACCTGCGCGCCTGCCTGTCCTACCCGTCGCAGCGCACGACCTGGATCGGGCTGTTCCCGTTCGTGGCGCTGCACTATCTGCTGCGCGGCGTCGAGCAACTGCAGCCGGTCGCCATCGCGCGCCTGGCCGAACGCCCGCACGCCGGTGCCCTGTATTACGAAAAACGCCAGTTCTTTACCTGGCCCCAGTTAGACGCCGCGCTCGCCCGCTGGCGCGCCACCAATTCCGCCACCTGAAACAGCAAGAGGTTCACTGCATGACCCCGCCCGACTCTGTCCTGCGCCGCCACCCGTGGTCGCTGGCCCTGCCCTTCGCTCTCGCCTGCATCGCATGGTTCCTGTACCAGCGTAATGTCGGACTGCACCCGACCATTTTCGCCGACGAGTGGTACTACAGCAAGATGGCGCGCCTGACCGCACTGCCCGATGCAATTGTCCCGTCCTATCTCTACCTGTGGATCTTCGGCTTCACCAAGGCTTGCGGCGACGGCTACATGGAATGTGTACGGGCCGGCAACCTGGCTTTGTTCATGGCTGCCGCGCCCTTTGTCTACGCGGTCACGCGCCGCTTCACAAGCAGCCTGGTGGCGTTTGCCGTGGCGGTGCTGTCGGCGCTTGCACCGCTAAACGTGTACACCGCCTATTTCATGCCGGAGACCACGTATTACTTTGGCTTTTGCGTGCTGAGCTGGGTGGCGCTCACGCGCATGCACTGGCACCCGATGTGGCAGGCGCTGGCGGTCGGCACGGTACTGGGCGTCATGAGCCTGGTGAAAGTGCATGCGCTGTTCCTGCTGCCGGCGCTGTGCCCCTTCCTGGTCTATGCGAGCTGGCACCGCGGCGGGCCATGGCTGGTGCGCGGCCTGGTGGTGGCCGCTGCAACCGCAGTATTCACGGTCGTTATCAAGTTTGGCCTGGGCTGGCTGATCGCCGGCGAGGCCGGCCTGAGCCTGCTTGGCCCCTTCTACCAGGGCGCGGTCAACGCCAGCGGCAACTCCAGCACGTTCCGGCTGCTGGCGCCGGCGTTCATCAACGGCCGCGGGCACCTGATGGCGCTGGCGATCCTGTACGGCGTACCGCTGGCAATCCTGGTGCACGAATTGCTCACCCGCGCCCTGCGCCCACGCAGCGCGGCCGGTGCTGCCGACCCGCGCAACTTGTTGCACATTTATACCTTCCTGACCCTGGGCGCCGCGGCCGGCGTGACGGTACTGTACACCGCCACCCTGGACGCGCCGGGCAGCAGGGAAATCCTGCGCTTGCACCTGCGCTATTACAGCTTCGTGTTTCCACTGCTGTGCATCGTGGCTGCGGCCGCGATCTCGCCGCGCCAGCAGGATCGGGCGGCGTCGGCCCTGCCATGGCTGCGCTGGGTGCTGGCGCTCGCCCTCGGCGCGGTGCTGGTGTTCTCGCTATCGAGACTGCATGGTTACGCGTTGAACACCGTGGATGGCCCCGACATTGGTGGTATCGACCTGCTCGGCCCGCCAGGCATGATTCTTATCGGGCTGCAGCTTGCGCTGTTGCTGGCCTGGGCGGCCCGCCTGCGCGCCGCGCCACTGCTGTTCGTGTTCGTGGCCCTGCCGGCTTCGCTGGCGGCCAGCCATGACGGCGCCGGCCGCTACCTGGCTGCGCACCGCCCCCCGGGACACGCCGACACGGTCGGCAAGTTCATGCGCCAGACCGTGCCGCCAGCCGACCGTGGCCAGGTGG
The DNA here is from genome assembly GCF_024802625.1 of Massilia sp. H6. Lineage (NCBI taxonomy): Bacteria > Pseudomonadati > Pseudomonadota > Betaproteobacteria > Burkholderiales > Oxalobacteraceae > Massilia > Massilia sp. H6. Next base: position 3,723,508 of record NZ_CP103371.1, read on the forward strand.
TGGTCGCCGGCACGGACATGACGCAAATCATGCGCGTTCAGTTCCACCTCGACCATCCGGACAGCGTGCCGCTGATGCTCGAGACGCCGGGACCGATCGCCGACTACCTGGTGCCAATCAACAAGAAGTGGATGGTCTTGCTGGGCGACCAGAACCAGCTTCCGGATAGCCTGACCCGGGTGCTGCACACGCCCCACTACACCGTGGTGCGCCTGCCGGAACCAGACCGCCCGGTGGGACGCCTGCATCTGTCGGCCCAGCCCGATCCGCAATTCATCACCGCAATGGCAGGCTTGTCGCATGCGGAAGCCTGGGGCCGCTGGTCGGACGCCAAGCAGGTGGTGATTCACTTCGCACAGCCGCTGCCGCGCCGTGTCGGCGTGGTGCTCAATGCGCGCGCCTATGACATCAATGCGACCCTGCCATTCACGGCCCACGTCGGCGGTGTGACGAAAGAATTCCGGGTTGGGTGGCATCTGCAGGAAATCGGCCTGCATTTCGATACCGACGGCAGCGCGCGCACTCTGGTGATCGACGTGCCGCAGCCGGTGTCGCCGGCCGAACGCGGCTCGCCAGGCGATCCACGCAAGCTCGGCATCGGTATTGCCGAAATCACCATCACCGACGGCAGCCTGCCGGCGCAGGCCACGCGCTAATCGGGATACAGGCCGGTAAACAACAACAGGCGCTGGAGAGCGCCTGTGCATTGACTGCTTGCCGGCGTGATCATGCCGGCGCGGTTGTCAAACGATGGATTGAACGGCGCGTGCCTGGCGCCGTCGACCTTGACTAGCGCGGACCGCCGCCGAGCAGATAAGCCAGCTGCTGCTTGCCCGGCTTGCTGCTGCCCGGCTGCGGCGTGACGGTTTCCTTGTGCGCGGCGCTCGATGGCTCGTAGGGCTTGAGGAACCACGGGTCGACCTTATCACGGCGCGGCGCACTGCCATAGCTCGGGCGCGGGCCACGTTCGCTACGCTCGGCACCACGCGGGGCGGCACCGGTTTCTTCGGTACGGCGGCTACGGCGCTCGCCTTCGCGTGATACATCGCGCGCCGCATCGCGCGTCGCATCGCGCGTCGCATCGCGCGCTGGACCACGCGCACCATCGCGCGCACCATCGCGCGCGCGGCTCGATGGCGCCACGAAGCCGGTCAGCTCGCCACGGGTGATGGTCTGCTTGATCAGCTTTTCGATATCGACCAGCAGGCGCTCGTCCTTGTCGGTATACACCGACAGCGCGTCGCCCGAGGCGCCGGCGCGGCCGGTGCGGCCGATGCGGTGTACGTAGTCTTCAGCGTTGTACGGCAGGTCGTAGTTGATCACGCACGGCAGGTCGGTGATGTCGAGGCCGCGTGCAGCGACGTCGGTGGCGACCAGCACTTCGATCTCGCCCTGCTTGAAAGCCTCGAGCGCGGCCATGCGTTCTTGCTGGGTCTTGTCGCCGTGGATCGCCGAGGCCTTGATGCCCTTCTTCTCGAGGTGGGTCGACAGGCGCGAAGCGCCGATCTTGGTATTCGAGAAAACAATCACCTGCTTGAGCTTGCGCTCGCGGATGATGTGTTCGACCACGTCGCGCTTGAGCTCTTCTTCTACCTTGTAGACGATCTGGGTGACCTTGTCGGCGGTGGCATTGCTGCGCGCGACTTCGATCAGCACCGGCTTGTCGAGGAAGCTGTTGGCCAGCCGCTTGATCTCGGCCGAGAAGGTGGCCGAGAACATCAGGTTCTGGCGCTTCTTTGGCAGCAAATTGATGATGCGCTGCAGGTCGGGCAAGAAGCCCATGTCGAGCATGCGGTCGGCTTCGTCCATGACCAGCATCTGCACTTGCGACAGGCTGACGTTCTTCTGTTCGATATGGTCGAGCAGTCGTCCCGGGGTGGCGATCACGATCTCGACGCCGCCCTTCAGGACGATGGTCTGGCCCTTCATGTCCATGCCGCCGAACACCACGGTGGAGCGCAGCGGGGTGTGCTTGGCGTAGGCCTTGACGTTCTCGGCCACCTGCACCGCCAGTTCGCGGGTCGGGGTCAGGATCAGGGCGCGTACCGGATGGCGCGCCGGCGACATGCTGCTGCTGGCATGCGCCATCAAGAGCTGGATGATCGGCAGCGAGAAGCCGGCGGTCTTGCCGGTACCGGTCTGGGCGGCGCCCATGACGTCGCGGCCCTGCAGCACCAGCGGGATTGCCTTGGCCTGGATCGGGGTCGGGTGGACATACCCCTGGTCGGTCAACGCGCGCAGGATTTCCGGCGCCAGGCCAAGGTCGGCGAAGCGCACGGTAGGCTGCTCGTCGGCGGCAACCTGCTCGATCGGCGCGTCGAGCAGCGCGTCGGCCGCATCGGCGTCCGGGCGGGCTGCAGGCGCTGCCGGTGCAGTGGCGGCCAGGACCAGGTCGGACGCGGTCATCGGGGCGGTATCGGTCGGGGCGCTGGCTGGATTGTTCTGGGTATCAGACATATTCTTGTTGGACAGTATTTCGTTAGCTCTAGGGCTGCGCCTGCGGGCACGGCCTGCACAGCCCGACTGGCCTGCGCGGAAAGCTTCCAGATGGAACAGCGGGACGGCGAACCGGACCGCAAAGGCTGTCGGGGGCGCCAGGATTCGGACGCGCGGACGTAGACGCAGTTTAGCGGCCTACACGATACCTGAATTCGCCCCCCCTGTATATAAGCTACTGTTTTCGGGGAAGTTTTTCACTGTCTTCAACGCTCGCGCGCGCAGCTCAAGGCGTCCAGCCGCGCTGCTGGGCGGCGCGTTCTTCTACCGGGTCGAGCGTGGCGCCGACGATGCGGCTGTCAATGGCGGCCCGCACCGCCGGCGGCAGCGTGCTGCCGTCGACCCAGGCCGCGCCCGCCCTGGCCTGGGCCAGCACCGGGATGGTCCAGCGTCCGCCTGCGCGGCAGGCCAGCCCGGCGGTGGTATCGATCACGAAGCTGCGGCAATAGCTGCCGTCTTTCGATACGAAGGTGACGCCGATGCGCACGCCGGATTCGGATGGTCCGGGGCTGGTCAGCTGGCCGCCGAGCGCGTCCATGAGCTTGCCGCGCGCTACCAGTGCGCCATCGCTCGTCATGAGGCTCATGATGTCGGGATCGGGGCCCCAGGCCTCCCAGCCGAGGGCACCGCCCACGGCTCCCATGGCCAGCGCCGCGCCGATGGCGGCGAAGTGCCGCGCCGTCCATCCGGGATCGCGTGGCTGGGTCGGCGGCAGCGCGCAAGGACGTCCGGGGCGCACGGCATCGAGATGGACCACCTTGGCGCCGCGCGGCGGCGGCTGGCTGCGGTGGTTGCCGTCGTGGCCGTTGGCCGAGACATGGAAGATATGCGAGCGCCCCAGGCTGGACTGCTCCTTGCGGTGCCGGGCGACGCGCGCCGCCAGCACCGGATCGACGCGCAGGGCACGTTCGACTGCCGCCCGCGCCGGATCGGCCAGCTCACCGTGGATGTATGCAATCAGGAGGTCGTCCGAGAAGTTCATACGGCACGCTAGGAGGTAATCAAACCGTGTTCGTCGAGCACATCGTGCAGCAGTTCGAGACGAATCACGGGATTGTCGAGCATGAGCATATTGTGCTTTTGCTGGTTCGGCAAAGGCAACAATTCGCACCAGCGGTTCGCCACCCAGCCGCAATCGTCGAGGCGGAAAGGCGGCTGCACTGGCCAGCGGTGCTGCGGCACGTCGTGCAGCGACGACAGTACCCGGTCGAGCGCGTCGGACGCACCCTGTAGTTCGGACGGCACGCGCACCGTGTGGTCGCCTTCGACCAGCTCGGCTTCGGCCATCCAGAGCCCGTTCAGGCGCTGTTCGGCGGTAAGCACCTTGAAACGCGCCCCGCCCCGGCACAGCACCTGCAGCAACCCGGGCGAAGTGGTGGTGGTTTCGGTGACCGAGGCAATGGTGCCGGCGGCCGCGAAGCGTTCTGGTTCGCCCTCGGGCTGACGCGTTTCCTGCCCTTGGGTGAGCAACACCACCCCGAACGGCAGGTCGTCGGTGAGGCAGCGGCTGATCATGTCGAGATAGCGCACCTCGAACACCTGCAGCGGCAACACCCCGTCCGGGAACAGTACCGTGCTGAGCGGGAACAGCGGCATGGAAATCGTCGACATGATCCAATCATGACAGAATCACCCGAGAGACCGGAGCACGATTGAGGGGGCGAAAACGGCGCTGCCGGCCTGCGGCCATGGCGGCTACCCGTTAGCCCCCTGCTGGAGCTTGCAAGGGCAGCGTCCGGATCGCGCGCTCCAGGTTGCCCAGGCGCCAGCGCAGCCGCTCCAGGCCGGGATCGGGCATCGGCACCACCCGCACCAGCAGCGTCCCGCCCGCCAGCACCGGGCAGGCAATGGCGTGCTCACCCGCCTGGTCGAAGGGCAAGCGGAATTCGCCGCCCGGCGCCAGTTGCATGGGGCCGAACACAAGCGGGGCGCCGGTGCGGTTACGCAGCAGCAGCACATCTTGCACGCCCAGGGTCAGGCGCACCGAAGATGGCTTGCTGCCGGGCGCGATATCGAGCGGCAGCTCATGGCTGTTGCCGCGCAAGGGCGCCAGCGCGCCCCACAGCAGCGCCAGCAGCAAGCCGCCCCCCAGCACCGTGAGCGGCCAGTGGCGGCGCCAGGCTGCATCCGCACTCATGCCGTACAGGGCGATGGTGCGCCAGGCAGGTCGGGGAAACGACGCGGAAAATAACGCATAATATTGAATTGAATAAATTTTGAACGCCGATATTGTTGCCCGAGCAACATTTCGCGTGCGCCCCAAGCCTGTAAGGATGCGTATCCTACTGCTTTTCGCGCGTTTCCAATCAACCTGCTTCACGGCGCTCGCCGCGCGCCCGCACCCATGCCGCAGTTCCCATCCACTGCCAGCCGCATTCCCCTGCCCGGTTCCGGGCACTTGCCGCTGCTGCTGGCACTGCTGGTCTTGCTGGTGACGCAGCTCATGACCTACAGTGCCTGGAGCGGCGCCCGGCGCGCCGCCCAGGCGCAGTTACAGGAAACCTTCGATTACCGTACCCGCGACATGGCGGTTGGCATCAGCCGCCGCATGGCGGTATACGAGCAAGTCTTGCGCGGCGCGCGCGGCTACCTGCGCGGCGCGGTCGACATCGCGCCACGCGACTGGGCAGCCTATTACCAGGTGCTCGACCTGGAGCAGTCGTTTCCGGGGCTCGAAGCGCTGGGCATCTCGACCATCGTGCCGGCCGACGCGCTGACGGCGCACGAAGCGGCCATGCGGGGCGAAGGATTTGCCGATTACCGGGTGCGTCCCGAGCTGGAGCGGGGCGCAGCACGCGCGCTGGTATCCGCCATTACCCACATCGAACCATTTAGCGGACGCAACCTGCGCGCCTTTGGCTACGACATGTTCAGCGAGCCGGTACGGCGCGCGGCCATGGAGCGCGCCCGCGACAGCGGCCAGGCCGCCCTGAGCGGCAAGGTGGTGCTGGTGCAGGACGGCAAGGACGCCCCGCAAGCCGGCGTCATCATGTACCTGCCGGTGTACCGCGCCGGCCAGCCGACCGGCACCGTCGGGCAGCGCCGCGACGCCATTGCCGGCTGGGTCTATGCGCCCTTTCGCATGAACGACCTGATGCAGGGCCTGGGCGGCGCTCACTCAACCGACCTCGATATCGAGATCCACGATGGCGAGCCGGGCGACGCTGCCGCGCTGCTCTACCGCTCCAATGCTTCCCGGTCCGGGGCGGCGGGGCTTGGCGCGCGCGTCCAGCTCATGCCGGGCGGCCGTACCTGGACCATCACGATGCGCCCCAGCGCCGCACTCGAAAACAGCCTCGACACCACGCGCCCGCGCCTGATCGCCCTAGGCGGCGCCGGCCTGGGCGTGCTGCTCAGCGTGGTGGTATGGCTGCTGGCCAGGCAGCGCCGCGGCGCCCTGCAACTGGCGCAGGCAATGACGCTCGAATTACGCGAGTCGCACGACCAGGTCGCCGCCGAGCAGCAGCGCATCGAGGTCATCCTGGAAAACGCACCCGACGCCTTTTTGGCGCTCGACGCGCGCGGCCGGATCACCGACTGGAATGCACAGGCCACCCGGCTGTTCGGCTGGAGCGCAGTAGAAGCGATTGGCCGCGATGCCGAATTGTTATTACCCGAAGACCGGCGCGGCGCCTTCCGCAGCGCCTTCGACGCCTTTGCCGCCAGCGGACACTGCGCGATGCTCGACGGAGCGACCGAATTGACGGTGCTGGACCGCGATGGCCGCCCGATCCCGGCCGAACTGAGCGTGGCGGTGCTGCACACCGCGAGCGGCGTCGGCGCCACCGCCTTCGTGCGCGACATTACCCAGCGCAAGCAAACCGAAGCGCGCGAGCTGCAGCGCCAGCAGCGCCTGGACGAGGCGCGCCAGGCGCTGGCCCGTTCGCAAAAACTCGAAGCCGTGGGCAAGCTCACCGGCGGCGTCGCCCACGACTTTAACAATATCCTGCACATCATCAGCGCCAATGTGCAGTTGATGCTGCGCGCAGACGGCGCCAACCGCAAACGCCTGCTCAGCATCCTCGATGCGGTCGAACGCGGCGCCAAGCTCGCTGGCCAGCTACTGGCATTCGCGCGGCGCCAGCCGCTGCATCCGGGCGTGGTCGATATCGGCGAACTGCTCGAGCGCATGGACAGCCTGGTGCTGCGCGCCGCCGGCGACGGCATCGCGCTTGAAAAACACGTCCCGCCCGAGCTGTGGCCGACGCTGGTCGATCCAAACCAGCTCGAGAACGTGTTGCTGAACCTGGTGATCAATGCGCGCGATGCGATGGATGGCTGCGGGCGCATCGAGCTGCGTCTTAACAATGTCACCATCGACAAAGACCACGAGCTGGCGCCGGGCGACTATGTTGCGGTCGCGGTGGCCGACTCTGGCCACGGCATGCCGCCAGAAGTGATGGAGCACGCCTTCGAGCCCTTCTTCAGCACCAAGCCCGAAGGCGAAGGAACCGGCCTGGGCCTGTCGATGGCGCACGGTTTCGCGCGCCAGAGCGGCGGCGATATCCGGCTGGACAGCGCGCCCGGCAAGGGCACGACGGTGACGATCTACCTGCCGCGCCATACGGCGCCGGCGCAGCCGCCCGGCACTCCTGGCATGGCCGCGCCGCACTGAGGGCAGCAGCACGGCGTGCTGCCGGCCGCGGGCCGGCGCAGCTACAATTGCTGCATGCCCAAAAAGACCCCCATTTTCCCCGGTCCGCTGACCACCCGCGGCGCCGTGCTCGCGGTACTGCTGTCGAATGCCGACCAGACCGGCGCCGAGCCGATGCGCGGACGCATTACCCTCGCCGCCATCGTCCGCGCGCTCAAGCGCAAATACCACTGGCCGATCGAGACCGACAGTTTTCCGTCCAACGATGCCGATGGCCGCGCCACCTGGGCCACGGTGTACAAGCTGCCGCCAGAGGCGATCGCCAGGGCGCTCAAAGCCGGTGGCCAGGACTGGCTCAAGAGCAGGGCGAGCAGCAAGGGCCTGGCGATGCGCAGCGACTCCGAGCACGATGACTGAGCTGCGTGTTTGCGCATCGCAGCGTCTGGGTTCACGAAAATAATACAGATGGCGCGCTATTTGTTCGCGCTGAGAATGAATTCCTTAACTTAATTCCACCCTGCCTCTATCATAGCGCCTTGCCCGAGTGCGTAATGACAGTGCCCGCAGCGGGCGCCACCCACCACACCTTCCCTGAACCCCCTGGAAACACCCTTTCCCGTCGGAGCAGCGACCCGTCTTGAAGCCGCGCTGGCTGTCTGGTCAGCCGCGTCCAGGCCGGTCATGCCCGGTTTTACCTTCTTCCCATCGCTCACATGACCAGTCTTCCAGCCGACGACACCGCCCCTGCCACGCCGGTGGCCAGCCCCCTTTCGCGCGGCCAGCGCGCGATGTGGTTCTTGTGGAACATGAATCCGGCTGGCGCCGAATACGGCTTGCCAATGGCCTGGACCATCGACACGCCGCTCGACCCGGATGCCCTGCGCGATGCCCTGCAGGCGCTGGTCGATCGCCATCCGGTGCTGCGCACTACCTATTCGGCGCCGCATGGCGAGCCGGTCCAGCTGGTGCACGCGCGCCTGCCGGTCAGTTTCGAACGGGTCGATGCCAGCGACTGGGACGACGCGCGCCTGCACGCGCGCCTGAGCGCCACGGCCCATGCACCGTTCGACCTGGCGCACGGCCCCATTTTTCGCTGCCATCTGTTTACCCGCGCCGCCAGCGCCGGCAAACACGCGCACGTACTGCTGTTTAACAGCCACCATATCGCCACCGATACCTGGTCGCTGATCGTGCTGATGGAAGAACTGGGCCTGCTCTACCGCGCCGCAGTCGGCGGCCATGCGCCAGAGCTCCCCCCGGACACGCTGGCATATACCGCCTATGTCGGCTGGCAGCAGGACTTGCTTGCATCCAGCCGTGCCGACGAGCACTGGACCTATTGGCGTTCGCAGCTGGCGGCACCGCCCAGCCTGGACTTGCCCACCGACCGTCCGCGCCCTACCGTGCAAACCCATGCCGGCGCCGGCCATGCCTTTACCCTGGACAAGGAGCTGACCGCCCAGATTCGCGCGCTCGCGCGCCAGGAAGACGTCACCTTCTACACGGTCTTGCTGGCGGCCTTCTACGTGCTGCTCTACCGCTATACGGGCCAGGACGACATCGTCGTGGGCTCGCCGCGCTTCGGGCGTCCGCCCGAAGGCTATGCACGCACCGTAGGCTATTTTGCCAGCCCCTGCGCCCTGCGCTGCCAGCTCGATGGCGCCTCTACTTTCTCGGAGCTGCTGCACGGGGTGCGCAAGGTGCTGGTCGGTTCGCGCGAGCACCAGGACTTTCCCTTCCCGCTGCTGGTGGAAAAGCTCGGCCTGCCGCGCGACCTGTCGCGCAGCCCGGTGTTCCAGGTGGCCTTCACTTACCAGAAATCGCAGCTGGCGCACCTGCAAGGCGTGGCTGCCGCGCGCATGGGGCTGGCGGGCGCCAGTCTCGACCTGTCCGGCCTGCGCCTGGACTCGTACCCGCTCGAACAGCACACCGTCAAGTTCGACCTCGATTTTGTGGTGGAAGAAGTCGACGAGTCGCTGCGCGCGGTGTGCTGGTACAACACCGACTTGTGGAATGCGGACAGCATCGCCTACCTGGTCGAGCATTACCAGGCCCTGTTGCAAAGCGCGGCGCAGGCACCGGACCAAGCGGTCGAGCGCCTGCCGATGCTGACCGAACGCGAACAGCTGGCCAGCGCCGCCTGGAACGCCACCGCCACGCCCTACTCCCAGGCTTGTGCCCACCAGCTGTTCGAGCAGCAGGTGGCGCGCGCACCTGAAGCCGAGGCACTGCGGTATGGCGGCCGCAGCATGCGCTACGACGAACTCAACCGCCGCGCCAACCAGCTGGCCCGTTATCTGCAGCGCCAGGGCCTGGAGCCCGGCCAGCTGGTCGGACTGAGCATGGAACGCGGCCAGGCCGAGCTGGTGATCGGCGTACTGGCCATCCTCAAGGCCGGTGCCGCCTATTTGCCGCTCGACCCCGCCTATCCGCAGGACCGGCTGGCCTTCATGCTCGACGATGCCAGCCTGCGCCTGCTGCTAACCCAGGACAGCCTGCAGGCCGTGCTGCCCGCCAGCGCAGCGCGCCAGGTCTGCCTCGACCGCGACTGGGACAGCATCGCCCAGGAAGCCTCGCACGACCTCGATCTTGACATTGGCCCGGCCGAGCTGGCCTATGTCATCTACACTTCCGGCTCGACCGGCCGCCCCAAGGGCGTGCTGCTCGAGCACCGCGGCTTGAGCAACCTGGTGCACGCCTTGATGGATGGCTTTGCCGTCGGGCCCGCGAGCCGGATGCTGCAATTTGCCTCGTCCAGTTTCGACGCCTCGGTGTCGGAGATATTCACGGCGCTGGGCGCCGGCGCCAGCCTGTGCCTGGCGCCCAAGCTGGACCTGATCCCGGGCTCGGCGCTGGTCAATACCATCAACGACAACGCCATCTCGGTGGTGACCCTGCCGCCATCGGTGCTGGCGCTGCTGCGTCCGGCCGACGTGCCGGGCCTGCACACCATCATTACGGCCGGCGAAGCCTGCAGCCTCGAGCTAGCGCGCCGCTGGAGCGACGGGCGCCGCATGATCAATGCCTACGGCCCGACCGAAGCGAGCGTGTGCGCCACCATGGCCCGCATGCATCCGCTGGTCGAATCGGTGAGTATCGGCGGGCCACTGCCCAACACGCGCGTGCACGTGCTCGATGCGCACCTGCAGCCGGTACCGATCGGCGTGGCCGGCGAGCTGCACATCGCCGGCACTGGCCTGGCGCGCGGCTACCTGAACCGCCCCGAGCTCACCCGCGAGCGCTTCATTACGGCGCCCTGCGGCGAGCGCCTGTACAAGACCGGCGACCTGGTGCGGCGCGAGGCCGATGGCGGCCTGAAATTTCTCGGGCGCCTAGACCATCAGGTGAAGATTCGTGGGTTCCGCATCGAACTGGGCGAACTCGAAGCCGTGATCGGCGAGTGGCCCGGCATCCGCGAGGCGCTGGTGCTGGCGCGCGGATGCCCGGGTGGCGACCAGGCGCTGGTGGCCTATGCCATCGCACACGAGGGCGCTGTCGTGACCCCCGCCGCCCTGCGCGCCCATGTGCAGTCGCGCCTGCCGGACTTCATGGTGCCGGCCGACTTCGTGCTGCTCGATGCCTGGCCTTCCACCCCCAACGGCAAGATCGACCGGCGCGCCCTGCCGGCCCCGCCCGAACACCGGGTAGAGGCCACGGCCGCCATGCCGCGCGACGAGCTGGAAAGACAGATTGCCGCGATCTGGTGCGAGGTACTCGCGGTCAGTGCGGTGAGCATCGACGACAGCTTCTTCGACGCCGGCGGGCACTCGCTCAGCCTGGTGCAAGTGGAAGTGCTGCTGGAAGAACAGCTTGGCATCGTGGTGGCGACCGTCGACCTGTTCCGCTTCCCGACCATTCGGCTGCTGGCCAGGCACCTGCGCACGACCCAGGGGGTGGGCGCCGGCGACAAGGCTGTGCCGGTCGAGCCGGCTGCGCCGCGGGCCGCCCGCACCCGGGGGGCGAGCCAGGACATCGCCATCGTCGGCATGGCCGGTAAGTTTCCGGGCGCAAACGATATCGACGCGTTCTGGCGCAACCTGTGCGCCGGGGTCGAATCGGTGACCGAGCTGAGCGACCAGCAGCTGCAGGACGCCGGCGTCGATCCCGCGCTGCACGGGCAGCCGCGCTACGTGCGGCGCAAGGGCACGCTCGACGGCGTGGAGTGCTTCGACGCGCCCTTCTTCGGCTATCCGCCACGCGAAGCCCTGCTGATGGATCCGCAACAGCGCCAGTTCCTGGAAGTGGCCTGGCAGGCGCTCGAGCATGCCGGCTATGGTGGCGGCGCCACGGCCGGGCGCGTGGGCGTGTATGGCGGCACCGGCCGCGCCGCTTACATGCTGCACTTCCTTAGTACCAATCCGGCATCGGCCGCGGAGCTGTTCCAAACCACCATCCTCAACGACAAGGATTTCCTGTCGACCCGGGTGGCCTACAAGCTGGACCTGCGCGGCCCGGCCCTGGCGGTACAAACCGCCTGCTCGACCTCGCTGGTAGCCCTGCACCTGGCCTGCCAGCAGCTGTTGCAGGACGACTGCGACCTGGCCCTGGCCGGTGGCGTGTCGATCGAAGTGCCGCATGGCGCCGGCTACCTGTACCAGGAAGGACATATCCTGTCGCCCGATGGGCGCTGCCGCGCCTTCGATGCAGGCGCCAGCGGCACTGTGCGCGGCAGCGGTGGCGCCCTGGTGGCGCTCAAGCGCCTGGCCGATGCCACTGCCGACGGCGACACCATCTGGGCAGTCATCAAGGGGTCGGCCATCAACAACGACGGCGGCGCCAAGGTGGGCTACACCGCCCCGGCCGTCGAGGGCCAGGCGGCCGTCATCGAACAGGCCTTGCAACGGGCCGGGGTCGACCCGCGCACGATCGGACTGGTCGAAGCGCACGGCACCGCGACGCCGCTGGGCGACCCGATCGAAGTGGCCGCCCTCACCCAGGCCTACCGCCGTCATACGCCGGATAAAGGCTTTTGCCTGCTCGGCTCCGTGAAAACGAACGTCGGCCACCTCGATGCCGCTGCCGGCGTGACCGGCCTGATCAAGGCGGCACTGGCCGTGTACCATGGCCAGGTGCCCGCGACCTTGCATTTCCAGTCGCCCAATCCGAAACTGGGGCTGGAGCAGACGCCGTTTCGCGTCAACCCGACGCTGGTCGCGTGGCCGGCGTCGGCATCGCCGCGCCGCGCCGCGGTCAGTTCATTTGGCATCGGCGGCACCAATGCCCACGTCATCCTGGAGCAAGCCAGCCAGCCGCCCTCGGCCAGCGGCGGCCTGCCGGCCCAGCTCCTGAACCTGTCGGCGCGCTCCGAGACCGCCTTGCACGCGCTGGCCGCCAACCTGGCCAGCTACCTCGCGGCGCACCCCGAGGCCAACCTGGCCGATGTGGCCTATACCTTGCAACTGGGGCGCGCCGAACTGCCGCTGCGCCGCTCGCTTGCCTGCACGAGTGTCGCGCAGGCGCGCGAGATGCTGGCGCGGCCGGCGTGCGCAGCTGCCGCGCCAGGCGCCAAGCCGCGCGTGAGCTTCATGTTTCCGGGACAGGGATTGCAGAAGGTGAACATGGGACGCGAACTGTACGCCGAGGCGCCGCAGTTCCGCGCGTGCGTGGACGACTGCGCGCGCATCCTGCAGCCCTTGCTCGATTGCGACCTGCGCACCTTGTTGTATCCGGAACCGGATCTGCTGCAGGCGGCCACCCTGCGCCTGGCGCAAACAGCAATCACCCAGCCGGCGCTGTTCGTGGTGGAATATGCGCTGGCGCGCCAGCTCATGCACTGGGGGGTCCAGCCCGACGCCATGATCGGCCACAGCCTGGGCGAATACGTGGCGGCCTGCCTGGCCGGCGTGCTGTCCCTGGGCGACGCCCTGACGCTGGTGGCGGCACGCGGCCGGCTGGTGCAGCAACTGCCGGCCGGCGCCATGCTGGCCGTCGAGGCAGACCCCGAGCAATTACTGCCCTTCGTGGGCGGCGAGATCAGCCTGGCCGTGGTCAACGGTCCGCAAGCGTGCGTGCTGGCAGGGCCGGTTCCCGCCGTCGACGCCATCGAGCCGCTTGTCGCGGCCGCCGGCCTGCGCTGCAAGCGCATCCCCACCTCGCACGCCTTCCATTCGTCCATGCTCGACCCGGTGCTCGCGCAATTCCAGGCGCTGGTAGAAGAAGTGCAACTGCATGCGCCGCGCATTCCCTATATCACCAACGTCACCGGAACCTGGGTGACGGCGCAACAGGCCACCAGCCCCCAGCACTGGGTGCGCCACTTGCGCCAGACCGTCCTGTTCGCACCGGGACTGGCACGCCTGCTCGAAGCGCCCGATGGAATTTTCCTGGAAGTCGGCCCGGGACAGACCTTCAGCGCCATCTTGCGTCGCCATCCCCTGCGCCACCACGTGCGTCATGCCGGCCCGACCCTGGCCACCAGCGCCGAGCCCTCGGATTGCGCGGCGCTGCTGCACGGCGTCGGCCAGGTCTGGGCCGGGCACGGCGCCGAGCCGGCATGGGATCGGCTGCACCTGGGCGTGGCGCGGCGCCGCATCGGCCTGCCGGTGTATCCCTTCGACCGGCACCGGTATTGGCCGGCCGCGCCGACATCATCGGCAGCGACGGCCGCGACGGCGACGCACGGCGTGCAAGCCGCGCCCGGCATGCCGGCAGTGCCGATGCGGCTGGATCCGCCTGCGCCTGCGCCTGCGGCCGACAGTGCCGAGCGCCAGGTCTGCGCCATTTTCGAAGAGGTGCTCGGCATCGACGCGGTGGCGCCCGCCGACAATTTCTTCGACCTGGGCGGCAGCTCGCTGTCCACGCTGAGCGTCGTCATCCGGCTCGAGCAGGTCTTCGGCAGCAGCCTGCCCAGCGCGCTCTTGCTGGAAAACCCCACCCCGGGCGGGCTGGCCCGCGCGCTGCGCTCGGGCCAGCCCGCCCGCAGCGCGCGCCTGGTGGGTTTGCGCAGCACCGGTACGCGGCCGCCCATCTTCTGTGTCCATCCCTATGGCGGACACACCACCGGCTATGTCGAACTGGTACGCGCCCTGGGCCTGGAGCAGCCGGTGTTCGGCATCCAGGCACGCGGCCTGCAAGGCGAATCCGAGCCGCTGCGCACGATCGAAGCCATGGCGGCCGACTACATCGGCCTGATCAAGGCCCAACAGCCGGCCGGACCTTACCAGCTGGCCGGGCATTCGATGGGCGGGTGCATCGCCTTCGAAATGGCGCAGCAGTTGCAACGCGGCGGCGACCAGGTGTCGATGCTGGCCCTGATCGATTCACGCGCGCACAATGCCAGCCTGCGCCCGCTCTACCGCAACAGCGCCTACGGCCAGATGGCGCGCAAGGACTGGCTCAGCGACGATGCGGTCATGCTGGGTATCCTGTTTCCCAAGCTGGCGATGGATTGGGAAGCGCTGCGCAGCACGCCCGCCGACGAACACTGGGTGCAGGTCCAGGGGGCGGCCATGCGGCAAGGCCTGCTTCCGGCCGGCACGGCCCCTGAAGGGGTGCGCCAGCTGCTGGCGGTTACCCAGGCCAACGACGAAGCCTTGCGCAGTTACCAGCCGCAGCCCTGGAACGGCCCGCTCCTGCTGTTTGCCGGAACCGAAGGCTTTGGTCCCCAGTTCAATGAACCCGAGCTTGGCTGGCGCGAGCTGGCACCTGGCACGCTGGAAGTGCTGGCGGTGCCGGGCGACCACCATGGCGTGATGGTCGGGGCCAGCGCCCAGGCGATTGCCCGGCGCCTGCTCGGCAGTAAAACAGCCGACGCTGCCCAGCCGCACGCCCGAGTGGGCGTACATGATTGACGCGGCACTGGCAGCGCTGCAGGTGGTGGTGGTCGGCGGGGGCTTCAGCGGTACGATGGCAGCCATCCAGCTGGCCCGCCTGGCCGCGGGGCGTCCGGTGTCGGTGACGGTGGTCAATACCGGCTACCAGCCGGCCTGCGGGGTCGCCTATGACACCGCCTGCATGGAACACCTGGTCACGCTCCCGGCCCATATGCTGTCGGCCTTCCCTGACAATCTGCTGCACTTCGTGGAGTGGCTGCAAACGCAAGACCGTGCCCGGGATCCGGAAATGCAGGCGCTGGAACCGGACCGGCTGCCCGAAGCGTTTGTTTCGCGGCGCCTGTACGGCCGCTACCTGCAGAGCCTGATGCACGAGTATGTCGGCGAGTTGCGCGTCAATGGCGTGACCATCCGCTACCTCGACGGCGAAGCGGTCGACGTCGAACATGTCGTACCGACCGGCGCCCATGTCGTGCTGCGGGACGGCCGGCGCCTGCCTGCGCACAGGATCATCTTGGCGACCGGCAACGAAGCGCCGGCCGGCCCGCCGGGCTATTCCAGCGCGGCGGTGACGGGGCATCCGGGCTGGGTGGCCAACCCCTGGAGCGATTGGTTGCCCCATTTGGCGGGCACCGACCGCAACCGGGACGTGGTCTTGCTCGGCACCGGCTTGACTGCGGTCGATATCATGCTGACCCTGCTGCGGCTGGACTGGCGCGGCAGCATTACTGCGCTCTCGCGCCATGCGCTGCTGCCACTACCGCATTTCAGCGCCGGCGAACGGATGGAAGGTACGCAGGACTGGCCGCCCGCCGGCGTCGACCTGACCGGACTGCGCTTGCAGGAGCTGCTGGACTTGTTCAGCGAACACGCCGCCCGGGTCACATTGGCGGGCGGCCATCCGGCGCGGCTGCTGGGCAAGATCGGTCCCCAGGTGACACCTATCTGGCGCAATCTGAACCTGGCCGACAAACAGTTGTTTGTCAGCCGATACGCTACCCGCTTCAAGATACTGCGCCAGCAGATCGCGCCCTCGCTGCACGCCGAACTGCAGCAAGCCGTGGCGCAGCAGAAAATTCGCATATGCCGGGGCAGCGTGCTGGCAGTAGAGACCGACCAAAAGCAGCTGTGCGTGCGGATCCAGGATGGCCCGGACCCGCTACGGGTGCGCACCCTGCGCGCCGACCTGGTTGTCAATTGCCTGGGCCCGAACGTGCGCATGGCCGATACAACATCGCCGATACTGCGCCAACTGCTCGACAAAAAACTCATCGAGCCGGACGACATGAACATGGGTATCCGGGTCGATACCAGCCTGCGGGCCCTGGTCAATGGAGATCAGGTGTCGCCGCTGGTGCTGGCCATGGGGCCCCTGCTGCGCGGCACCTTCTGGGACAGTATCGCCTTGCCCCACCTGCGGCAGCAGGCGGTCGAGGTGGCCCAGACCATCTTGAGGCAAGACTAGGTTGTGCTGCCATCGCAGCCTGCGTCAGCAGGCAGCCTGATCAGCCTTGACGGCTTTCCGTCATCTGTTCGCAGTACTTGCCGAGATTTTCCGGCAAGTCTGCTGGACACACACCGCATTGCTTGTTGCCAGGCACCGCATAATCGATGAACTTTGGGTACGGCAAATTGAGGTTAGCCATGATCAGCCGGAACTCTTCGATCGTGCGGTCGCCACCGAGCCGGGGATTGCGCTTCTTTTCCTGCATCACGGTCGACACCCGCCGCTCCTGGTAGTCGTGTGCCGGGTACACCAGCGTATCGTCAGGCAGCGCGAACAGCTTGCCGCGCACGCTGTGATACAGGGCATCGGCATCGCCCTGCTGGAAGTCGGTCCGGCCGCAGCCTTCGATCAGCAAGGCATCGCCGGTAAATGCGCGCTCGCCCAGCACGTAAGTAAAATGTCCGGACGTATGACCGGGTGTATGCAGGGGCTGGAATTCCATGCTGCCTACCCGGAATGGCTTGCCTTCTTCTAGCTGGACATCGGCGCATGCGACGCGTTCGGCTGCCGGTGCGGCAATCGCGCTCCCGACCCTTTTCTTGAGCTCGAGTGCCGCCGTGATGTGATCGGCGTGCACGTGGGTATCGATGCTGTAGGCAAGCGTCAGACCCAGGCGCCCGAGCTCGGCCAGGTCACGGTCCATCGTGGCGATGACCGGATCGATCAGCACCGCCTGGCCGGTATCGGGGCAGCCGATCAGGTAGGTGTAGGTACTGGACAGGGGCTCGAAGAGCTGGCGGAAAATCATGCGGTTCTCTCTCACGGAAAATGGATACGCCTGCGCTCGCATTGCGTCGTTGCGTGGAGCCGCAGGCATGGCCCAGTATAGAGAACCGCAGGCGCTACCGGCGCGCGGATGCCGGGTGCGCCTGCACGTGTTCTACCGAGGAGATGGCTGGCGATTCATGCGCCCGTCAGGGAACCGAGCGCGGCAGGCAGCATGCGCTGCCGCGCCGGGATATTGGACCGGGCTCGACGGTCACGGTGCGTCAAGTGATGCGCAGTAATAGGCTGTTCGACCCCGATATGACCTCGGTGGCGGAACTTATGGGAACCCCGATGCCGGCTACCGGGCTGATCAGCATCGACCTGTACCGGGGCAACGAAGGTTGTTCGTATCTGTAGCTGAACCTTGCACTCTAACGGAAACTTCCACCGAGCTAGCCGTCAGCGTCGCTACGCCGGACCCTGGCGTGCCGATACGCGCAGCGTCTCGTGATATAGGCGATTAATGATTCTCGATCGTCGAGCGGACGCTTGACTCGAATCATTCAATTCCTACAGTTTCCCGGCGAAGCCCGCTTTTTTAGCCATCTTGCGCCGGCCGCACAGAAAAAAAGCCCTCCCGATTTCTCGCAAGAGCTTGAATTCAAACCAAAAACTATATTGGTAGGCCTCCCGTGAGTCGAACACGGCACCAACGGATTATGAGTCCGCTGCTCTAACCAAGCATGAGCTAGAGGCCCGAAAATCGGGACAGTGGCAAGAATCGTTCTTGCCATCTGCTTCCTGCGGCGTGCTACCGTGGAGCAGAGTGGCGAGAGGATATTGCCTTTAGTACAGCGCCGTCAAGCCCGGACGGCAACAATCAGTTGCTGCCCTCCAGGAAGCTCTTGAGCTTGTCCGAGCGCGATGGGTGGCGCAACTTGCGCAGGGCCTTGGCTTCTATCTGTCGAATGCGCTCGCGGGTGACGTCGAATTGCTTGCCGACTTCTTCCAGCGTGTGGTCGGTCGACATCTCGATGCCGAAGCGCATGCGCAGCACCTTGGCTTCGCGCGGGGTCAGCGAATCGAGCACGTCCTTTACCACGCCACGCATCGAGGCGTGCAGCGCGGCGTCCGACGGCGCCAGCGTGTTGTTGTCTTCGATGAAGTCGCCCAGGTGCGAGTCGTCGTCGTCGCCGATAGGCGTCTCCATCGAAATCGGTTCCTTCGCGATCTTCATGATCTTCCGAATTTTGTCTTCCGGCATTTCCATCTTGATGGCAAGCGTTGCCGGGTCTGGCTCGGCGCCAGTTTCCTGCAGGATCTGGCGCGAGATCCGGTTCATCTTGTTGATGGTTTCGATCATGTGCACCGGAATACGGATGGTGCGCGCCTGGTCCGCGATCGAGCGGGTGATGGCCTGGCGGATCCACCAGGTGGCATACGTCGAGAACTTGTAGCCGCGGCGGTATTCGAACTTGTCCACCGCCTTCATCAGGCCGATATTGCCTTCCTGGATCAGGTCGAGGAATTGCAGGCCGCGGTTGGTGTATTTCTTGGCAATCGAAATCACCAGGCGCAGGTTGGCCTCGGTCATCTCGCGCTTGGCCTTGCGCGCCTTCATTTCGCCGGCCGCCATCTGGCGGTTGATATTGCGCAGGTCTGGCAGCGGCAGCACGACGCGCGCCTGCAGGTCGATCAGGCGTTGCTGCAGTTCCTTGATGGTCGGGATGTTGCGGCCTAGGATGGCGCTATAGGCGTGGCCGGCGTCAACTTCTCCATCGACCCATTCCAGGTTGGTTTCGTTGCCGGGGAAGACCTTGATGAAGTGAGCGCGCGGCATGCCGCAGCGGTTCACGGCGACGTCGAGGATCTGCTTTTCGATGTGGCGCACTTCGTCGACCTGGCCGCGCAGCGTGTCGCACAGCTTTTCTACCACTTTTGCCGTGAAGCGGATGCCCAGCAGCTCGTTGGAGATCGCCTCTTGCGCCTTGACGTAGGCCTTGCTGTTGTAGCCGTCTTTCTCGAAGGCCTTGCGCATCTTGTCGAATTGCTGGGCGATGTGGCTGAACTTGGCCAGCGCCGACTGCTTCAGCGCTTCGAGCTGCTCGGCCGAATAGCCGGCTGCGCCCGATGCGCTGGCGGCTTCTTCCTCTTCTTCTTCTTCGGCGCCTTCTTCTGCGTCGTCGTCGTCTTCGTCGTCGTCGGACGAGGTCGCGGCCGCGGGAACCTGCACATTCTGCTCCTCGCCTTCGGCGTCGACCAGGCCGTCGACGATTTCGTCGATCTTGATCTCGTCCTTGTCAATCTTGCTGGCGGCGTCGATGATTTCGGCAATCGTCACCGGGCAGGCCGAGATCGCCTGGATCATGTCTTTCAGGCCATGTTCGATGCGCTTGGCGATCTCGATTTCGCCTTCGCGGGTCAGCAGCTCGACCGAGCCCATCTCGCGCATGTACATGCGGACCGGATCGGTGGTGCGGCCAAAGTCGGAGTCGACGGTCGACAGGGCGGCCTCGGCGGCGGCTTCGGCTTCATCGTCGCTTGTGACGGTGGCGACATTGTCGGACAGCAGCAGGGTCTCGGCATCGGGCGCGTGCTCGTAGACGGCAATGCCCATGTCGTTGAAGGTGCCGATGATGCCTTCGATCGCTTCCGGATCGACGATGTTCTCTGGCAGGTGGTCGTTGATCTCGGAATACGTGAGGAAACCGCGCTCCTTGCCCGACTTGATCAGGGCCTTGAGCTTGTTGCGGCGAATCTCGAGTTCTTCTTCGCTCGCTTCGGTATCCGACGAGAAGGCGTCTTTCAGCAGCGCTTTTTCCTTGGCCTTGCGGTCCTTGGCCTTGGCCTTGTCCGCGGCCTTCAGTTCGGCGCGCTCAACCGCGTTGAGGGCGGCGATCTCGTCGTTCTCGGGCGTGAATTCCTTCGGCTTGCGCCCGCGGCGTCCCGGCACCTTGACGGATGGCAGGACATAACCGGACGTATCGATTGCGGCCAATGCGGCTGCATCGGTGGTCTGGCTCACTGGTGCCGGGCTCGCCGTACGAACCTCGGCCGTGTCTTGACCTTTGTCCACGGTGGCGGACGCTCTCGTGGCTTTTTCAGCCAGTTTGGTTTCGGGTTTCTTGGTTGGCACAGGCGCTTTCGAAGTCACGACGACTCACACTTTACGATGGTTAAAGATAAACTTTCTTGTCACCTTACATCACCCTGCAAGCAACTTCCGTTGCCCCGCTAACCCAAACTCACTACCCCAGTCGAAACGAAAAAGGGTTTCAAAGATTGCAATAGTTAGCGTTTTATTATAGCACGCACCCCTAGTTTTTCCAGTCGCGAAGACTGCCTGCCGGCACTATGCGGCAGAGCGTCAGCGCGGCGCTCGTTCGGCAATTGCCTCCTTGTCAAGCGCGTCTAGCTCCGCGGCAATTTCACGATAGCGCGTTACCTGATCTGGGGTCATGCTGGAAGAAGACAACAACTGGTTGCTCTCTTTCTTTAACGTGTCAATCTTAATTTCGCGTACGGCGCTCATGAGACAGATTCGATCGGCATCAATATCCGATTCCGGTTCGGCAGCGATTTCCGAGATGATGCTGTCGTACACCCCCGTTACCTCTTTCAGTTGCTGCGACAGTGCAGCGAAGTTGCCGTGCTCGCCCAGTGCTTGCGCCACGCTCGCCAGGTAACGCAAGCTGTCGGCATCATCTTGCCCCAGGAAATCGAACGATTGCAAGATGGTCTCGTCCAGCAGCAAGGCCAGGTGCGGATGCGATACCAGGATGCGTAGCATTTGCAGAGGCAAGCCCACTGGCTGGGGCCGGCCCTGGCGCGGCGGCGCCTTGCGGATCACCGATACCGGCTTCGACAGTTCGAACAGGGCTTCGAGTTCGGCCGGGGTGGACTCGGTCAGGCTGGCCAGGCCGCGCACGATCTGCAGCCGCAGCGCGGTCGGCGCCATCGATTGCAGCAGTGGCTTGGCTTCGAACTGGGCGTGGGCGCGGCCTTCCGGCGTGGCCAGGTCGTGCTCGGTAGTGACTTCGCGCAGCAAGAATTGCGACAGCGGCATGGCCTCGTTGATTTCCTGGGCAAATGCGTCGCCACCATATTCGCGCACGAAACTGTCCGGGTCGTGCTCCGGCGGCAGGAACAGAAACTTGATGATCTTGTCGTCGTTCACTTGCGGCAGGCAGGCTTCGAGCGCGCGGCGGGCTGCGCGGCGGCCGGCCTTGTCGCCATCGAAGCTGAACACCACGGTGTCGGTCTGGCGCAGCAGCTTTTGCACGTGGGTGCTGGTGCAGGCGGTGCCAAGGGTGGCAACAGCCTGCGGAAACCCGAGCTGGGCCAGTGCGACGACATCCATATAGCCCTCGGTCACCAGCACGTAGCCGGTGTCGCGGATCGACTGGCGCGCCTCGAACAGGCCGTACAGCTCCAGGCCTTTCTGGAACAGCGGGGTTTCCGGGGAGTTCAGGTATTTTGGCTCGCCTGAATCGAGCACGCGGCCGCCGAAGCCGATCACCTGCCCCTTGGTGTTACGTATCGGGAACATGATGCGCTCCCGGAAACGGTCGTAGCGCTTCTTGTTGCCGCCGTCTTCGTCCACCTTGTCGATCACCAGGCCCGACTCGACCAGCGCCAGCGCCTCGTAGTCGGGGAAGACCGACCGCAGGTTATCCCAGCCGCCGGGCGCGTACCCCATGCCGAAACGGGCCGCGACTTCGCCGGTCAGGCCGCGGTTCTTGAGGTAGGCAATGGCATTGGGCGCCTCGCGCAACTGGGCGCGGTAAAAGGTGCAGGCCTGGGTCAGCGCATCGGTCATGGCCAGCGCCTGCGCCTGCTGGGCGGCGCGCTGCTGCGGCGGAATCTTGTCGTCGGCCTCTGGCACCACCATGCCCGCGCCCTGGGCCAGGTCCTTGACGGCATCGACGAAGCCCATGCCCGAGTATTCGATCAAAAAACCGATCGAGGTGCCATGGGCGCCGCAGCCGAAGCAGTGGTAGAACTGCTTGGTTGGGCTAACGGTGAAGCTGGGGGATTTTTCGTTATGGAAGGGGCACAGCCCCATGAAATTGGCGCCGCCCTTTTTCAGCTGGACGTAGCGGCCCACGACATCGACGATATCGACACGGTTGAGCAAATCGGTAATGAATGATTGCGGAATCACTAGTGGTACTCAGTGTTTGTCTCAGCTCAGACCAGACTATACCGCGGCGCTGACTGCAAATTGATTTAGGACAAGGCAATTGCCAGGTTGAATTTGGCATTCCGCCTCCCGAAGCGTGGGCAATCCCTGCCCACGCGTTCGAGCGCAGCTGTCAGCCGCCGGCCAAGGCCTTCTTTACCAGCGCCGACACCGCGGTCATGTCGGCCCGCCCTGCCAGCTTCGGCTTGAGCACCCCCATCACCTTGCCCATGTCCTGCGGGCCGGCGGCGCCGGTGGCGGCCACGGCGGCGGCAACTTCAGCGGCCACTTCGTCGTCGGACAGGCCAGCCGGCATGTAGGCCGCCAGGATGACCAGTTCGGCTTTTTCGATATCGGCCAGGTCGGCGCGGCCGCCAGCCTCGAACTGCGAGATCGAATCCTTGCGCTGCTTGATCATCTTTTCAATGATGGCCAGCACCTGGGTATCGTCCAGTTCGATCTGCTCGTCCACTTCCCGGCGCTTGATGTCGGCAAGCATCAGGCGGATGGTGTTCAGGCGGCCGCTTTCCTTGGCGCGCATGGCCGCCTTCATGTCCTCGGTCAGTTGTGCTTTCAGGCTCATGGGATCTCCGTCTGGGATGAATAACAATGTTAGGTAGAAATAACAGGCGCCAACGACAAAACCCGCCGCGGTGGCTACCGGAGCGGGCTTCCTGGCAATGTGCGACTCGCCGGGACAGCAAAGTCACCGGATCGCGCCGGCGATGCCGTCTTAGAACAGTTTCTTTGGCAGTTGCTGGCTGCGGATGCGCTTGTAGTGGCGCTTCACGGCAGCGGCCAGCTTGCGCTTGCGCTCTGCAGTTGGCTTTTCGTAGAACTCGCGTGCGCGCAGTTCGGTCAGCAGACCAGTTTTTTCGATAGTGCGCTTGAAGCGACGCATGGCGACTTCGAACGGCTCGTTTTCTTTAAGGCGGATAGTGGTCATGTAAAAATGAAACCGTTGGATTTATGAAGAACGAAAGTTTAGCATTGTTTGCGGATCAGTGGAAGGTTTTATCGACCTGTTCCGCAATTTCCACAGGCGATGGGCGGTCAGACGCTGCTGCCGGCGACAAATCCGGATGCCCATGCCCACTGGAAGTTGTAGCCGCCCAGCCAGCCGGTCACATCGACCGATTCGCCGATGAAATATAGGCCCGGCACCTTGTTGGCCATCATGGTCTGCTGGGACAGTTCACGCGTATCGACGCCGCCCAGCGTCACCTCGGCCTTCCGGTAGCCTTCCGAACCGGTCGGCACGATCTCCCAGCGGTTGATGGCGTCGCCCAGCTTGCGCAGCCTGGCGTCGGCCATGTCGGCCAGGCGCGCGTCGGGCGCGAAACCGTTGGCCGCCAGCAGGCCATCGACCAGCCGCGCCGGCAGCCACTGGGTCAGTACGTTGCCGAGTTGCTTCTTGACGGTGGTCTTGGCGCCGATCAGCTCCTCGGCCACATCCATGTCGGGCAGCAGGTTCAGCACGATCGGGGTGCCGGGCTGCCAATAGCTCGAAATTTGCAGGATCGCCGGGCCGGACAGGCCGCGGTGGGTAAACAGCAGGTCTTCGCGGAAATGGCCGCCCCTCGACTGGCCGCCCTTCCCGCCTTTGGCTTTTCCTGCGCTGCCGGTGCTCACCTCGACTTCCAGCGCGATGCCGGCCAGCGGCGCGAACACTTCCCAGCTCGGTCCGTCGAAGGTCAGCGGCACCAGGCCGGGACGCGGTTCGACGATCTGCAGCCCGAACTGGGTAGCGATGCAGTAACCGAAGTCGGTCGCGCCGATTTTCGGGATCGACAGGCCGCCGGTGGCGATTACCACGCTGTCGCAGGCGACATCGCCGTCGTCCAGCGTGATGTGGAAACCGCCGTCACGCTGCTCGATGGCGCCGACCTTGCACGGCATGCGCCAGCTGACCTCGCCCGCATCGCATTCGTCGCGCAGCATCTGGATGATGTGTTCGGACGATTCGGTACAGAACAGCTGGCCCTTGTGCTTCTCGTGGTGCGGAATGCGGTGCTTCTTGACCAGGTCGAGGAAGTCCTGGGCGGTGTAGCGCGCCAGGGCGCTGCGGCAGAAATGCGGGTTCTGCGACAAAAAATTGGCCGGCCCGGCGTTAATGTTCGTGAAATTGCAGCGTCCGCCGCCAGAGATGCGGATCTTCTCGGCCAGCTTGGTGGCATGGTCGATCAGCAGCACGCTCTTGCCGCGTCGGCCGGCGACCGCCGCGCACATCATGCCGGCCGCGCCCGCGCCGATTACTGCCACATCGTAGTGTTTTGCCATGCTTGCCGTGTCCTTGCGCTGGCGAAGAAATCGCCAAACCGGGCATTGTATCCGGTTCGGGCGCCGCTGCCATCCTAGGCTTCATCCATCGCCCGCACATCGAGGTCGCGCCCATTGAGCACCGTTCCGTCGGGTTCGATGGTAATCATGTGCATGCCCGTATCGGTCAGGCCCAGCCGCTTGAGCTGCTGCGGCGACACGCGCAGAAAGTAGTTGCCTGGAAAAACGCCGGTAAGGACGTAATAGCCGTCCGCCGCACTGGTAATGCTGGCCACCACCTTGCGCGAGGCATCGACCAGTTCCAGCTGCAGGTCGCCGATCGCGCGCCGCGCGCCGTTCGCATACAGGTAGGTAGTGCCGTCGATCTCGCCCGTGAGGTGAACCGCGAATTCGACCTGGCTCACCTTGCCCGGGCGCGGCACGATGCGTACGCCAGGCAGGCGCGGCTGCCATTGCGGGTCGTCGAGCGTACCTGGATCGAGGGCGATGTCGGTATGCTGGTGGGTCGGCAGGCGCGCCAGGTAGGCAATGCCGCTGGCGCCGGTGCGCACCGCATAGTTGGCGCCATTGACCGTAAAGCCGGCATTGGCGATGGCTTCGTCGCTGCCGTCCATGATGCCGTTCAGGTCCTTGTCGAGGAAGACGCGGATCGAGGCCGCACCCATGTTGGCCATCGGCTGGGCGTCGAGCATCAGGCGGCTGGCGCGCGGCTCCAGCCCCATGGCCATGAAGAACTGCATGCCCAGGCCGTAGTCGCGGCGGTTCGCGTAATACGCGTTGATGCCCAGTCCGTAGCTGCCCAGGCTCTTGTTGAGGGCGCCGGTGGCGCGCAGCCCGCGGTCCAGAAAGGTGCGCGTCAAGCCAAGGTTGAGCAGGTAACCGTCGTTCAGGTAATAGTCGGCCGATACCGCCGCACTACCAAGCGTCGCATTGGGCGTGAGCGTGTACTGCAGCTGCCCGCTCAGGCCGATACCTGCCACCCGGCGGCTGACCTGAAACAAGCCGTCGGCCAGCTCCTGGCTGCCGAGCTTTTGCCAGCGTAGCGCATTGGTCAGCGCAATGCCGTCAAGGTAGGCCGAGATCCGGGCCTGCACGTCGAGCTTGCGGGTGCTTGAGGCCAGCCGGTCGTGCCGCAACTGCAGCGCCACCGGAAAAAACCGGTTGCCGCCGGCAGCGACGACGCCATCGGCGCGCACCTCGTCGCGGCTGCGCACCGGGTCGCCCCCCTGGCTGAAGAAGTCGCTGCTGAAGTTGTCCAGCTGCGCATGGCTGGCCGACACGGCGACGTTGCCGAGCCGCGTCTTCAGGCCGAGCTGGGCGAGCGTGCCGCCATCGTCGGCGCGGGCCGCGTCAGCCGTGGCGATCAGGCTGTTCCAGTAGGCGCGCAGGCCCAGGTTGGCATAGCTGCGCGCGCTGCCGTCGAGCAGCGGCACGCGCTGCCAGCCGCCCAGCGCATTGATGCGCTCGCTCACGCCCCATTCGAATTGCGCCAGCGCCCTGGCGCGCCCTGCCAGGTCGCGGTGGGCGCCGGCGTCGTAATACAGCGCGCCACGCGGCACCGCCGACTGCTCCAGCAAGAAACTCTGGCGCTCCACGCGCAGCTGGCCCAGCGGGCCATGGAACACCAGCCGGAACTCGTTGGGGCCGTAGGCCAGCAACTGGTCTTCGAAACTGTACTTGCCGTCCGGGCGCGATTGCTGGAAGCCGACCAGCGCATCGTTGTAGAACAGCTCGACGTCCCAGCCTGGCGGCAGCGCGCCCTGCAGCGTGTGGCGGTCGAAGCTGGTCGGCTGGTTGAGCGGCCGGTTGCTGACCAGCAGGCCATTGCCGGTCGCGCTACTCGGCGAGATATTCGCCACCCCCGGCAAGGGCACGCTGCCGAACAGCGCGGTACGCGCATGAAGCGGTCCGAGCAGGCCGGCATCGGGGTCGTTGCGGCCCAGCGTCAGGCGCAGGCCCGAGGACGGGTCTTGCCGGTTGCGGCTGGCATATAGCGCGGCCTCCATGCCGAGCAGGTCGGTGGTGAGGTAGGCCGTATAGGCCGCGTCGGCCTGGCGCCGGCCATCCGTCTTGCTCGCGGACAGCCCAAAGGTCTGGTCGATGAAGGGCAGGTCGGCCAGCCGGTAAGGCGTGGCCAGGCGCGGGTAGCCAGGATCGGCATACCCGCCCGGCGCACCCGGCGCGCTGCCATGCTTGCGCCGCTCCAGCCGGGCTTGCAGTGGCAATTGCTCGCGCGGGCGCACCTTCAGGGCCAGGCTCGACATGTCCAGCTCGAGGTCGACCGGCAGCCAGCGCTGCAAGGTCTTGCTGGCCACGTAGATATCATCGGACAGCAGCTTGAACTGCGAACGGTCGAGCTCTTCGCGGCGGCCAGCCGAATCGAGCACGCGCCCGGGCACGTCGAGGCTGAAGGCGCGCTCCTGGCTGAGGATGAAACCGCTGGCACGTCCCTCGCCCGGCACCACGCGGATCGCCAGGGTCAGCAGGCGCGCCAGTTCGCCCAGCGGCAAAAAGACATCGCGGCCGATCTCGTAGCCGGTTACGGCATCGGACAGCAGCTGGTTGCCGAGCCGCACTTCCAGCAGCACCAGGTTGGCCTCGGATTGCTGCGATGGCGCCGCCGCCACCGGCGCCAAGGCCGGCAGCAACATCAATCCTGCAACGAGTAATCCGGTTCGAAAAACCTGCATGGGGCCTGGAGGCGCGTGCTAGCGCCTGGTGGTGGCTAACCGGCGGTCAGCCCTGCACCACGATTATTGCTCAAAAAACATTGACAAAGGAAGCTCCCGGACCATCGGGCTGGCATCACGGCAGATGCAGGCTGGCCTGCGCCAGCAGCTTGCCGCCCGCCTCCGGACGGTCGTGATAGGCGACGTCGAGCGTGCCGCCAGCGAGCGCCACCCCGGCCGGGGCCTGCAGCGGGAGCGTAGCCTGGCGCACCGGGTTGGGCGCGTACACCGCCAGTCCGCCCACCTGGGCCAGGTTGAGCGGCTTGCCGCCGCGCGGCGTAAACGTCACGCTCACGTCGCCATACACCGAGCTGCTGCCTGCGCGCTCGAACCGCAGGGTCAGCAGCGAGCGCCCGGCGCTGTCGCGCTGCAACGCGAGAGCGCCCAGGCTCACCCGTGCATCCACGCTACCATGGCGCACGATCACCGGCACCGAGGCGCCGACCATCGCATTGATCGCCACGCCGATCTTGCCGTCCTCGGCGCCGCGGTTTTCGATGCTGGCATTGCCTGCGACTTCCGGTAGCTTGTCGAACAGCAGGTGCGAGCGGTATTCGCCGTCGGCCAGTTCGGCCGGCTTGCGCAACATGATCCTTACCGTCTGCGCGGTACCCGGCTGCAGCGTCACCTGGCGCGGCGAATAGCGCAGCATCGCGTCGGCAAAGCGCTCCCCTTCCAGCGCCTGGTCTGCGGCCTCGAACTGGCCGGCTTCGGTCATGCGGCGGTTCACCAGCGCGATGCGGTAGCTGGCCGGCTTGCTGCCATTGTTGATCAGCTCGATCTGGGCCGCACGCAGGTTCTTGTCGAACACGATGCGCGTCGGGTGCAGCATTAGTTCGGCATGCGCGGGCAAGCATGGCGCCAGCAGCAGGCAGGCGAGCAGGCCGGGCTTCGCCTGGCGCAGGCGAAACAGGGCAGCGGAGACGAACGGGGAGAAAAACATGATGTAGTCCTACTGATAATTAACGGTCAGGGGAAACGAGCCGGTGTAGTTGCCCGGCGGCTGGTTGGGTGCCACGACCAGGGTTGCACCGACCCCCAGCGCAACGCCACCATTGGGGACGGAAGCGATCGACTGCGGATTGTTGACGAAGCTGTTGACCGCCATCGAATGGGCGCCACTGCTTAGCCTGACGCTGCCATTTGACGGCAGGGAAATGATCACTGCCTTGCCGCCGGCACCGTTGCCGCTCTTGCCGATGTTGAACCGGGCTGGGCCGGTCGCCGGGGAAGTAAGCAGGATGACACCCCCGGTGCGCGAGCGCACGCCGGCCGCACTGAGCACGACCGTGCCGCCGCTGCCGGCAACGAAGCGGCCAAAGTCGAGGTTGCTCATGTTGCTGACCGAAAGCTGCTGGGCCTGGGCGGCGCGCTGGCACGGCAGTGCCAGCGCCGCCAGCATGACGGTGGCGGCGGCCAGGACTGC
Organism: Massilia sp. H6; assembly: GCF_024802625.1. Classification (NCBI taxonomy): domain Bacteria; kingdom Pseudomonadati; phylum Pseudomonadota; class Betaproteobacteria; order Burkholderiales; family Oxalobacteraceae; genus Massilia; species Massilia sp. H6. The sequence goes on from NZ_CP103371.1 coordinate 3,752,202, forward strand.
CGGGTAGCGAGCTGGCTGCATGGTTCTGGACAGACTGCGCCGCCGTGCCGGTGTCAGTTGTAGTCGACGGTAGCGGTGACGGTGCCGCTGTAGCTGCCAGCCACCTGGTTGGCGCCGACGCTCAGGATGCCGCCGACATAGATCGTTTGCGTGCCAGCGGTCAGGGTGCCGCTCGTGACGGTACCGGAAGTAATGGCGCTGGCGGTCAGGTCGGTGATCGGGGTAAACGCCATCGTGTTCGCATCCGAGGTCAGCGTGGTGCCGACAACGCTGATCGAATAGGTCGAGCTTGCCTGGCCGGTTACGGTGAACTGGGCTGCGGTGCTGCCGCCGGCCATGGCGGTAACGCCGCCGGTCACGCCGCGCGCGTTGTTCGGGCTGACGGTGACGGTGCCGGCGGAACCGCTCGGTGCGAAACTGCCGAACGACAGGTCGGCAGCCTTGACGATGTTGATCGGGGTGACCACGGTACTGGACGTGGCTGCCTGCGTGCTGGCGGCATTCGCGCTGCCGGCGGCAACGGTCGCGGCGATGGCCAATGCCATTGCGGCCAGTGGAAGGTGGGTCGAGGTAAAGCGAGCGAGCTTGGTCATTCTTGTCTTCCTTCAGAGTGTGATGGAGCGGCATTTTTCGCCGAACTATTCTGACGAACTTGTAGCAACCTTGTATTCCAAGAAACATCAAGCGTTGCTGTTCAGTATCGTTTTGCTATGTTGCAAGAAAATAATAACGGCTTTTTGCGTTACATCAGCAACTCTGTCGGTTCCAGGCAATAAAACTATTGTCAATTTCATCAATAATTGTTAAGCGAATATGTGTCTATACAAGTGCGGTCGCAACGATTACCAAAAGTTGTACGTATATACCGCCAGTTCATGGAAGATTCCTGACATTTTGTCGCTAAAATGTTTCACGAGAAAACATTTACCCTGCGCGCATAAACATATGTTTTAGCCAAACAAACGTTGTTGCGATCCAACATTTCTACGATCGCCCACGTAAAACAGGCCACCTTGCGGGTGGCCTGGAATCGGCATAACGCCATTGCCGGCGCGGTGCGCCGGTTCAGCTACGCAGGGCGCGCGCTACCTGTAGGCATTGCGCCACTTGCGCCACAATCGGACGTGGAATCGGCACGTCGCCGCGCAATGCGGCGGCGATCCAGGCGGCAGTGGTTGCCGCATCGCGCGCCTCGGGCACCACGGCCAGTTCGTCGGCCGGCGCATCGCGCTCGACCAGCAGGCTGCGCTCGCCGCCGTGGAACCAGTCGATTTGCTGGGCCCGGTGGGGATTGGCAACGGTCTCGCCCTCGGTGCCGCGCATCAGGAAGGCGTCGCCCCGCTCGGGCGGCGCGCTGGTGGTGAAATAAGCGCCCAGGGTTTCCAGGTATTCGGGATGGGTATACGACACCAGCCGCAGGGCTGGGCAGGCAAAGGGCTGCAATATCTTGACCAAGGTGTGGGTGGAATTGCGCACACCCAGAATGCGCCGTAGCGACAGCATGTGGGCCAATTCGGGGGCCAGGCGTTCGATCGGCATGAAGGCCGGACGGCCTGCCGCCGCCGCATCCAGGATTTCGGCTGTAGAGCCTGCTTCGGCCAGGCCCAGCTCGGCCAGGATTTCGGCGCTGGTGATGCGACCCGGATCATTGCGCACGCCATGCACCAGGGTCGGCACGCCTTCGCGCGCCAGCAGCAGCGCCAGCAAGGGCGTCAGGTTGGCCAGCTTGCGCGCGCCGTTGTAGCTCGGGATCAAGACCGGAGCATAGTGCCCCGGTGGCGCCGGCAAGGGTGCGAAAGAGCTTTCGGCGGCATCCATGAAGCCGGCCAGTTCCTCCACCGACTCGCCCTTGATCCGCATCGCCAGCAAGATGGCGCCCAGCTCCAGGTCGGACACGCGGCGCTCGAGCATGGCGGTGTACAGTGCGCGCGCATCGGCGCGCGACATGCTGCGCGCCCCTTTCACGCCGCGGCCTATCTCTTTGATAAAGGGCGCAGCGGCAAATCGTTCAGTTGTCTTGTCCATATCCTGGAGCATACAACGCCTTGGCGCAGCCGTGCGCCAGGGCGCGCTTGCGGCAAGCCGGCGCAGGCTGCCTGTGCACGTGCAGCATTTTCAGTCTACACTTGATATTCCCTCTTGACACCACTGCACCATGATCAATACGCCTGCCATCGAAAACACCAACGTCAGTTCGTTCGCGCAGATGCCGACGCCGAACGAACTCCACGCCTCGCTGCCGCTGACCGACCGCGCGTTCGCCACGGTGATGCAGGGCCGCGAAACGCTGCGCAATATCCTCGACCGCCAGGACAAGCGCCTGTTCGTGGTTGTTGGCCCCTGCTCGATCCACGATCCGGAAGCCGGACTGGACTACGCGCGCCGCCTCAAGGCCTTGCAGGCAGAGGTCGCTGACACGATGGTGCTGGTGATGCGGGTATATTTCGAAAAACCGCGCACGACTACCGGCTGGAAAGGGTATATCAACGATCCGTTCATGGACGACTCGTTCCGCGTCGACATCGGCATGCAACGCGCGCGCCGCTTCCTGCTCGACGTCTGCGAACTGGGCCTGCCAACCGCAACCGAGGCGCTCGATCCGATCTCGCCGCAATACCTGGGCGACCTGATTGCCTGGACCGCCATCGGCGCGCGCACCACCGAATCGCAGACCCACCGCGAGATGTCGTCCGGCCTGTCGACCCCGGTCGGCTTCAAGAACGGCACCGACGGCGACGTCAGCATCGCCGTGAATGCGGTGCAGTCCTCGGCCAGCCCGCACGCCTTCTTGGGCATCAATGGCCAGGGCTCGGTGTCGATCGTGCGCACCAGCGGCAATGCCTATGGCCACGTGGTGCTGCGCGGCGGCGGCGGTCGTCCGAACTACGATTCGGTGTCGGTGGCCATTGCGGAGCAGGCGCTGGCCAAGGCCGGGCTGCCGGCCAACCTGGTGGTGGACTGTTCGCATGCCAACAGCTACAAGAAGCCGGAGCTGCAGCCGCTGGTGATGTCGGACGTGATCCAGCAGATCAAGCACGGCACCGGCTCGCTGGTGGGAGTGATGATCGAATCGAACATCGTCAGCGGGTCCCAGGCGATTCCAGCAGACTTGTCGCAACTGAAATACGGCTGTTCGGTGACCGATGGCTGCATCGGGTGGGAAGAAACCGAAACGATGCTGCGCAGTGCGCACATGGAATTGTTGCAGCGCCCATAGGGTGGTCGGCCAGGGCGGCCGCCCTACGCTACAATGGCGGATTGCGCTTTATCAGTTAAATTTCCCATGATCGTACTCGGCGTCGAATCTTCCTGCGATGAAACCGGCCTGGCTCTGTATGACACCGAGCGCGGGCTGCTGTCCCATGCCCTGCATTCGCAGGTGGCGATGCACGAGGAATACGGTGGCGTCGTGCCCGAACTGGCCTCGCGCGACCACATCCGGCGCGCGCTGCCGCTGCTGCAAGAAGTACTCGAGCGCGCCGGCATCGACATGGCGGCCATCGACGCCATCGCCTACACCCAGGGGCCGGGCCTGGCCGGAGCGCTGCTGGTGGGCTCGTCGGTCGCCTGCAGCCTGGCGCTGGCGCTCGACAAGCCGGTGCTCGGCGTGCATCACCTCGAAGGGCACCTGCTTTCGCCGCTGCTGGCCAGCGAGCGCCCGGAGTTTCCTTTTCTTGCCCTGCTGGTCTCGGGCGGCCACACCCAGCTGATGCGGGTCGACGGCGTCGGCCGCTACGCCCTGCTGGGCGAGACGCTCGACGATGCCGCCGGCGAGGCGTTCGACAAATCGGCCAAGCTGCTGGGGCTGGGCTATCCGGGCGGGCCGGCAATTTCACGCCTGGCCGAATTTGGCGACCCGGCGGCCTATACCCTGCCGCGCCCGATGCTGCATTCGAAGGATTTCAACTTCAGCTTCTCGGGCCTGAAGACCGCGGTGCTCACGGTCGTCAAGAACCACGAGCAGAAAGTGGTCGCCAACATCTGCGAGCAGGACAAGGCCAATATCGCGCGCGGCTTCGTCGACGCGATCGTGGACGTGCTGACGGCAAAGTGCGTCAATGCGCTGCGTCACACCGGCTTGACGCGGCTGGTGATCGCCGGCGGCGTCGGTGCCAACAAGCAACTGCGCGCGTCGCTCGACGCCGCAGCCGTCAAGCGCAGGTTCAAGGTGTATTACCCGGAACTGGAATTCTGCACCGATAACGGCGCCATGATCGCCTTTGCCGGCGCCCTGCGCCTCGAGCGCAACCCGGCGCTGGCCCAGCGCGACTATGCCTTCAATGTGCGTCCACGCTGGCCGCTAGACGAGCTCGAAGCTGCCTGAACTTGCCTGAAGCAGGCCTAATCGCCGCAGCGGTAACGTGCAAGCGATATTGAACTTGCAAGCCTGACATCGATCCTACGGTGTGACCGCCCCGTGCCAAACGGTGGCAATATCCGACGGTTAAGATTCACGGAGGGTTTGCGATGCGCGTAGTAAGTTGGAACATTCACTGGGGCTGTGGCAAGGACGGGCGAATTCGCATCCATGCGATCATCGACGTCTTGCGGCGGCTGAATCCGGATGTCGTGTGCCTGCAAGAAGTTGCGGCCAATCATCCGGAACTGAATGGGGGCGCTACCGCGAACCAGTTCAAGCAGCTCGGCGGCGCGTTTGGGGGCTACCACATGATGGAGCATGCCCCTAGCGAGCTCTACAAGAACAACTCGCCGCGCCTGTTTGGCAACCTGATCCTCTCGAAATACCGGATTTCGCAAGTGCACCGCCACCTGCTGCCCTGGCCGGCCGACCCGGGCAATCCGGCCGGCATGCCGCGCGGCCTCATCGAGACCGTGCTCGACGCGCCCAACGGCAAGCTGCGCCTGATGACCACGCATCTCGAGTACTACTCGCCGCTGCAGCGCATGGCGCAGGTGCACCGCATCCGCGAACTGCATGCCGAGGCCAGCGCCCGTTCGCGCATCTTCCAGCCCGATCCAAACCTCGACGCGCCCTACCAGCTGGGCTTCCGGCCGGCCTCGGCGATCCTGTGCGGCGATTTCAATTTCGCGCCCGATGCCGACGACTACCAGGCCCTGCTGGCGCCGCTCGAGGGCGGCGCCCCGCCCTTCCTCGATGCCTGGCGGGTGGCACACGGCAACGTCGCGCGTGCGCCGACCACCGGCCTGCATGGCTATGCCTGGCCCGACCGCCCGGAATGCTATGACCATTTCTTTGTCACCGAAGACCTGGCGCCGCGCGTCGAGACGGTTGAAGTGCAGTCGGAAACGGCGGCCTCGGACCACCAGCCGGTGGTGCTGGATCTGAAGTAAACCGTTGATTGAGGCTTACTGCGGCGCCGGCTCGCCCGGCGCCGCTTCCATTTTCGCGGCGATGTCGCGCAGCGCCTGCTCGAATACTTCGGGCGGCTGGCCACCCGAGATCAGGTGGCGCTGGTTGATGATAATGGCTGGCACCGAACGAATGCCGGCGCGCTGGAAGAACTGCTCGCGTTCGCGCACTTCGTCGGCGTATTCATCCGACTGGAGAATGCGGGTGGCCGTCTCGACATCCATGCCGATCCGCTCGACGGCGCGCAGCAGCGCGTCGTGGTTGCTGGGGTCTTCGCAATGGGTGAAATAGGCCTCGAACAGCGCCAGCTTGAGCTCGCGCTGGCGGCCGACCTGTTCGGCCCAGGCCAGCAGCCGGTGGGCGTCGAAGGTATTGTAGATGCGGCCGCGCCGTTCCATCTCGAAGACGAAACCGAGGTCCGAACCACGCTGGCGAATCATCTCGCGGCTACGCGCCTGGTCTTCGGCGGTAGCGCCGTATTTCTCGGTGATGTGCTCGACGATGTCCTGGCCGTCCGGACCCATGTCCGGGTTCAGCTCGAAGGGCTGGAAATGCAGGTCTACCGTGACTTCACCGCCGAGGCTGACGAGCGCTTGCTCCAGTGCCTTGTAGCCGATCACGCACCACGGGCACGAGATATCCGATACGAAATCGATCCTGAGTTGTTTGGTCATAGACGCCACCTTTGTGTTCGTTGCGGCACCTGGGTGCCAGATGGCGATATGGTAACGCGAGTGGGTGCTTGCGTGGCGTACGCTGGCGAAGGCGAAGGCGAAGGCCGCCAGCCTCAGCTTTTCTTCGCCCCCGCCGACTTCGCGCCTATCTTCGACTCTTTGCCCGCCACCAGGTTGGCGATATTGCCGCTATGCCGGTACAGCAGCAGCGCGCTCATGGTCACCACCGCGAACAGGATCTCGTCCACGCCGAACAGCAGTCCGTAATAAAACGGTGCGAACACCGAAGCGATCAGCGCCGCCAATGACGAATAGCGGAAGGCATACGCCACGATCAGCCAGGTGGCCAGGGTCGCCAGTCCGAGCCAGACGTTAATCCCGAGCAGCACGCCCAGCGCCGTCGCCACGCCCTTGCCGCCGACGAAGCGGAAAAATACCGGCCACAGGTGGCCCAGGAACACGGCAATGGCAACCAGCGCTACGGCGCCGTCGTCGAGACCAAATTGCGGACCATATTCGATCGTGAGCCAGACCGCCAGCCAGCCCTTGAAGCCGTCGCCGATCAGGGTGGCGATCGCGGCTTTCTTGTTACCGCTGCGCAGCACATTGGTCGCGCCCGGGTTCTTGGAGCCGTAGGTGCGCGGGTCGGACAGGCGGAACACCCGGCTCATCACGACCGCAAAGGAAATCGAGCCGATCAGGTAAGCGGCAATGGTGGCTATCAGGGTAGGCATCTGGTCTATTGGGTTTGGTGTCGCTTCAAAATTGCCAAGTAGCATAGGGCGCACGGAATATACACCATCGGATAGCCGCCCGGTAGCTCACTCGGCCAGCGCGCATTGCACCGGGCGCGCGCCGAGTAGATCGCTCAGGACCGCGGGATCGATGCCAACCAGATAGCCGCGCCGGCCGCCGTTGATGTAGATTCTGTCGAGCGCCAGCACCGATGCCTCGACATACACCGGCATCGGCTTGCGGGTGCCAAATGGCGAGGTGCCGCCCACCAGGTAGCCCGAATGGCGCTGCGCCACATCGATCTTGCAGGGCTCGACCGATTTGCACGCAATCACTCGCGCCAAATTCTTGGTCGATACCTTGCGGTCGCCGTGCATGAGCACGATCATGGGCCGGGCAGCTTCGTCCTGCATCACCAGCGTCTTCACGACATGGTGCTCGGGAACCCCAATGGCACGCGACGACACGGTGGTGCCGCCATGCTCTTCGTAGTCGTACGGATGCTCGGTGAAGACGACGCCGTGCTTGCGCAGGAACTGCGTCGCGGGAGTTTCAGACACGTGCTCTTTCTTGGCCATGCGTGGTACGCTAAAGACGAACATAAGGGGGTTTCTATTATGCAGCAAGAAATTCGCTTTGCCACCTTCAATGCCTTTAACCTGGCGCCGCCGGGTACGCGCTGCTACGACAACCTCGAGCCGTGCACACCCGCCGAATACGAAGCCAAGCTTGACTGGACGGCACAGCAACTGGACCTGTTGAACGCCGACGTGATCGGCTTCCAGGAGATTTTTTCACAGGCCTGCCTGCGCGAGGTGCTGGCGCGCACCCGCCACTACCGCGAAGCGAGCCACCTCGGTTTCGATCCTGACCCCGAGGCGCCGCGCCTGACCCCGAGCGTGGCGCTGGTATCGCGCCTGCCAGTGACCAGCCCGGGCCAGGCCTTGCCGCTGTTTCCCGGCAGCGTCACCATGCCACCGGGCAGCCGCGACCCCGACCGCTTCACGCGCGCGCCGCTGCATGCCGTGATCGAGCTGGCGCCTGGGCTGGTCGTCGATGTGGTGGTAGTGCATCTCAAATCGCGCCGTCCCGACTACCGCAGCGGCGACACCGGCGAAGACCCGAACCTGTACGCCCTCGCCTGCCTGCGCTCGCTGATCCGGCGCGGCACAGAAGCGGCCGCGCTGCGCGTGTTGCTCACCGACATGGCGCGCGACAGGCAGCGTCCGCGCGTGGTGCTGGGCGACTTCAACGATGTCGCCGATTCGGTCACCACCGAGATCGTGCTGGGCGAAGGCGCGCCACTGGCCGAACGCATGTTCGATACGGCGCGGCTGCGGCGCCACCAGGACGGGCAGCGCAACGTCGGTTTCTCGATCGTTCACGACAGCCGCCACTCGACCATCGACCACATATTGGTGTCGCACGAATTCAACCCCTTGCTGCCCAACGCGATCGGCGAGGTCATCGACGTGGTCTACCTCAACGACCACCTCGAACTGGCGCTGCCGCCAGCCTCGGACCATGGCCAGGTGCTGGCGCGCATCGTGTTGTATCCGCAAGACGGGCAGCTTCATGGCGGCTTGGAGTAAACCGGACCGCCTCCCCTATGCCACAGCGCTGGCGCGGCCTGGCTGCCGTAACGCGGGCAACTTGGCCGCGGCGTGAAATCCGGCCGGTTGCTTGCACCGGCGGCATACAGTCCCTGGTATTCGTCGCAGCCATGCTCGCGTAGAAAACGCAGTTGTTCTTCGGTCTCGACGCCTTCGGCGACCACCCGCAGGCGCAAGCTGCGCGCCACGGCGATGATGGCCGGAATCAGGGCTGCGTCGCCCGGGTCGTGCTCGATATCGTTGACAAAGCTGCGGTCGATCTTCAGTTTGGACAGCGGAAACCGCCGCAGCGACGACAGGCTGGCCAGGCCGGTGCCGAAGCGGTCGATATCGAGCAGCACGCCGCGTGCGCGCAACGCGGCCACGGTGCCGTCCAGGCAGCCGTCGCCCTGCATCAGTGCGCCTTCGGTAATTTCCAGGTGCAGCAAATCCGGCGCCAGGCCAGAAACCTCGAGCGCGGTATCGACCGCGTCGAGCAGCCTGGCATGCAGAAACTGGACGTCGGACAGGTTCACCGCCATCGTCAGCGTGTAGCCTTCGTCGCGCCAGTTGCGCGCCTGGCGACAAGCTTCGCGCAATGCCCATTCGCCGATTGGAACGATCAGCCCGCATTCTTCGGCCACTGGCAGGAAGGCATGCGGCAGCAGCAGTCCGCGCTCGGGGTGGCGCCAGCGGAGCAGGGCCTCGACGCCGACCACCCGGCCGCTGTGGACATCGATGCCGGGCTGGTATTCAAGCAAGAACTCACCACGCTCGAGCGCCTGGCGCAGGCGCTGTTCGAGCTGGCCGCGCTCGACGACGCGGGCGTTCATTCCGGGACTGAAAAAACGGAAGCTATTGCGGCCGTTTTGCTTGGCGTGGTACATCGCCACATCGGCATGGTGCATCAGGGTATCGACATCTTGCCCGTCGGTCGGACAGATCGCGATCCCGATCGAGGCCGACAAGCCGATTTCCTGGCCATCGACATCGATGGGATGGGCCACGGCCTGCATGACCGTGGCGGCGACGTGGGCGGCCTGGTCGGCGCCACCGATATCGGCCAGGAGCACGACGAATTCGTCGCCGCCGAGGCGGCTGATCGTGTCGACCCGGCGCACGCATCGACGCAGGCGCGCGGCCACCTCGCGCAGCACCGCGTCGCCGGCCTGGTGGCCGTTGTTGTCGTTGATGGACTTGAAACGGTCGAGGTCGAGGAACAAGACCGCAAAGCGCGCGTGCTGGCGGCGCCAGGTGGCCAGCGCATGATGCAGACGGTCAAGAAACAGCGTGCGATTTGGCAGCCCGGTCAGCGGGTCGTGCTCGGCCTGGTGCCTGACCTGCTCTTCGGCACGCTTGCGCTCGGTAATATCGGAGAGCAGGGCCATATAGCTGCTGGCCTCGCCATGCGCATCGCGGATGGTGGTCAAGGCCACCGAGGCCGTATAGCGCTCGCCGTTCTTGCGCTTTGCCGCCAGTTCGCCCTGCCAGTGGTCGTTGCCGTCGAGCTGGGACCAGATGCTGTCGTAGAAGCCGGTGTCGTCCTCGCCCCAGGGCAGATTGGCCAGCGTGGTACCGACGATGTCGGCGGCATCGAAACCGGTGATCGCCGTGAACGCGCCGTTGACCAACTGCACCCGGTAATCGGCATCCATGACGATCATGGCCTCGTGCGCATTCTGGAACACGCGCGCCGCCTGCACCAGATTGTCTTGGGCTTGCATGTGCGCGGTCATGTCGATTTCGATGCACAACACCTGCTGGACCAGGCCCTGGTGCATTACCGGAACATGGTGCGAGTGCATCCACAGGCAGCGGCCTGCCGCCGACTGTACCTTCCAGTCGCGCGGCGCGGGGGGAATGCCGTTGCGCCAGATGGCGGCCACGGTCTCGTCGAACTCGGCCTGGTGGTCGAGATGCGAGACGATGGCCTTCAAGGGCTGGCCCAGTGCACGGCTGGCCGGAACGCCGAACAGCTGGAAGCAGGCTCGGTTCCAGAAGCGCACGATACCGTTGGCATCGACCGAATGTACCGCGACGCCTGGCGCCTGTTCGATGGCCGCTACGAACCGGTAGCGCCAACCGAGTGCTTCGCGACCGGATGTGTCGGCATCGGCACCATCGGGCCCGGCGCAAGCTGGGCCCGCCGGGATATCTCCGGCGGACGATTCCTGCTTTTGCTCGCTCACGGGAAAGATCCTTTACAGACGGAAAAAGTCGTAACGCTCATGACAATTCCATCAATCTTCCCCGCAAATCAGGCGCCCTGTTTGCGGTCACGCAAAGCCACGCCTTGCATGCTATTCATCGGGATTTTTCGCGTTCCAGACCCACCCGCCGGCAGCCTGTCGCATCTGGCGCGAAGCGTACCTGCGACCCGCCTATATTGACAGCATGCGCAAGGAGCTCCACCTTGAAAACAAGGCGGAGCCCGAGCGCCACCCCACTACTCGTTTCGGCTCAGGCGCCGTCTTGCGGAGCAGTTTCGGCCGATTGCGCTTCGGGGGCATCCGCCCCGGCGTCGGCGTCGGCATCGGCATTGGCGCTAGCGTCACCCGGTTCGCGCTTGAGTTCATTCTTGCGCCTGAGCTTCTCTTCGGCCTTGCGTTTTTTTTCTAGTTCGCGCTGCCGCTTTTCGTACCCAAAATTTGTCTTTGCCATGTTGTCCTCGTTGCCGTTAAGAAGATGGTCGTGTGACCGTGCCTGGAGCATTATGGACTAGCCGGCCCATCCCGGCTTAATTTAACCCCGTGGATGATGTTGGGCATGCAGGTGTTTGAGGCGCTCGCGCGCAACATGGGTATAGATCTGTGTGGTCGAAATATCGGCGTGACCGAGCAACAGTTGCACTACCCGCAAGTCGGCGCCGTGATTGAGCAAATGGGTGGCGAAGGCGTGGCGCAGCGTGTGCGGCGACAGCGGTCCCGCGATACCGGCTTTGAGCGCATGTTTCTTGACCAGGATCCAGAACATCTGCCGAGTCATCGGCCCGCCGCGGCCCGTGACAAACAGCGCATCGTCCACCTGGCCGTTGAGGATGATGGCGCGCGCATCTTCGAGGTAGCGCTCGAGCCAGCGGCGCGCCTCCTCGCCGAACGGCACCAGGCGGGTCTTGCTGCCCTTGCCCGTGACCCGCAGCACGCCGTCGTTCAGGCTCACTTCGACCAGTTTCAGGGCCACCAGTTCCGACACCCGCAGGCCGCTCGCATACATCAGTTCGAGCATCGTGCGCTCGCGCAGGCCCAGCGGCGTGGACACGTCCGGCGCGCCGAGCAGCGCTTCAACCTGGGTTTCGCTCAAGGTATGGACGAAACGCACGGGCTGCTTTGCCGAGGCCATTTTAAGGCAGGGATCGGCGGACAACTGGTTGCGCCGCAGCGCCAGCCCGTAGAAACGCTTGAGCACCGACAGGCGCCGGTTGGCGGAACTGGGGCGGGTGTCGAGGTGGCGTTCGGCGAAATAGGCGGCGATGTCTTCCGGCTGCGCCGCCAGCAGGCTGGCGCAACCGGGCCGCTGGCTCTCCAGCCAGCTGGCAAACAGCCGCAGGTCGCGGCGATAGGCGTCGAGCGAATTCCTGGCCAGCCCCTGCTCCAGCCAGAGGGTGTCGCAGAACTCGTCGATCAGGCCCAGATCGATTGCTGTTGCCATGGAGATGCGGTGGCGCCTTCGTGCCTGAGCAGCCAGCGCTTGACCGACAGGTGAAAGCCGTTTTCGTCGTCCTGGTTCGCAAAGCCGCCCAAGCCGCTGGACGCCGTCACGCGATGGCAAGGTATCACCAGGGGAAACCAGTTGGCGCCGCAGGCCTGGCCCACGGCGCGCGGCGCCGAGCTGATCAGTTTGGCAAGCTGGCCATAGGTCGTGACCTTGCCCCGCGGGATCGCGCAAATCGCGGCCCAGACCCGGCGCTGGTAGTCGGTGCCGGCCTCGAACAGTGGCAGGTCGAAGCGAAAGTCGGGATCGTGCAGGTAACGTGCCACCTGCTCCACGGCCTGGGCCGCAACGGCGTTGTCGGCCGCATGCTCGGCGTATGAGGGCGGCAGGTACACCAGTTCGCGCACCCGCCCGTCCTGGGTACGGATGCCGATGGCGCCGAACTGCGCGGGCACGATGGCATTGAACGAGATACTTGCCTGGTCTGTCTTCATGCCCGCATCTTAACCGCTCGCTACGGGCCGTGGCGGGAATATCACCTCTTGCGGCCCATGGCGGAATAAAAAAAAGCGCACCTGCGGTGCGCTCCAATCGGCTTCACGTTTCCGGCCGTTTAGCTGTGCTAACGGCTTCTGTAAAACGTGCGTCTCCTCAATGTCTCCGGCATGCACTGCCGTGATGTTATCAATTGCTCCCCAAAACCTGTCGTGCTCTGTTCGTGTACGCACCATGCTAGTGCAATCAAGCCCCATGATAACGCAAGCTTTCCGCTCAAGCGTATCTTATTGGCCACATTACTTGAATTATTTCACTTGTAAAGCATGCTAAAGGGCGCTGGGCGGGCGCCGTCATGCGCCTGTCATATTGCCGTGCTTGCCAGTCTAGCGCGCCACTGCATGCCGGATCGCCTCCACCACATCCTGCCCGATGCGCGCCTGCATCTGCGTGGTCACCGGGGCCAGCGCACGGCGCCAGGCGGCCTGCTGCGCCGGGGTCAATGTATGAATGGTGGTCTTGCCGGAACGGCGGATCGCCTCCAGCGCCTCGTCGTTGGCGCGTTCGGCAATGGCCTTCTCGAAAGCGGTGGTGTCGGCCATCGCCCGTTCCAGGATAGAGCGTAGCTCGCGTGGCAAGCCGTCCCAGAACTTCTTGTTGACAATGACGGCATAGCCCAGGTAGCCATGGTTCGACAGCGTCAGGTGCGCCTGCGACTCGTGCATGCGCTGCGTGAACATGTTCGAGGGCGTGTTCTCGGTGCCCTCCACCACGCCATCGCGCAGGGCCGGCGCGGTTTCCGAGAACGCCAGCGCCAGCGGCTGGGCGCCCAGCGCGCGCATCTGCGCGTCCAGCACCTTCGAGGCCTGGATGCGCATGCGCAGGCCAGCAAAATCGGCCGGCTGCAACAACGGCTTATTTGCCGACATGATCTTGAAGCCATTGTCCCAGTAGGCCAGGCCGGTGATGCCTTTCGGTTCGAGCTTTTGCAACAGGTTGCGGCCGATGCGGCCCTCGAGCACGGTGTACAGCGCTTTCTTTGACGGAAAAATATAGGGCAGGTTGAAGGCTTCGAATTCCTTCACACCCAGCGGCGCGAACTTGGCCAGCGAGGGCGCGAGCATCTGCACCGCCCCCAGCTGCAGGGCTTCGAGCTCCTCGCGGTCCCGGTAGAGCTGGCTGTTCGGGTAGACTTCCACTTTCACCCGGCCGCCGGTACGCTGCTCGGCCAGCGCCTTGAAGTGCTCGGCGGCCCGCCCCTTCGGGGTCTCTGGTGCGACCACGTGGCTGAACTTGATGACGATCGGGGCCTGCGCCCGGGCCGGCGGGCTGGCGCAGGCAATACATGCTGCCAGGACTACGGCAGCCAGGGCTGGGATCTGCATGACGGGGTCGGCTCTTCGGGATGATGGCATTAGAATGGGTCCAGTCTGCGCGGCCTGGAGTGAAGCCGCCATCGTGGACTTCCACAATCGCCCGCCAGTGTAACGGAGTATGGACCCCTTGAAGATTTTCCCGCATGCCCGAGCGGCGCAGCCGCCGTCGGACTCGCCGCCCGCGCATTCGGCCATGGTGTCGCCCGCCACCGAGCGCGTGCGTTCGTGGCGCTGGCTCACGCCCGTGCTGCTGGTGCTGCTGTTCCTGGCCGTACTGATCTGGCTACCCTGGCAGGCACGCCAGATGGAGGCAACCGAGCGCCAGGAGCAACTCATTGCCGACACGCTGTGGGTCGAGCAGACGCTGCGCTTCGAACTGGCGCGCAGCGAAGAAGCGCTGGCGGTGCTAGGTGCCGACCTGGTCCGACTCCCCCCTTCCCAGCCAGCGCTGCAGGCGCGCTTCAAGCAGATGTTCAATAACGGGCGCGAATTGGTGCGGGTGGTCTGGTATGACGCCAATGGCCGGGTCTTGGCCAGCCACGGCCTGGAGCCGCCCGCCGCCCTGCCGCTGCCGACCCGGGTAGCGGCCGATGTGGCCGGCGCCACCCGCCGTGCCCGCTACAGCGAACCCTATGGTGCCAGCCCGGCTTCGCCCGGCGTCATCGACTTCTACTTGCCCCTGCAGGCAGACGGCCGCCCTGCCGGCAGCTTGATCGCCACCTACAGCCTGCAGGTGCTGCTCGACGAAGCCGTGCCGTGGTGGTTCGCGCAAGACAATGCGCTTACCCTGCTCGATCGCGACGAGCGTCCCGTGGCGCGGCGCGCCTCCGGCGGTCCCGGTCGCGGCGTCTACACGCACCGGCGCGAGCTCGACCTGCCCGGCGCACTGGTGGCGCTGTCCACCAACAGCGTGAAAAGCGCGCCCAAGCTGCTGCCGAACCTGTTGGTCGGGTCGGTCGTCGTGCTGGCGCTGGGCCTGGTGCTGAGCCTGGGCGCGCTGTGGCGCCACATCTCGCGCACCCTGGCGGCAGAAAGCGCGCTGCGCCAGCAGATGGCCTTTCGTACCGCGATGGAAAACTCCCTGATCACCGGCCTGCGCGCACGCGACCTGGAAGGCCGTGTCACCTATGTCAACCGCGCATTCTGCGAAATCGTCGGCCTGCCGCCTCAAGAACTGGTCGGCAAGCAGCCGCCGATGGCCTACTGGGCGCCGGAAGTAATGGCCGAGTACGAAGAACGCTTTCGCGGCGTGCTGTCGGGAACGATCACGCCGCAGTTCGAGACCGTGTTCCAGCGCCCCGACGGAGAGCGGGTGCCGGTGCTGGTGTTCGAGGCACCGCTGGTGGACGCCGACGGCCGCCAGACCGGATGGATGAGCTCGGTTTTGGACATCACCGACCGCAAGCGCGCCGAGAAGCTCAACCGCCAGCAGCAGGAAAAGCTCGAAGCCAGCGCGCGCCTGGCGACCATGGGCGAGATCTCATCGATGCTGGCGCACGAACTGAACCAGCCGCTGGCGGCGATCTCGAGCTACACCGCGGGCGCGCTCAATGTGCTCGAGCGCGCCGGACAGGCGGGCGAGCCGCTCAACCCCGGCATGCTCAGGCATGCGCTGGACGGGGCGCGCCAGCAGGCCCAGCGCGCCGGCCAGATCATCCGCAGCGTGCACGAATTCGTGAAAAAGCGCGAGCCGCTGCGCGAACTGGTAACGATCCGCAGCGTGATCGATGGCGTGCATGCGCTGGTCGAGCTGCAGGCACGCCAGGCCAGCGTGGTGCTGCGCACCGAACTGGCGCCGCAGCTGCCGCCGGTACTGGCCGACCGCGTGCTGCTCGAGCAGGTGCTGCTGAACCTGACGCGCAATGCGATCGAGGCGATGCACGATACCCGGCCGGACCAGC
Source organism: Massilia sp. H6 (assembly GCF_024802625.1). Classification (NCBI taxonomy): domain Bacteria; kingdom Pseudomonadati; phylum Pseudomonadota; class Betaproteobacteria; order Burkholderiales; family Oxalobacteraceae; genus Massilia; species Massilia sp. H6. Next base: position 3,767,958 of record NZ_CP103371.1, read on the forward strand.
GCGTGCTGCGCATCGCCGCGCACCAGGCCGAAGGACAGGTATTGGTCTCGGTGATCGACCGCGGCCATGGCATTGCGCCCGAGGTGGCGGCCGGCCTGTTCTCGCCCTTTTACACGACCAAGGCCGAAGGCATGGGCATGGGCCTGTCGATTTGCCGCACCGCGATCGAGTTCCATGGCGGCACCCTGGACCACGCGCCCAATCCGGGCGGCGGCACCATGTTCACGTTTGCGCTGCAAGCCCAGGCGGCAAGCGCGGCGCCGGGCTAAAATCCGCCTCACGAAAACACCGGGACACCCCGGGCTGGAGACACCACATGCTGCACATCGTCGACGACGAAGACGTCATCCGTGACGCGCTGGCCTGGCTGGCGCAGTCGCGCGGCTTGCCGGCGCGGGGCTATGCCAGCGGCGAGGAGTTCCTGGCCGCCGCCACGACACCCGAGCCCGAGGGCGACTGCGTGCTGCTCGACGTGCGCATGCCCGGCATGAACGGCATCGCGGTATTTGACCAGTTGGCAAAACTTGGCCTGGTCGCACGCCTGCCGGTGATTTTCCTGACCGGCCACGGCGACGTGCCGATGGCAGTCGATACGCTCAAGCGCGGCGCCTTCGATTTCTTTGAAAAACCGTTCAACGACAACGTCTTGATGGACCGGGTGGAAGAAGCCTTGTCTGCCTCGCGCAAGGCGGCCGCGGCGGGCGTGGTCCAGGCGCGCCTGGCTACGCTGTCGGGGCGCGAACGCGAAGTGCTCGGGCTGATCCTGGCCGGCATGATGAACAAGGTCGTGGCCGACAAGCTCGGCATCAGCATGCGCACGGTCGAGGTGCACCGCGCGCATATCTTCGACAAGATGCAGGTGAAGACCGCGGTAGAGCTCGCTGGCCTGCTCAAGTAGCGCAGCGCAGGTTGAATATTTCCCTCTCGCAAACGCATCCCTAGCGTCCCGGCCAATTGAACGAAGCCTTGTAAAATGCACCCGAACGCGCCACAGGCTTGCCTGCCGCGGTGCACGCATGAAGGAGTCGTCATGAGCGAAAAAACAGTTGCAGACAAGATGTTCCTGAAGACGGTGAAGTCGATGCAGATCATCAACGGCCAGGTGCATCCCTCGATGGTGGCGCAGATGCCCGCCGAGCTCCAGAAAGAAGGCGACGATCCAGTCGACGTGGTCTTGCTGTTCGCCATGAACCGCAAGGATCTCGAGCAATATTTGCCAATCGCCAAAGAACGCCTGGGCGACAAGGGATCGCTGTGGATTGCCTACCTCAAGCAGAGCGCCTCCAAGGCCACCGACATCAACCGCGATTCGATCAATGCCTACGCCAGGGAAAACGGCATTACCGGGGTGGCGATGATTTCCCTCGACCTCGACTGGTCGGCCCTGCGCCTCAAGCGCATCGCGCTATAAGGCATGGCGGCTGAGCGCCCAGGCCACGTGCTCGCGCACCAGCGCCGAGGGGTGGCCGGCGCGTGAGCGCAGCGCCGCCACGATGGCGGCGTCGCCCTTGCCGGCAGGGGCCGCGGCAGCATTGCCGAGTCCCACTGCCAAGTTGCGCAACCAGCGCTCGTGCCCGATGCGCCGGATCGGACTGCCTTCCATGCGGCGCTGGAATTCGCTTTCGTCCCAGGCGAACAGCGTGACCAGGTCGGCGTCGCCCAGACCGTTGCGTTCGTCGAAATCCGGCACCGCCGCACGCTGCGCGAACTTGTTCCACGGGCAGACCAGCTGGCAGTCGTCGCAGCCGTAGATGCGGTTGCCGATCAGCGGGCGCAGTTGTTCCGGAATACTGCCCTTGAGCTCGATGGTGAGATAGGAAATGCAGCGCCGTGCATCGAGCCGGCCAGGGCCAAGGATCGCCTGGGTCGGGCAGACGTCGATGCAGGCTTGACAGCTGCCGCAGTGGCCATCCACGGGCGGGTCGACCGGAAGCGCGATGTCGACCAGGATCTCGCCGATGAAAAAGGTCGAGCCGGCCGTGCGCGACAGCAGCAGGGTGTGCTTGCCCCGCCAGCCCAGGCCGGCTTTTTCCGCCAGCGGCAACTCCATCACCGGCGCCGAATCGGTAAATACGCGGTAGCCCAGCACGCCCACTGCCGCCTCGATGCGCTCGGCCAGCGCCTGCAGGCGGTTGCGCAACACCTTGTGGTAGTCGCGGCCCCTGGCATACACCGACACCACGGCGGCGCCGGGTTCGCGCTGGCGCGCAGCTTCTTGTTCACGCCACTGCGGCCCGCGCGCCATTGGCAGGTAATCCATGCGCACCACGATGGCGCGTAGCGTGCCCGGCACCAGTTCGTCAGGGCGGGCGCGCTTCATGCCGTGGCTTGCCATATAATCCATCTCGCCATGGCAGCCGGCATCGAGCCAGGCTTGCAGACCGGCTTGCGCATGCGCCAGATCGATGTCGGCGATGCGCACGTCGGCAAATCCGAGTTCCGCGCCCCAGGCCTTGATGGCATGGGCGAGTTCGGGCGAGTCTGGAGAGATGGTCGGCATGGCGGGATGAACAACACGGCGCGGGTCGCGCCCAACATGCTATTTTATGCGATGCAGTCTTTCAAAGCCTATCTCCCCGACGAATCCGCCACCGCCGCACTGGGCGCGGCGCTGGCGCGCGCACTCGTGCCCGGCCTGGTGATCTACCTGCACGGCGACCTCGGCGCCGGCAAGACCGCGCTCACGCGCGCCCTGATCCAGGCCGCCGGCCATACCGGCACGGTCAAGAGTCCCACCTATACGCTGTCCGAACCCTACCGCGTGCAGGTCGACGGCCAGCCGCTGAACGTGATCCACTACGACTTGTACCGCATGTCCAGCCCGGAAGAATTCCTGGATGCGGGTTTTCGCGACGATTTCGACGGCCACAACGTGTGCATCGTCGAATGGCCCGAAAAGGGTGAACCGGTATTGCCGCCGCCCGACGTCCGGGTGCTGCTGAACGTCAGCGGTCTCGGCCGTGAGGTAGAATTGCAGCCGTTGTCCAAATTAGGCCTGCTATGCCTCGATCGCCTCGCCTACTCCCCATCCTGAACTCAGCCCATCGTTCGGGATCACCGCGCCGCCGTACACTGCTCAAGGCCGGGGGCACCCTGCTGCTGTCGGTCATGTCGCCGCTGCCGGCCAGCGCCGCGCAGATTCTCGCCGTGCGGGTCTGGCCCGCGCCCGACTACACCCGCGTGACGCTGGAAAACGACAGCAATCTCAAGACCGAACACTTCCTGGTGCCCGACCCGCCGCGGCTGGTCGTGGATATCGAAGGCCTCGGCCTGTCCGGTACGCTCAAAAGCCTGGTGGCCAAGGTCGAAGCGAACGACCCCTACATCAAGCAGGTGCGGGTCGGCCAGAACCGTCCCAACGTGGTGCGCCTGGTGTTCGATCTGAAAGAAGAAATCAAGCCGCAGGTGTTCACGCTGGCGCCGGTGGCGGGCTACCAGCACCGCCTGATCTTCGACCTGTATCCGACCCGGCCGGTCGATCCGATCACGGCGATGATCGAAAAAGGCGAATGGAGCGTGGATGACACGCTACCAGCGCCAGCCACCGGCGCCATTGCCAGCGCCGCGGGCGGCGCCAATCCCGCCTCGCCGCTGGCGGCCGCGCCGCCGGCGCAGACCGAAGCCGGACCGGACGCCATCGCCAAGCTCGAAGCGAAGATGTCGGCCCTGGACGGCACCGCGCCGCCGCATGCGGTGCAGCCGCCGCCATCGAGCCGCCAGCCCGGCGCCACCCCATCGCTGCCGAAGGTCGTGCGCATGGTGACGATCGCACTCGACCCGGGCCACGGCGGCGAAGACCCGGGCGCGATTGGCGCCACCGGGGCCTACGAAAAAGATATCGTGCTGGCCATCGCCAAGCGCCTCAAAGCCAGGCTGGAACAGCTGCCCAATACCCGCGTCATGCTCACCCGCGACGGCGATTACTACGTGCCGCTGGGCCAGCGCGTGCAAAAGGCGCGCAAGGTACAGGCCGACCTGTTCGTCTCGATCCATGCCGACGCCTTTGTGTCGCCCACCGCGCGCGGCTCGTCGGTGTTCGTGCTGTCCGAAAAAGGCGCCAGCTCGAGCGCGGCGCGCTGGCTGGCGAACGACCAGAACAAGGCCGACCTGATCGGCGGCACCAATGTCGCGACCCAGGACAAGCTGCTCGCCAGCGTGCTGTTCGACCTGTCGACGACGGCCCAGATCAACGACAGCCTGAAACTGGGCAACGCGGTGCTGCGCGAAATCGGCGGCATCAACCGGCTGCACAAGAGCGCGGTCGAACAGGCCGGCTTTGCGGTGCTGAAAGCGCCGGACATTCCGTCGATCCTGGTCGAAACCGCCTTCATCTCGAACCGCGAAGAAGAAGCCAAGCTGCGCGACGAGGGCTACCAGAACCAGCTGGCCGAGGCCATCACCAACGGCATCAAACGCTATTTCGCCGCCAACCCGCCCATGGCCAAGAGCCGCCAGACCTGACCCGGAGCCGTCATGACCCTCGCCACCCACGCTACCGTCGGCCAGCTGCCCGCAATTCGCATCAGCGCCCCGGACGGCGCCGAAGCCACCGTGACGCTGTATGGCGCGCACCTGGTCTCGTGGAAGGGCGCGGACGGCCAGGAGCGCATGTTCTGCAGTGCCAGGTCGGCACTCGATGGCAGCAAAGCGATCCGCGGCGGCGTGCCGGTGATTTTTCCGCAGTTCGCCGAACAGGGTAGCGGCATGCGCCACGGCTTCGCACGGGTGGTGACCTGGCGGCTGGAAGACAGCGGCCTGGACGACAGTGACATGCCCGGCGCGGCCTGGGCCAGCTTCAGCCTGGCGCTGGGCGACCTGCCCCCTACCGTCGCCGATGCATGGCCGCACCAGTTCATGCTGGGCCTGCGCGTCGCGGTGCGCGCCAACGAGCTCTCGATGGTACTCACGGTGCGCAACCTGGGGGCCGCCCCGTTCCCGTTCGCGGCGGCGCTGCACACCTACCACCTGGTGCCGGACATCTGCGAGGTACGCATCGAAGGCGTGTCAGCGGACCAGATATCGATACTCGACGCACTCGACGAAATCTACCGCAACGTTCCGGGCCAGGCCACCCTGACATCCAGCGCGGGCACCTTGACCATCGAGCAAACCGGCTTTCGCGATGCGGTGGTGTGGAATCCGGGGCCGGTCGATGCGGCGGCGCTGTCGGACATGGACAATGACGAGTACCAGCGTTTCGTGTGCATCGAACCGGCGCTGCTCGATCCGTTCACGCTGGAGCCGGGGCAAAGCTGGAGCGGGACCTATCGGCTGAGCTGAGCGCCGGGGCCGGGGCCGGCCCCGTCCGCCCTCAGTTCGATTCCTTGATGATCCGGCCATTATTTTTCTGCACCGGCCGGGCATTGAACGGATACAGTCGCGAGAACAGCGCCATCTGCGCCGGCGAGGCCTGCATCGGCTGCTTCATGACGATCCACAACACCTCTTCGGTACAGGGCGGCTCGGTCAGCGATCCCATGTACGTGAAATACTCGCGCTTTTCTGGCAGTGCTTCGTTCACGTCGATCAGGATCGAGGGCGACACCGGCTGCTTCTTTTCCAGGGGCAGGTGGTTCCATACGGTCTGGATCAGCGCATTGGCCTTGCCGCGCTCGAGCAGCACCGCCAGCACCAGCAGCCTGCCCTCGAAGCTGCGGTGCACCAGGTGGATCACCATCTCGGTGCCCTTGCCGTTGATGCGCTCTTCCGACGGGCGATGGAAGTGGAACTGCTGCAGCTCATAGGTCTGGTTGCCGACCGTCAGGAAGTTGCCGCCGCCAACCGTCACCTGGATGGTGTGGCCGTTGTCGATCTCGGTGAACGAACTCGGATGGTAGTCAAAGCCGATCTGTTCCAGGTCGACCTTCATGCCGTCGCGCAGGTCGATCGGCGACTGGCGGTTGCCGGTGGCGCACTTGGCCCAGCCATCATTGATGTTCGACCAGTTGGCCGGCCCGTATTCGCCCTCATAGCTCCAGTGGGTGCCGTTCTTCGGCTTGCTGGCCACCGCGATCGCGGCTTCGGCTTCCTTGCGGCGCCGGATGTCGGCGGCGCGCCTGGCGGCGGCTGCCTTGGCGGCGCGCGCCTGCTGCTGGACGCGCAGTTCGGCCAGGCGCTCGGCAATGCGCACCGACAGGTCGACTTCGGCCTGGTCTTCGGTGACGGCCGGCGCCGCAGCAGCACTGGCCTTGGTGCGCGCCAAGGCGGCATCGGCGGCGGCGGCCATCGCCTTCATGTCGGGCTTGGCCTGGGGCGTGACCGGCAGCGTCGGCTTGCCTTCGAGGATGGCCCTGACGCTGGCGGACCTGGCCGCAGCCGCCGCCGGTGCGTCGGCCGCAGGCTTGGCGGATGTTGGAGCGGGGTCGCTCGCGCTTGCCGAGGCCATGGCCATGGTCATGGCAAGGCTGCAAGCGAACTGGGCGATAAGGTGGCGCATGAGATTCCAGAAGTGGGCAGTCTTAATGCTTATCGGCAATTAGGCCCCAAAACTTGAGTACGCACATACGACAACGCCCCGAAATATCGGGGCGCTGGCAGGATGACAATGAGGCTTGCCGATTGGCCAATCAGCGACCGTTCATCGGCTCAGCATGCGGCGGCCGAATTTATACAGGCCGCCAACGGCCAATGGCACGATCGCCGCCGAGACGCCAACCAGCACGATTTCGGTCAGGTGGTCGCGCACGATCGGGATGTTTCCGAAGAAGTAACCAGCCGTCACCAGGCTCACTACCCACAGCACCGCGCCGCTGACGTTATAGAACTGGAAGCGCGCATGGGTCATTTCCGACACGCCGGCCACGAAAGGCGCGAAGGTACGCACCACCGGCACGAAGCGCGCCAGAATGATGGTCTTGCCACCATGCTTTTCAAAGAAATTGTGGGTACGCTGCAGCGCGTCCTTGTTGATCCACCGGTAATTATGCGTAAACACCCGGTGGCCAATGGCCTGGCCAATATAGTAGTTCAGGGTATTGCCGGTGACGGCCGCAATGATCAACAGCACCATCAGCAGCGGATAGCTCATCTGGCCGGTGGCGCAGAAGGCGCCGGCAATGAACAGCAGGGTATCTCCAGGGAAGAAAAACAGGAGCACCAGGCCGGTTTCACAAAACACGATCAGGAACAGCACGATGTACACGTAGGTTCCGTACTGGGCCAGCAGCGTGCCCAGCGTCTTATCGACATGCAGGATCATGTCGAAAAATTGCATCAGGTCCATAATTTTCCTAAAAGGTAGCGGCGCATCATACCATTACTGAGCCTGCCAAAACCCCGCCTCGCACAGACTGACGGTCGAACTGGCCGCAGCCGGGGGCTTTGGGTTCCTGCCATGTTCCCGCTTACAATCGTTGCATTAAAACACAGCAGACGGAGACCCGATGAGCGCTTTCTTCACCACCCCAAGCATGGCCACGGGCGCGCTGGCGCTGCTGGCGCTGCTGGCCACTGCCAGTGTGCACGCCGCGCCGGCCAAGCCCGCAGCGCAGCCGTTGCCGCCCAGGCCTTCGTTGGCCGACGTGATCAAGGCCTCCGGCCCGTCCGACTGGCGCGCACTCGACCCGGAAAACACGCTGTACATGGAACTGCCCACCGGCCGCGTGATCCTGGAACTGGCGCCCGCGTTCGCGCCGGCGACCGCTGCCAACATCCGCGCGCTGGTGCGCGAACGCTATTTCGATGGCCTGTTCATCATCCGCTCGCAAGAAGGCTTTGTGGTGCAGTGGGGCGACCCGGACGAAGACAACCCCAAGCCCTTCAAGGCCGCCAAGACGGTGAAAGCCGAGTTCACCGCTTCTATCAAGGACGCCGGCAACTTTACTCGCCTGAAAGACGGCGACGTCTACGCCCCCCAGGTGGGCCACGCCAACGGGTTCCCGGCTGCGCGCGATCCGGCGAGCGGCCGCACCTGGCTGACCCATTGCCCGGCCATGGTGGGCGTGGCGCGCGACGAGGGTGCCGATACCGGCAACGGCTCGCAACTGTACGTCGTCATCGGCCACGCGCCGCGCCAGCTCGACCGCAACATTACCGTGGTCGGGCGCGTGATCTCGGGCATGGCGCTGCTCTCGAGCCAGCCGCGCGGCACCGCCGCCTCGGGCTTCTACGACAAGCCCGAACAGCGCATGCCGATCAAGGCGGTGCGCATCGCGGCCGACCTTCCTGAAGCCGAACGCAGCCGTTTCGAGGTGATGCGCACCGACAGCGCCGCCTACCAGGCGGCGGTCGACGCCCAGCGCAACCGCGGCGGCCCGTGGACCAAGGTCGCGGCCGGCAAGATCGACCTGTGCAGTGCACCGATCCCGGTCCGCGAGCAGAAATAAGCACCGGGGGCGGGATATAATCCGGGCATGAACGCGCCCGTCCCCACCACCCGCCCGATCCAGCAGCTGCCTGACCAGCTAATCTCACAGATAGCCGCCGGCGAGGTCGTCGAGCGGCCCTCAGCGGTGGTCAAGGAGCTGCTCGAGAATGCGCTCGACGCCGGCGCCACGCAGATCACCGTGCGCCTCGAAGAAGGCGGCGTCAAGCGTATCGCCATTACCGACAACGGCCGCGGCATCGCGCCCGAACAACTGCCGCTGGCGCTGGCCCGCCACGCCACCTCGAAGATCGCGTCGCTCACCGACCTGGAGAACGTCGGCACGCTGGGCTTTCGGGGCGAGGCGCTGGCCTCGATTGCCTCGGTCGCCGCGGTGCGCGTGACTTCGCGCACGCCCGACGCCGCGCATGCCTACGAGATCGTCGGCTCGCACGAGGGCGTCGTCGCCCCCTCGTCCGGCGCCTTTGGCACCACCATCGATGTGCAGGACCTGTATTTCAACACCCCGGCGCGGCGCAAGTTCCTGAAATCAGAACAGACTGAATACGGCCATTGCGCCGAAGTCGTGCGCCGCATCGCGCTGTCGCGCCCGGACGTCTCGTTCAGCCTGACGCACAACGGCCGCACCATCGACCACTGGAACGTGGGCGAAGCGGCCAAGCGCAGCGCCCAGATCCTCGGCAACGACTTCGCCGAAGCACGCCTGGCGCTCGAAGAAGGCGCCGGCCCGCTGCTGCTGCGCGGCTATGTCGGCCTGCCGACCGCATCGAAGGCGCGCGCCGATGGCCAGTTCTTCTACGTCAATGGGCGCTTCGTGCGCGACAAGCTGCTGGTGCACGCGGTGCGCGCGGCTTACCAGGACGTGCTGCACGGCGACCGCTTCCCGTCTTATGTGCTGTCGCTCGAACTCGATCCGGCGCTGGTGGACGTCAACGTGCACCCGTCCAAGATCGAAGTGCGCTTCCGCGACAGCCGCGCGGTGCACCAGTTCGTGTTCCATGCGGTGCAGCGCACGCTGGCGCAAACCTCGGCCACCGCGCACGGCAGCGCCCCGGCGCCGGTGTCGGCGGCCGAATTCGGGGCAATGCGGCCGTCCGGCACGCCGCTGTGGGATGCACGTCCGGCGCCGCGCCCGCACGAGCAGACGTCGTTCGGCGCGCAGCTCGCGCCCACCTTCTCGCCGTCGCCGTTCGCGCCGGGCAGCCGCTGGGACGAGCGCCGCCCGCAGGCTGCACATGGCGGCGTGGCGCAGGGCACCGAAGCCTACGGCGCGCTGTTCGCGGCCGGGGAAACGGCCAGGTCGGCCCCGGCGGCGATGCCGCTGTCGGGTTCCGAGCGCCCTCTGACGAACGACGACTTCCCGCTCGGCTTTGCACTGGCCCAGCTGCACGGCATCTACATCCTGGCGCAGAACACCCGCGGCCTGGTGCTGGTGGACATGCACGCGGCGCACGAACGCATCCTGTACGAGCAGATCAAGAATGCGCTCGACGCCCGCCTCGAAGGCGAAGACCTGCAGGTGCAGCAGATGCTGATCCCGGTGACCTTCTTCGCCGACGCGGTCGAGGTAGCGACCGCGCAAGAGCACGCCGAGACACTGAAAACGCTGGGCTTCGACATCGCCGCGCTGTCGCCCACCACGCTGGCGGTGCGCACCGTGCCGACGCTGCTGCGCAATGCCGACGCCCAGACACTGGCGCGCGACGTGCTGCGCGACGTGCGCGAATATGGCGGCTCGCGTGTGCTGATCGAGCGCCGCAACGAGCTGCTCGGCACGCTCGCCTGCCACACCGCCGTGCGCGCCAACCGCGTATTGGGCATCCAGGAAATGAACGCCCTGCTGCGCCAGATGGAAACCACCGAACGCTCCGACCAGTGCAACCACGGCCGCCCGACCTGGGTACAGCTCGAAATCGCCGCGCTCGACAAGCTGTTCCTGCGCGGTCAATGATGAACTCGACCGGCAACAAGCCGATGGCAGTGGCCATCATGGGCCCGACCGCCTCGGGCAAGACCGCGGCCGCGCTGGCGATCGCCCGCACCCGCCCCGTGGAAATCATCTCGGTCGATTCGGCCCTGGTCTACCGCGGCATGGACATCGGCACCGCCAAGCCGACCGCGCAAGAACTGGCCAGCGCGCCGCACCACCTGATCGACATCATCGATCCGCTCGACGCCTATTCGGTGATGCAGTTCAGGATCGACACCCTGCGCCTGGTCGGCGAGATCAGCGCACGCGGCGCGCTGCCGCTGCTGGTGGGCGGCACCATGATGTATTTCAAGGGCCTGACCGACAGCCTGGACGACCTGCCAACCGCCGATGCGGCGGTGCGCGCCGCCATCGAGCGCGACGCGGCGGCCATCGGCTGGCCCGGCATGCACGCCCGGCTGGGCGCGCTCGACCCCGTCACCGCCGCGCGCCTGGCGCCAAACGACGCCCAGCGCATCAACCGCGCGCTCGAGATCATCGAACTGACCGGCAGGCCAATGTCGGAACTGCTGGGCAAGCGCGCGAAGCCCGAGCTGCCGTTCGAGCTGGTCTCGTTTGCGCTGGAGCCGTCCGACCGCGCCGTGCTGCACAAGCGGATTGCGCTGCGCTTCGACCAGATGCTGGGCACGCGCGACGACGAGGGCCTGGTAGCCGAAGTGACGCGCCTGCGCGCCCGCGGCGACCTGGCGCCGCAGCTGCCGTCGATGCGCTGCGTCGGCTACCGCCAGGCCTGGGACTACCTCGACGGCACGATAGACCGCGCCGGGCTGCGCGAGCTGGGCATCATCGCCACGCGCCAGCTGGCCAAGCGCCAGCTCACCTGGCTGCGCGCAATGCCGGACCGGATCGTGTTAGACTGCCTCGGTAGTGATCCGACGCAGGCCATGCAGAAGCAGTTGGACAGCTTGGGGAAATGACATCGTGAGCTGGTTTTTGTTGCGATGCGGCGTCGAGCCTTGACAGGCCGCGCGCCAGATCGGATAATGCCTGCCGTTGCGGTGATATAGCTCAGTTGGTTAGAGCACAGCACTCATAATGCTGGGGTCGGTGGTTCAAGTCCACCTATCACCACCAAGAATTTCCTGCAGATGGCTTGGCTCCCAAGAGTCAGGCCATTTTGCTTTACCGTTTCAAGTACGAGTTTCGGTGATATAGCTCAGTTGGTTAGAGCACAGCACTCATAATGCTGGGGTCGGTGGTTCAAGTCCACCTATCACCACCAGAAAAAATGGCCCGGTTCACCAGAACCGGGCCATTTTCGTTTCTGGTTGAAAGCTTCTTGCCGCCACCCGGGACTTTGCTCTCGGTAGCCCGGGCGCGCCTGGCTTGTCGTTTCGGCACACGCTTAATCGGGAACAAAGGACTCGTCCAGCGCATAGTCGCCCCGCGCCAGCCCTGCCAGCACGGCCGCGGCCTGCTGCAGATACTCTTGCGGCACCAGGATGCGCACTCCGCCCAGCGCCGGCGCCAGCAGCAGGTCGGTCTGCATCAGGTGCGCGTCGGCCAGGACGGCCGGGATGCCTGAGGCCACCAGGCAGCCCTGCGCCAGCGTCGCTTCCATCGGAATCAGGTACTTGGCGACGACGAACAGGTCGCGTCCCGGGATCTGCACGGTTTCCGGATTGGCTGCCAGCCAGGCGTTCAGTGCGATGTGATCCATGCTGCTTCTCCTGTGGGGTGCGCTAGCTCGAGCCTACTGCATCAGCGCAGGCAGTTGCGACAGCAGGTAGAGCGTGACGCCGATCAGGCCGCCAACGATGGTGCCGTTGATGCGGATGTATTGCAGGTCCTTGCCGATATTGAGTTCGATCTGCTCCGACATTTCGCGATCGTCCCACTGCTTGACGGTGTCGGCAATATGGCGGGTCAGGTAGCCCGCCAGCTCGGGCGCCATGCCGCGCGCGGCGGCTTCCAGGCTCTCTTGCAGCGACTTGCGCAGCTGCGGGTCGTCGGCCAGCACCCGGCCGAGCCAGGCGCCGGTGGCGATCACGCGCTGGCGCAGGCTCGAGTGCTCGCTGTGCAGGTCTTTCTTGAGCCAGTCCTTGAGCTCGTCCCAGAGCGAGGCCAGATAGCCGTTGAGGGTCTCGTCGCCCAGCAGGTAGGCCTTGATCTCGTCGGCCTTGCCGGCGAACGAAGGATCGAGCTTGAGCCGCTCGATGAACTCCTGGGTGAAGACGTCGAAGCGCGCGCGCAGCGGGTGCTGCGGATCGGCCGCCACCTTGTTGAGAATGCCGGCGGCCAGGCGCACCGCGAGGTCGGCGCCCTTGCGCCCGATCAGTTCCGAGGGCAGCATGCGCTCGATGAACGCATAGTCTTCCTTGAGCCACTCGACGATGCCCTGCGAGATCGTGGCCTGGGTCTCGGCATTGTCGAGCAGGTGCGCGAGCTGGCTGATGCCTTCGTTGAGCAACTCCTGGTGGCGTCCGTCGCGGGTCAGGCTTTCCAGGATGGTGCCGGCCGATTTGGACAGGTCGACGCTTCCCACCATCGCGTGCACCGCGCGCCGGATGAAGCCCTGCACCGCGGCGTCTTCGATGAAGTCGAGCATGAACGCGCCCACCCGCACCATTTGCTGCCCCAGCAGCTCGGTATTGGCCGGCTTGACCAGCCATTCGGCGACCTTCTGCACCGGGTCGTGGCGCCGGATCAGGGCGATGATCGATTCGGTGTCGAGGAATTTCTCGTGCACGAACAGGGCCAGGTTGTCGGCGATGCGTTCCTTGTTCTTGGGGATGATCTCGGTATGGCGCGAGACGATCGGAATCGGCACGCGCCTGAACAGCGCGACCACGGCGAACCAGTCGGCCAGGGCGCCGACCATGGCCGCTTCGGAAAAGGCGCGCAGCAGGCCGGTCCACCAGTTCTGCGGCAGGAACAGCGTCAGCACGAACAGCGCCGCCGCACCCACGAAGAATGCGAGGGCGAGCTGTTTGGCGCTGCGCAGTTCGGCGGCTTTGGTCATGGACTCCTGGGTTGCATAGGGTGGACAGGTGCTCGTCCTGCCAATGCTATATGACTTCGGCGGCCTTGAGCGCTTCGATTGACTCTGCGGTAAAGCCCCAGCCGGCCAGGATGGCGTCGGTATCCTGGCCCGGACTCGATGGCGCGGCCGGGGTGGCCGGCGCGGTGCGCGAAAAGCGCGGCGCCGGCGCCGGCTGGGTAACGCCGTCGATCTCGACAAAGGTGCGGCGCGCGGCATTGTGCGGGTGGTGCGGCGCTTCGCCCATGTCCAGCACCGGCGCGAAGCACACGTCGGTGCCTTCCAGCAGCTGGCACCAGGCCTGGCGCGAGCGCGTAGCGAACAGCGCGGCGAACTTCGCCTTCAGGTCGGGCCAGTGCGCCTTGTTCCAGCGCTTGACGAACACCGGATCGTCCGCCTCGAGCAGCAGCAGGAGCTGGGCATAGAACTGCGGCTCGATCGCGCCGATCGAGATGAACTTGCCATCCTGGCAGGCGTAGGTGTCATAAAACGGCGCGCCGCCATCGAGCAGGTTGGCCTGGCGCGTGTCGCTCCAGCTGCCGGCGCCGCGCAGGCCGTACATCATGGCGCCGAGCAGGGCCGACCCGTCGGTCATGGCGGCGTCGACCACCTGCCCCTTGCCGGAGCTGCGCGCTTCCAGCACCGCGCAGACCACGCCAAAGGCCAGCATCATGGCGCCGCCACCGAAGTCGCCGACCAGATTGAGCGGCGGCGCCGGCGGGCCATCGGCACGGCCCATGGCATGCAGCATGCCCGAGAGCGCGACATAATTCAGGTCGTGCCCGGCGGCCTGCGCCAGCGGCCCGTCCTGGCCCCAGCCCGTGACGCGGCCGTACACCAGCTTCGGGTTGCGCTCCAGGCAGGCCTCGGGGCCCAGCCCCAGGCGCTCCATGACGCCGGGCCGGAAGCCTTCGAGCAGCACGTCGGCCCGCGCCAGCAGCTGCAGCAAGGTGACCCGACCGGCCGCTTTTTTCAAGTCGAGCGCCAGCGAGCGGCGCCCGCGCGCCATGACGTCGTGGCGCGTGCCGAGCACCGGATAGGGGTTGTCCTCCCCTGCCCGGGGCTTGCGGTCGATGCGGATCACCTCGGCCCCCATATCGGCCAGCATCATCGCGGCGAACGGGCACGGGCCGATACCCACGATCTCGACGACCCGCAAGCCCGCCAAAGGTCCAGCGGCCAATGGTCCTGTCATTGCAATCTCCTGGCCATCACAGCGAACGCGCGATGATCTCTTTCATGATCTCGTTGGCGCCGCCGTAGATTCGCTGCACCCGCGCGTCGACGTACATCTGGGCGATCGGATATTCCAGCATGTAGCCATAGCCGCCGAACAGCTGCACGCACTGGTCCACGACCTTGCACTGCAGGTCCGAGAGCCAGTACTTGGCCATCGAGGCGCGCACCGTGTCCATGCGACCTAGCAGCATGTCTTCGACGCAGCGGTCGATGAAGATGCGCGCCACCGTCGCCTCGGTCTTGATCTCGGCCAGCACGAAGCGGGTATTCTGCATCTCGATCAGCGCCTGGCCGAAGGCCCTGCGTTCGCGCGTGTGCTCGATGGTCAGCTGCAGCGCGCGTTCGATCGCGGCGACTGCGCACACGCCCAGGATGGTGCGCTCGTAGGGCAGCTCGGTCATCAGCTGGGCGAAACCCCTGCCTTCTGCCCCGCCCAGCACGTTCTCGCGTGGCACCAATGCGTCGTCGAAGAACAGCTCGCAGGTGTCCTGGCCCTTCTGCCCGACTTTTTCCAGAATGCGTCCGACCCGAAAGCCCGGGTTGTCCCGGGTTTCGAGCAGCAGCAGCGACACCCCTTTCGAGCCGGCCGCGGGGTCGGTCTTGGCCACCACCAGGATCAGGTCGGCCAGAAAACCGTTCGAGATAAAGGTCTTGGAGCCGTTCACGCGGTAGCCGTCCGGGCCGAGCACGGCCGTGGTGCGGATGCCCTTGAGGTCGGAGCCGGCGCCGGGCTCGCTCATGGCGATGGCCGCGATCATCTCGCCACTGGCCAGGCGCGGCAGGTATTTCGCCTTCTGCTCTTCGGTGCCCTGGTTGAGCAGGTAATGCGCGACGATGGCATGGACGTGGATACCGAAGGCGGTGTCGCCCGCGTAGCCCAGCTCCTCGAATACCACCGCCATGTGGGCAAAGCCGCCGCCGGCGCCGCCGTACACCTCCGGGATGTCGGCCAGCAGCAGGCCCATTTCGCCGGCCTTGGTCCATAACGCACGGTCGACGTGCTGCTGCTCGCGCCAGGCTTGCTGGTGCGGCGTGATTTCACCTGCCACGAAACGGCGCACCGCGTCGCGCAGTGAAACCAGTTCTTCGTTCATCCATGGAGAGGTGGATTCGATCTGCAGTTCCATGCCGCTCTCCTTAATCGTTGCGGTACATGGTGACGACGCAGGCGCCGCCCAGGCCCAGGTTGTGCTGCAGCGCGATGCGCGCGCCCGGCACCTGGCGTGCATCTGCAGAGCCGCGCAGCTGGTGGGTCAATTCGTAGCATTGCGCCAGGCCGGTTGCGCCCAGCGGATGGCCTTTCGACAGCAGTCCGCCGGACGGATTGGTGACCACCTGCCCGCCATAGGTGTTGTCGCCCTCCAGGATGAACTTGTCGGCGCCGCCTTCGGGGCACAGGCCCAGTGCTTCGTAGGTAATCAGTTCGTTATGGGCGAAGCAGTCGTGCAGCTCGACCAGGTCGAGGTCTTCCGGGCCGATGCCAGACTGCTCGTAGACTTTCTGGGCGGCGGCGCGGCTCATGTCGTAGCCGACCAGGCGCATCATGTCGCCGGAGTCGAACGTCTCGGGACGGTCGGTTGTCATGGCCTGGGCGGCGATGTGCACATCCAGACGCAGGCCATGGCGCTTGGCGAAGCCTTCCGACACCAGTAGCGCCGCAGCCGCGCCGCACGTCGGCGGACAGGCCATCAGGCGGGTCATGACGCCGGGCCAGATTTCGGGCGCGTCGAGCACGTCCTGCATGCTCAGTTCCTTGCGCAACAACGCCAGCGGATTGTTCACGGCGTGGCGGCTGGCCTTGGCGCGGATGCGGGCAAAGGCCGCCAGCGGCGTGCCGTACTTGTTCATGTGCGCCAGTCCGGCGCCGCCGAAATAACGCAGCGCCAACGGAATCTCGGGCATGCCGACCAGGCGGTCGGTGACGGCATCGAAGTCGTCGAACGGGGTCGGGCGGTCGGTAAAGACCGAGCCGAGCGCGCCGGGATTCATCTGCTCGAAGCCGAGCACCAGCACGCATTCGGCGGCGCCGCTGGCGATGGCCTGGCGCCCTAAAAACAGCGCGGTCGATCCGGTCGAGCAGTTGTTGTTGACGTTGACGATCGGGATGCCGGTCATGCCGACCGCATACAAGGCCTTCTGGCCGCTGGTGGAGTCGCCATAGACGTAGCCGGCATAGGCCTGTTCGACCAGGTCGTAAGCCACGCCAGCATCTTGCAGCGCCGCCCTGGCCGCCTGCGCGCCCATCTCGTGATACGGGCTGCTGGCGCCCGGCTTGGCGAACGGGATCATCCCGACGCCGCTTACATAAACCTTGTTCATGCCTGTCTCCTGTGCTGGCGTGGCCCTTGCGGCCAATGATTATTCCTTGATTATAGGTCAGGCGACCTATTTTATGTAGGCTTCTGCGATAATCTCGCCATGACGCTCGATTCCGACCCCGCATTGCGCCGCAAGTCCTCGATCACGACCGAAAAGGGACGCGGCCGCGCGCACGAGATCGTGCTGGCCGCGCGCAGCCTGCTCGCACGAGAAGGCTATGCCGGACTGTCGATGCGGCGCGTGGCCGCTGATGCCGGCATGAGCCTGTCCAACGTCCAGCACTATTACGCCAGCAAGGAACGGCTGCTCGAAGCGCTGCTGCTGTACACGATGGACGAGTTCCAGGCCAAGATGGACCGGATTGCGGTGGCGATGGCGGGCCGGCCCCAAGTCGAGCGCTTTCTGAGCACCATCGACATGTTCCTCGACGAGATCACCGACCCGGTGACCCATGCGATCTTCTTCGAGATCTGGGCTTTAGCTTCGCGCCATCCGTTTGCATCCGACCTGATGGGCAAGATGATGGGGCGCGAGCGCAAGGCGATCTACGGTTTGATCCGGGGCCTGAATCCGGCCATCGATGACGACGACTACATGGCGCGCGCGGTGCTGATGGTGGCGCAGGTCGAGGGGCTGATGCTGTTTCGCCTCGACCGCCATGCGCGCCCCGAACAATTCGCGTCGGTGCGCGCATCGGTGCGCAAAGTGCTGCTAACGCTGGCTACCGTGCAGTGAACTGGCGCGAAACCGGTGATTAGCCGCACATAATTCGGAGTCAGGGCCGATCCGTCGTTTATACTCTGGGGGTTAATCAACTTGCTACCGGGGCCCAACGGATGGACCATGACCTGAGCCTGATCACCACCATCGCTGCCGCCCTGGGTTTCGGCCTGTTGTTCGGCATGCTCGCGGTTCGCCTGAAACTGCCGGCGCTGGTCGGCTACCTTGCCGCCGGCGTCCTGATCGGTCCGGCCACGCCGGGTTTCGTGGCCGACGTGGCACTGGCGTCGCAACTGGCCGAGATCGGGGTGATGCTATTGATGTTCGGCGTCGGCCTGCACTTCTCGATGCGCGACCTGCTCGAGGTCAAGGGCATCGCCCTGCCCGGCGCGCTGCTGCAGATCGGGGTGGCGACGGCGATGGGCATCGGCATGGCGCACTTGCTCGGATGGGGCTTGGGCGCGGGTCTGGTGTTCGGGCTGGCGCTGTCGGTGGCCAGCACGGTGGTGCTGCTGCGCGCGCTCGAGTCGCGCGGGGAGTTCGATTCGATGAACGGACGCATCGCGGTGGGCTGGCTGGTGGTCGAGGACCTGGTGATGGTGCTGGTGCTGGTGATGCTGCCGGCGCTGAGCCCGGCGCTGGGCGGCAAGGGCGATGCCGGCACCGAGCTGTGGCCGGCGCTGGGCATGACCCTGCTGCAGGTGGGCGGCTTCGTGGCCTTCATGCTGGTCATCGGCCGCAAGATCTTTCCGTGGTTCCTGTGGCGCGTCGCCAAGACCGGCTCGCGCGAGCTGTTCACGCTGGCCGTGATCGCCGCGGCGGTCGGGATCGCCTACGGTTCTTCGGCCCTGTTTGGCGTGTCTTTCGCACTGGGCGCCTTTTTCGCCGGCATGGTGCTGCGCGAGTCGGAGCTGAGCCACCGCGCCGCTGAAGAATCGCTGCCGCTGCGCGACGCATTCGCGGTGCTGTTCTTCGTGTCGGTGGGCATGCTGTTCGATCCGATGGTCGTGGTCGAGTATCCGCTGGAAGTGCTGGCAACGGTCGCCATCATCGTATTGGGCAAGTCGCTGGCCGCCTTCGTGCTGGTACTGGTGCTGCGCTACCCGCTCAACACCGCGCTCACGGTTTCGGCCAGCCTGGCGCAGATCGGCGAGTTTTCGTTCATTCTGGCTGCGCTGGGCATGTCGCTTGGGCTGCTGCCAGAACTGGGCCACAACCTGATCCTGGCCGGCGCCATCATGTCGATCGCGCTCAATCCGCTGCTATTTACGGCGATCAGGCCGCTGCAGCACTGGATGCGCGAGCGCTCGGCATTGGCACGCAAGCTCGAAAACCGCGACGACCCGCTGGCCACGCTGCCGATGGAAACGGCGCATGAAAAGCTTAGCGGCCAGGTAGTGCTGGTCGGTTACGGCCGCGTGGGCCACCGCATCGCCAACGCCCTGGCTGCGCGCGGGGTGCACTTCGTGGTGGCCGAGCAGAACCGCGAGCTGGTCGAACGCCTGCGCGCCGACGGGATTCCCGCAGTCGCGGGCAATGCGGCCGAACCGGCGGTGCTGATCCAGGCCCACATCACGCACGCGGCGCTGCTGGTGATAACCACACCAGACACCTTCCACGTCCAGCGCATGATCGAAATCGCGCGCATGCTCAACCCTTCGATCCAGGCGGTGGCGCGCACCGATAACGAAAGCGAAGCGGCCCTGCTGCGCCAGGACACGGGCGGGCAGGTGTTCGTGGGCGAGGACGAACTGGCGTCGAGCATGACGCGCCATGTGGTGGCGACCTTACAGGCGCATGCAGCGCGCTGAGTACCGGCTCGGGCGCAGGGCGGCGGTGACTTGGCCGCCACACCGGCATGCGTAAAAAAATCCGCCGGCGTGCGCCAGGCGGATTTTTTTTACAACTGGTAAAACTGCAAGCTCAAGCCGCCACTTCTTCCACGCACAGCTTCAGGTTCGCATGCCGGCCATGCAGCTGCGAGGCGATCATTTCGCTGCGCTCTTCAAGCAGCGCAAAGACGGCGTCCTTCGACAGCACATATTGCTCCATCAGCGTGTCCTTGAGCGACTCGATCACCAGCTTGTAGTCGCGAATCGCGGTCAAGGTGTAGCTGTAGAGCTCATCGGCCTTTTCTTCCACCAGGCGCAGCGTGTGCTCGCCGCCCACTTCCTTCAATTGGCTGTAGTCGATCTTCGAGCGCGAATACATCGACAGGCGGCTCACCATCAGATTGAGCATCCTGGTGATCTTCTCGATATCGTTCTGGCTGCCGACCGAGATGCCGCGCGCGCCGTAGAACAGTTCTTCGGCCGCCACGCCGCCATACAGGCCGATCACGTCGCGCTCGAGTTCTTCGAGCGTGCGCAGCGACATGTCTTCGCCCGACTGCAGCACATAGCCCAGCGCGCCGATCTTCGAGACGGCTTCGGTGCTGATCTTGAGCAGGTGCGACTTTTCCTTGACTTCGGCCAGGCTCAGGCCCTGGCGCAGCCACGGGTCGATCTGCATGAAGAAGTGTCCCAATTCGTGCAGTGCGATACGCTCGCGCTGCTTGGTCTTTTCTAGCGTGGTGGCGCGGTCGGTCAGGCCGATGGTGGCGCGCTCATAGGCCCGGAACAGCAAGCTGGTGTTGATGATCGTCTTTTCCTGGATCGACAGCATGCTGGCACGCTCGACCACGGTTTCAAGCAGCGCCGGGCTCAGGTTCTGGGTGATCTCCGCCACCTGCTCCAGGTTGGTGTCGCTCCAGTCGACCAGGCCGTCTTTCTTGCGCGACAGGAAGCTGCGCAGCAATTCCTTGCGCTCGAGCTTGTTCGGCAGGCGGAAATTGATCTTGACCGAGAAGCGGCGCAGCATTGCTTCGTCCATGTCGGTCGAGGCATCGTCGAAATTCGAGGCGACCACCCAGATCACGCCCTGACCTTTGTCGCTCTTGACCCCGTCGAGCAGGCCCAGCAGGGTGTTGGCGGTGTCGTCTTCCCATTTCTTTTCGCTGCGCCCGCGCGGCATGAACAGCGACTGCGCCTCGTCCAGGAAAATGATGCACCGGCCCTGGGCGCAAGCCTTGCGGTACAGCGCGTTCAAGGCCTTCGATCCGCCGCCGACATAGCCCGACTCCAGCGCCGAACCCGAGGCCGAAATCAGCGGCAGGCCCAGGCGCTTGGCCAGGTAGCCGACCAGCTTGGTCTTGCCGGTACCGGCCGGGCCGGTCAGCATCACGTTGAACGGCTTGTCGATGTTGTGCGACTGGTATTCGTCGCGGTTGCGGATCATGTCTTCCAGGTGCAGTACTTCCTGCTTGATGTCATCCATGCCGATCAGGTCGTCCATGCTGCCCTTGAGCTTGTCGGGCGAGATGACCGCGGCGTTCATGCCCATGCCCGGCACGCCAAACTTCAGGAAGTACAGCACCAGCAACACAATGGCGATGGCCAGTCCGTAGCTCTTGAGGAAACCGCCCGTCTTTTCAAGCGCGGTTTCGCCCTCGTCCATCACCGCTTCGTGGCTGGCCAGGAAGTCGGCCTTCGCGATCGAATATGGAATCGCGTTCTTGAGCAATACTTCACGCTCGAGCGACAGGTGCGACGTGCTCGGCACCTTGACCACGTGCAGCGACGGCGCATCCTTGAACTTGTAGATGTAGCGCGGCGACTCCGACAATGGCTTGGCGATCAGCAGGTATTCCAGGCGCGCTTTCTTCGCAGCCAGATCGGTAATCTCGGCAATGTTTTGCGAGTGCACGACTGGAATCGGGTTCTGCGGCACAGTCGATTTCCAGATGGCGATGGCCGCGAGCATGCCAAGCAGCGCCGCCAGGGCAATGCGCGCGCTCATGCTCTTGAACGCAGTCTTGAAGGCAACTTGTAATTGGGCGAAATTCGGCATCGTTGATCTCTTACAAAGTTAGGTCGGGCAGCGACAAGTGTCCTGGGTGCCGGCCGGCGTAATATCGCGGGATCGGCTGCGGCGCAAAGCGGCCGCTTGGTCCAAACATGTGCGTTTGGTATTTTTTTGATGCCCGTAGGCAATGGGATATGACGACTATACCTGTAAAAAAAACTGCGGTGTATACCGTGCGTCGAAAAAAACCATGAATTCGACGATTATAGAAACAGCGTTAATAGAAAGTATTGCAAAGCTGGCAGCGAATATGATCGAAACCCTAAAATTCCGACCATACTTTGTTTAAATGCCATTACAAACCAAACAATTGATTGCGATAATAACAGTAATGTTGTGAGGCAAATTAGCGACACCCCGCAGCAGCTTGTTTAAGCTCAACAGTGTCGATCTACCTGCATCTTGAACACTTCTTCACGCAAATCAACACCTCAATTGAGCGCGCGATTTTTATGAATTTGGTATGCTGATTTAGTAACACGCCCTTGATATCAACGCGCTTTTTATCTCGAGTATATTGGGCCGCACAGGCCGCCTGCAAGCATGTGCAAGAAGGAATGGTCATGAAAAGATTCACATTGGCAGCCGCGCTCGCAATATCTCTGAGCGGTGCCGCGCAAGCGGCCGTGATCGACATTTCCGCCCACATCGCCACGGCCGCGCCGCCCCGGCAGCCGCTACCCAACCTGTCCGTCACCCCGCGCCAGGACATCGTCACGCCCCCGACGCACCTGTCCGAATTGCCCGAGCCGGAAGTCTTCGCCATGATGCTGCTGGGCCTGATACTCATCGGCGTCAAGGCCCGCCGCGACCGCAGCGAAAAGTTCAAATAGTCTGCAGCAATCCAATCGCACTGCAGCCGGAACGCGACAGTCTCGCTGGCCGGATGACCCGTCACGCATGCCGGGTGATAAGATCGTCAGGCGATTAACAGGAGGGAAAATGAGCGATACCTATGAACTGGTGCCAATTGCGCATCTGTTCCCCGGCATGGCACTTGCCGACGTCTTGCTCGACGGGCAGGGCCAGGTCCTCCTGGCCCAGGGCGCGATCCTGAGCGAGGCGACCATCGCTTCGCTGGTGCGCCACGGTGTCAGCGCCGTGCCGGTGGCGCGCGCCGTCCCGCTGGCGTCGCCAACGGGCGCCATGGTCCAGCAACGCCTCGACCATCTTTTCCGCCACCACGAGCGCGACGACCACGACGACTGGGCGACTGGCTTGCTGCGCGCCTACATCGAGGATTTCCGCCTCAAGCGCGAGGTGGCGCCGTGAACACACCCGCGGGCGACATCAGTCTCGACGAACTGATCGGCAACGTGGACGACCTGCCTTCGCTGCCGGCGGTAGTAATGGAGCTCCTGGGCAGCATCGACCAGGAAGACATCGACATTGCCTTGCTGGCCAAGAAAGTAGCCAACGATCCCGCGCTGACGGCCAAGACACTGCGCCTGGCCAATTCTTCGGCCTTTGGGCTGCAGGTCAAAGCCACCACCATCCAGCAGGCGATGACCTTCCTGGGCTTCCAGACCACGCGCAATCTGATCACGGCGGCCGCGCTGACCGGGTGTTTTCCTGAGGGCCGTTGTGTAGGGTTCAACGACAAGGCATTCTGGCGCCATTCCATCGCTACTGCCGCCTGCGCGCGGGTGCTGGCGCGGCGCGTGCGCTTCAATCCGGACTACGCGTTCACTGCCGGCCTGCTGCACGATATCGGGCGCCTAGTGCTGGTGGCGCGCTTTCCCGAGCGCTACCAGGCGGTCCTGGCCCTGCGCGACAAGAACGATTGCGAACTCATCGTGGCCGAACGTGCCCTGCTGGGCATCGACCATGTCGATGCCGGCGTGGCGCTGGCTGAACACTGGAATTTCTCCGACACCATGCGCCAGGCGATCGCCTTCCATCACTCGCCCGAAGCACCGGGAGCCGGTTTCCTGGCGACGATCGTGCATGTGGCAAGCGCGGTCGTGCACGCGCTGGACCTGGCGGGTAATCCGGACGAGCTCGCGCCACGCATCTCGGCGGTGGCCTGGACGGCATTGGGAATGACGGAACAAGCATGGCTGCAGGCTTTCCACGATACCGAGCTGCAGTACGAAGAAATGGCGGCCATATTGATGGCTTGAGACGGCGCGCGCGACTAGCGGCCGGCGCTCAAAACAAGACTACCTGGCGGGAGAAAAAAGAAAAGGCGTCGATGGCAGACGCCGGAAGGAAACCGGCGCGGCACTGCGTCAATGCGCGGCGCCGCAGCTCGCTGGCCCCGTAGGCATGACAGTCGCAGCTGTCATGCCCGCGGCATCAGTGAGCATAGTTGCCGGAAGAAGAAGACGGAGTCGTTTCGCTGGTTTGTTGCGGTTGCTGCTGCTGGGCTGCTGCGGCTGCGGCGGCCTGTGCTGCCTTTTCTTCTGGCTTCGGACGGCCCTGGGCATCCGACAGACGATATTTGGTACGGCGATCGCCCATCAGGTCGCGCAGGTCGCGGATGCTCATGCCGGTTACTTCGTGCATGCGGATCAGCAGCGAAGCACCGACCGGCAGGCGGTGGTGGCGGATTTTACTGATGACTGGCGGCGCAACTTCGAGCATGCGCGACAGCGCAGCATCGTTTTTCAGTTGCATTTTGCCGAGCAAGATGTCCAGCAAGTGGTTCGGGTTGTAGCTTTCTTGCGAAGACAAAGCATGGTGCTGTTGTGCCATGATATTTACCTCTTTAGTTGGTTGAATTAGTTCTGTAACGAACTTTTGTTAAAGCTAGATTTCTTTAACATCAGTTCCCGGACTACCTTGCAGTGATTTAACAGGTTGAACCTGAAGATCCCCTTAAGAAACGTACCGGATCGCATGCCCCCGCCTATCCTCTCCACATGCGCACTTGTCTTTCGAACAAATTATCAGGCCCATACGCTCTCAGTACATCCGAGCTGCGCATGTGACTCATTGTCTCAAATCAAGCTATCGTGCGGAAAGCTTGTCACATAGGCATTTCAGCACATGGGGATAATTTGTGGCGCACGCAAGAGATTTCTGCAATAAATTTTCTTACCAGAAGTTTGACCGAACTCATTGATTTACATAAGGAAATAGTTCGATCCGTATAGATTCATTTACGCCCTGGCGCGACTTCCTGCATCATCGCACATTTAACAATCTGATTAAATATGCAATTACTTGGAGTTAAGTAACTAGTTGTTCTCGATGGCATAATCGGTGACAGCGCACATGCCTGTTTCGTGGGCAGCGGCAGATTTACGTTAAACTGGACACCTTGTCTTGCCCCGGCCCCAGCGCCCCTCTTCACACAGCACTCCATGCAGAAAAAAGTATTCATCAAAACCTTCGGCTGCCAGATGAACGAGTACGACTCGGACAAGATGGCCGATGTCCTCGGCGCCTCGGATGGGCTGGTTCGTACCGACACGCCCGAAGACGCCGACGTCATCCTGCTTAACACCTGCTCTGTCCGCGAAAAAGCGCAAGAAAAAGTGTTTTCCGACCTGGGCCGGTTCAAGGCCCTCAAGCGTGCCAAGCCCGACCTGGTCATTGGGGTGGGCGGCTGCGTAGCCTCTCAAGAAGGCCAGGCGATCATCCGGCGCGCGCCGCATGTCGACGTGGTGTTCGGTCCGCAGACCCTGCACCGCCTGCCGCAACTGATCAGCGAGCGGCGCAGCAGCGGCGCGGCGCAGGTCGACATCAGCTTTCCTGAAATTGAAAAGTTCGATCACCTGCCGCCAGCCAAGGTGGAAGGTGCGCTTGCCTATGTGTCGATCATGGAAGGTTGCAGCAAATACTGCAGCTATTGCGTGGTGCCCTATACCCGCGGCGAAGAAGTGTCGCGCCCCTTCGACGACGTACTGACCGAATGCGCCGGCCTGGCCGCGCAGGGAGTCAAGGAGATCATGCTGCTGGGGCAGAACGTCAACGCCTACCGCGGGATCATGGCCGGCGGCGACGCCGCCACCGACGTGGCCGACTTTGCGCTGCTGCTCGAATATATTGCCGATATTCCCGGCGTGGAGCGCCTGCGCTACGTGACCAGTCACCCGAAAGAATTTACCCAGCGCCTGATCGACGCCTATGCGAAGATCCCGCAACTGGTAGACCACATCTACCTGCCAGTGCAGCATGGCTCGGACCGCATCCTGGGCGCCATGAAGCGCGGCTATACCGGCCTTGAATACAAGTCGATCATCCGGCGCATCCGGGCGGTACGCCCGAACATGACCTTTTCGTCCGATTTCATCGTCGGCTTCCCGGGCGAAACCGAGGCCGATTTCGACGCCATGATGAAACTCGTGGCAGATGTCGGCTTCGACAACAGTTTCAGCTTTATCTTCAGCAAGCGTCCCGGCACGCCGGCCGCCAATCTCGACGACGATACGCCGCACGAGGTCAAGCTCGCCCGCCTGCAGCGCCTGCAGGCCCTGATCGACGCCAACACCCGCGCCTACAGCGCGGCCATGGTCGGCACCGTCCAGCGCGTGCTGGTCGAGGGCCCGTCGAAGAAAGACCCGGGGCAGTTGCAGGGGCGGTGCGAAAACAACCGTGTGGTCCACTTTTTGCCAGAGGCATCCGCTCCATCCCTGGTCGGCCAGCTGGTCGACCTGCGGATCGTCGCAAGCCATGATTATTTCCTGCGCGGCGAACTCGTCGCTCACTCACATTCGATAGCCAAAGCCAGTTGAAAAATACACCTTCCCAGCCTTCGTATTTCATCCCCGAGCCGCTCGACAATACCCGGCTTGCCCACTTGTGCGGACCGCTCGACGAGAACCTGCGCCAGATTTCGGCCGCACTTGACGTCACGATCTTCCGGCGCGGCGAGAAATTCATCGTCAGCGGCGCCAATGCCGAGCGCGCGGTCGAGTTGCTGGAACGCTTCTATGCAGTCGCCAACAAGGTGGTGCCGATTGAAGAAGTGCAGCTGGCCCTGGTCGAACAGCGCGTCGGCCTGATTCCGCACAGCGGTGCGGCCGCTGAGCCGGACGCTGCGGCGGCCGCCGAGCACCAGGCCCACGACGGCACCACGTCCGACCTGGTCAGCCCGACGCTCAAGACCCGCCGCAGCGATCTGCGCGGCCGCACGCCGCACCAGATCGAATACCTTAATGCCGTGCTCGAGCACGACATCAGTTTCGGTGTCGGCCCGGCCGGCACTGGCAAGACCTATCTGGCGGTGGCCTGCGCGGTGGACGCCCTCGAGCGCGACGCGGTCAAGCGCATCATCCTGACCCGTCCGGCGGTGGAAGCCGGCGAACGGCTCGGCTTCCTGCCGGGCGACCTGAGCCAGAAAGTCGACCCCTACCTGCGCCCCCTGTACGACGCACTGTACGATTTGCTCGGCTTCGACCGCACGCAGAAGATGTTCGAAAAGCAAGTTATCGAGATCGCCCCGCTGGCGTACATGCGTGGCCGTACGCTTAATCACGCTTTCGTGATCCTGGACGAGGCCCAGAACACGACGGTCGAGCAGATGAAGATGTTCCTGACCCGGATCGGCTTTGGCAGCAAGGCCGTGATCACCGGCGATGTGACCCAGGTCGACCTGCACAAGACGCAGCGCTCGGGCCTGGTCGACGCCATGCATGTGCTGAAAAACGTGCGCGGCATCAAATTCACCCAGTTCGCCAGCGTCGACGTGGTGCGCCACCCCCTGGTGGGGCGCATCATCGACGCCTACGAAAGCAATGCCTCGATCGAGGAACTGGCCGCCCTCCCCAAACCGACTCAGGTGAAAAATGCAAGAAAAAAAATATAAACTCGACCTCGAAGTCCAGTACGCCGACACCCGCCTCGAGAAGGAACTGACCGAGGCGATGCTGCAGCGCTGGGTCGAGGTAGCCCTGCTCGGCCCCGCCGAACTGACCATCCGCCTGGTCGACGCCGAAGAAGGCCAGACGCTCAACCGCACCTACCGCGGCAAGGATTACGCGACCAACGTGCTCACCTTCGCCTACAACGAAGGCGAAGAACTGGGCGAGGACGATGCCACCCAGGCCGACATCATCCTGTGCACCGACGTGTTGCTGCGCGAAGCGCAAGAGCAGAACAAGACGGTCGAGGAGCACGCGGCGCACCTGGTCGTGCATGGCGTGCTGCACGCCCAGGGCTACGACCATGAGCACGACGAGGAAGCCGACGAAATGGAGCAGTTCGAGCGCGATATCCTGGAAGTGCTGGGCTATCCCGACCCCTACGCCGACTGAGGCAGCTGGCAGGCTGCGCGGCCGGTACCATCGGCCGCGTGCGCCGCCCGAAATTGGGTCATCTGCCCTTTTCGTGTATCCTATACCCATCGCAACAACGGCTTCACGCCAACTATGCCCGAGTATCCCGCTGACGTCCGATCGGACGCCAAACCCCACAGGTCGCTGCTTGAACGGCTGACCGCCCTGATTTCCCCCGAACCTGAAAATCGCGCAGAACTCCTCGAGGTGCTGCACGAAGCCCACGAGCGCAACCTGATCGATGCCGATGCACTCTCGATGATCGAGGGCGTGTTCCAGGTCTCCGATTTGTCCGTGCGCGACATCATGGTGCCGCGCTCGCAGATGGACGTGGTCGACATTACCAAGCCGATCGAGGAATGGCTGCCGGTCGTGATGGAAACGCAACACTCGCGCTTCCCCGCCATCGAAGGCGAGCGCGACAAGGTTGTCGGCATCCTGCTGGCCAAGGACCTGCTGCGCTACTACGCCGAAGACGCCTTCGACGTGCGCGCCATGCTGCGCCCCGCCATCTTCATTCCCGAGTCCAAGCGCCTGAACGTGCTGCTGCGCGATTTTCGCGCCAACCACAACCACATGGCCATCGTGGTCGACGAATACAGCGGCGTGGCCGGCCTGATCACGATCGAAGATGTGCTCGAGCAGATCGTCGGCGACATCGAAGACGAATACGATTTCGATGAAGAAGAAGACAACGTCCTGTCGATCAAGGAAGGCCAGCTTGGCCCGCGCTGGCGCGTCAAGGCGCTGACCGAGATCGAGCAGTTCAACGACGAAATCGGCGCCAACCTGGCGCAGGACGACGCCGACACCATTGGTGGCCTGGTGGCCAGCCACCTTGGCCGCATGCCGCACAAGGGCGAAGTGTTCGACCTGGAACGCCTGCGCTTCGAAGTGCTGCGCGCCGACGCGCGCCAGATCCACGTGCTGCTGGTCGAGAAGCTGCCGCCGCTCGACGCCACCCGCGCCTGATGCTGCTGCGCCGTAGCAAGCCTGCCGCAGCGCCTGACCCGCTTCGCCGCGCCGCCCGCCCTTCCCCGAAGGCGCTGGTGCTGATGGCGCTGGCCGGCGCGCTGTCGCTGCTCTCGTTCGCACCCTTCGGCTGGTGGCCGCTGCAGTTGCTGGCGCTGGCCTACTTCTTTTACCGGGTCGGCGTCGAGAACACGCCGCGCCACGGCCTGCTGCTTGGCTGGGCGTTCGGCTTTGGCTGGTCGGTGGCCGGCATGCACTGGCTGTACATTGCCATTACCCGCTTTGGCGGCCTGCCCGCCATCCTCGGCGCCATTGCCATTGCCCTGCTCGGACTGTACATGGGCTTGTTCGGCGCCTTTGCCGGCGGCGTCGCCAGCTGGCTGCGCCGCAAGTGGTCGCTCTCGGTGAGCGCCTTTGTGCTGCTGGTGCTGCCAGTGACCTGGGGCGTGTCGGAATGGCTGCGCGGCTGGGTGTTTACCGGTTTTCCATGGGCTGCTTCCGGCTACGCCCACAACGTCTCTCCGCTGGCAGGGTATGCGCCGATCGTCGGCGTGTACGGCGTTGGCTTGCTTGCCGCGCTGTGCGCCGGCTGCCTGGCGATGCTGACCCAGCGCAGGCGCTGGCGCGTATTAGGCCTGCTTGGCGCCGTGATGGCGGCCGGCTTCGGCCTGAAACAGGTCGCCTGGACCCATGAAACAGGCCAGCCGATCACGCTGCGCCTGCTGCAGGGCGATGTCCGGCAAGACCAGAAATTCGACACCGCCTACCTGATCGAGATCGTCGAGCGCTACCAGGCATTGATCACGGCTGCTCCGGCCGACCTGATCGCCACGCCCGAAACGGCGATCCCGGTCACGCCGCAGCAGCTGCCGGACAGTTATCTCGCTGCACTCGACGCGTTCGTGAAGCAGACCGGCAGCAAGCTGCTGCTCGGCATCCCGACCGCAGACGGCGCGACCCGGTATTCGAACAGCGTGATTGCCCTCGGCCCCGACAGCGTCGCTGGCGCCCCGCCCTACCGCTACGACAAAGCCCACCTGGTGCCGTTTGGCGAATTCATCCCGCCGGGCATGCGCTGGTTTACCGATTTGATGAACATCCCGCTGGGCGACCTGACCCGCGGCAAATCGCTGCAGGCGCCGTTCCCGGTAAAAGACCAGCTGGTGCTGCCGAATATCTGCTACGAAGACGCTTTTGGCGAAGAAATCGCCGCCCAGCTGCGCAATGCGCCCAAGCCGGCCACGCTGCTGCTGAACGTATCGAACCTGGCCTGGTATGGCGAGTCGGTGGCGATCCCGCAACACCTGCAGATTTCGCAAATGCGTTCGATCGAAACCGGCCGCCCGATGCTGCGCTCGACCAACAACGGCGCCACCGCCATTATCGACGGGCGCGGCCAGATCGTGCAGCAGCTGCCCTTCTATGGCCGCGGCGTGCTGTCGGCTACCGTGCGCGGCACCGAAGGCTTGACGCCCTATATCCGGTTCGGCAATCTGGCCTTTTTGCTGCTGGGCGGCGCCATGCTGGCCGGCGCCTGGTTCGCCGGGCGCCGCAGGGCGCGTACCTCGAGCATGGCGAATTCGAACGGCTGAGCGCAATCCTGCCCCAGAGTACCGCCTAAATTCAGTAGAATTAGCCATTTGGCAAATTAACCGTGTCTGCGGCCTCATCGCCGCGCCGCCTTTCCTGTCGCTACTATTCCGATGCTCACATTCCAACAAATCATTCTGACCCTGCAATCCTACTGGGACAAGCAGGGCTGCGCGCTGCTGCAGCCCTACGACATGGAAGTCGGCGCCGGCACCTTCCACACCGGTACCTTCCTGCGCGCGATCGGCCCCGAGCCATGGCGCGCCGCCTATGTGCAGCCGTCGCGCCGCCCGAAGGACGGGCGCTACGGCGAGAACCCGAACCGCCTGCAACACTATTACCAATTCCAGGTGGTGCTCAAGCCGGCGCCGGAAAACATTCTCGAACTCTACCTCGGTTCGCTCGAGGCGCTGGGCCTGGACCTGAAGAAGAACGACGTGCGCTTCGTCGAGGACGACTGGGAAAGTCCGACCCTGGGCGCCTGGGGCCTGGGCTGGGAAGTCTGGCTCAACGGAATGGAAGTGACGCAATTCACCTATTTCCAGCAAGTCGGCGGCCTCGATTGCAAGCCGGTGCTGGGCGAAATCACCTATGGCGTCGAGCGCCTGGCGATGTATTTGCAGGGTGTCGAGAACGTCTACGACCTGGTCTGGACCACGTGGGAAGAAAACGGCATCACCAAAACCCTGAAATACGGCGACGTCTTCCACCAGAACGAAGTCGAGCAGTCGACCTATAACTTCGAGCACGCCAACACCGAGCTGCTGTTCCAGGCCTTCGCCAACCACGAGCTTGAGGCCAAGCGCCTGGTCGAGCTGGCGCTGACCCTGCCGGCCTACGAACAGATCATGAAGGCCTCGCACAGCTTCAACATGCTCGACGCCCGCGGCGCCATTTCCGTCACCGAACGCGCCGCCTACATCGGCCGCGTGCGCACGCTCTCGCGCCTGGTGGCGCAGGCTTACTACGACTCGCGCGAGAAGCTTGGCTTCCCGATGCTCGGGACCGCCCAGGACAGCGCCGACCAGGCTGCCGCTTAAGTCGACCGGACCACAACAGAACACACCATGAACCAGACTCTCCTCGTCGAAATCCAGACCGAAGAACTGCCGCCGAAGGCGCTCGTCAAGCTCGGCGCCGCGTTTGCCAACGGCATTGCCAACGGCCTGAAGGCGCGCGGCTTCCTTGACCCTGACAGCGTGGTGACGCCGCACGCTACTCCGCGCCGCCTGGCGGTCACGATCACGCAGGTAGCAGCCATGTCGCCCGACAAGACCATGCGCGAAAAGGTGCTGCCGGTCTCCGTCGCGCTGGACAAGGACGGCAATCCGAGCGCGCCGCTCGCCAAGAAGCTGGCCGCGCTGGGCTTTCCAGACCTGACGCTGGCCGACCTCGAGCGCGCCCAGGACGGCAAGGCCGAATCCTTCTTCCTGACCTATACCGCTGCCGGCAGCGCGCTGGCTGCCAGCTTGCAGGACGTGCTGCTCGATGCGGTGGCCAAGCTGCCGATCCCCAAGCTCATGAGCTACCAGAGGCCAAGCGGCGCCACCGTGCAGTTCGTGCGCCCGGTGCACCTGCTGCTTGCCCTGCACGGCGAGCAGGTACTGCCCCTGACACTGCTGGGCCTCGAGGCCGGCCGCCAGACCATGGGCCACCGCTTCCTGTCGCACGGCCAGCCGATTGTCATCGCGCACGCGGACAACTACAGCGCCGTGCTGGAAAGCGAAGGCAAGGTGATCTCCAGCGCAGAAGGGCGCAAGCAGAGCATCCGCCAGCAACTGCTCGCCAAGGCCGGTGACGACCAGGTATTGATGCCCGAGTCGCTGCTCGACGAAGTCGCCGCGCTGGTCGAATGGCCGGTGGTCTACGAATGCCGCTTCGAAGAAGAGTTCCTGGCCGTGCCGCAGGAATGCCTGATCCTGACGATGCAGACAAACCAGAAATACTTCGCGCTGACCGATAGCGCGGGCAAGCTGCGTTCGCGCTTCCTGATCGTGTCGAACATCGCCACCGATGATCCGAGCGCGATCGTCGGCGGCAACGAGCGCGTGGTGCGCCCGCGCCTGTCGGACGCCAAGTTCTTCTTCGAGCAGGACAAGAAGAAGACCCTGGAATCGCGCCTGCCGCTGCTGGCCAGCGTGGTCTACCATAACAAGTTGGGCACGCAGCTCGAGCGCACCGAGCGCGTTACCGTCCTGGCCAGCAGCATCGCGCGCCGCCTGGGCATGGATGTGCCGCTGGCCGAACGCGGTGCACGCCTGGCCAAGGCCGACCTCTTGACCGACATGGTGGGTGAGTTCCCCGAACTGCAAGGCATCATGGGCACGTATTACGCGCGCCATGATGGCGAGCACGAAGAAGTCGCCCTGGCCGCGTCCGAGCATTACCAGCCACGTTTCGCCGGCGACCTGCTGCCCTCGACCAATACCGGCCTGGTCGCCGCGCTGGCCGACAAGCTCGAAACCCTGGTCGGCATCTGGGCCATCGGCCTGCAGCCGACCGGCGAAAAGGACCCGTTCGCGTTGCGCCGCCACGCGCTGGGCGTGATGCGCATGCTGGTCGAAAAGCGCCTGCCGCTGTCGATCTCGGCGCTGCTGGCCGATGCCGTGGCAGTGTTCGAGGGCCAGGCCGCCTTCAAGGACCCGCGCGCCGAGGTGGCTGTCTTCATGCTCGAGCGCCTGCGCGGCATGTTGCGCGAGCGCGGCTTCACTCCGAACGAAGTCGAAGCCGTGCTGGCCCAGAACCCGGACCGCGTCGACGACGTGGTCCAGCGCCTGGAAGCGGTACAGGCCTTTGCCGCGCTGCCGCAGTCGGCATCGCTGGCCGCGGCCAACAAGCGCATCACCAATATCCTGAAAAAGACCGACGCCGCCATCGGGGAAGTCAAGCAAGAGCTGCTGGTGGAGCCTTCCGAGAAAAGCCTGGCCGCCGCGATCGCACGCGTGCGCCCCGAGGTCGATGCCGCTTTCGCGCGCGGCGACTTCACTGGCACCCTCAAGACGCTGGCCCAATTGCGCGACGACGTGGATGCCTTCTTCAATGACGTGATGGTAATGGCCGACGATCTCGCGCTGCGCAACAACCGCCTGGCGCTGTTGTCGCAACTGCATGGCATGATGAACGGCGTGGCCGACATCTCGAAGCTCGCGGCATAAGGCGGGGCCGCCAGTGGAACAGGGTCAGCGCATGAAGCTCATCATCCTCGACCGGGACGGGGTTATCAACTTCGACTCGCCCGACTTCATCAAGTCGCCGGCGGAGTGGGTCCCGATTCCCGGCTCGCTCGAAGCGATCGCCCGTCTGAACCAGGCAGGCTACCGGGTGGTGGTGGCGTCGAACCAGTCGGGCATCGCGCGCGAACTGTTCGACATGCCGACCCTGAACGCGATCCACCAGAAGCTGCACGCCAGCGCCCAGCTGGTGGGTGCCGATATCGACGCCATCTTCTTCTGCCCGCACGCGGCGATCGACAACTGCGACTGCCGCAAGCCCAAGGCCGGCATGTTCGAAGAAATCAGCAAGCGCTTCAAGGTCAACCTGAAGGGCGTGCCAACGGTGGGCGATTCGCTGCGCGACCTGCAGGCCGGTTTCAAGATGGGCTGCCTGCCCTATCTGGTTTTGACCGGCAAGGGCGAAAAAACCCATGCCACCGGCGGCCTGCCGCCAGGCACCCAGGTCTTCCCCGACCTGGCAACGATGGTGACCGCTTTTCTGAAAACTGCGCAGCAGCGGCCCGAGTAACACCGATCAGACCCTAACCAGAATACGACGATTGTCCGGAGCTCTTTTGCAAAACTTTACCCTGTTCCTGCGTTCCCTGCTGTTCAAGCTGGTCATGATCGTGGCCACCGTCGTCTGGGCCTGTGTATGCTTCCTGGCAGCGCCGCTGCCATACAACAAGCGCTTCTGGGTGACCTCGCGCTGGAACGTCTTCATGATCTGGTGCGCCCGCGTGATCTGCGGGATCCGGTACGAGTTCAAGGGCTATGACAACTTGCCGAACAGCCCGGCGATCGTGCTGTCGAAACACCAGTCGGCATGGGAGACCATTTTCCTGCTGCCCAATCTCACGCGCCCGCTCGTTTTCGTGTTCAAGAAAGAGATCCTGTATATCCCCTTCTTCGGCTGGGCCATGGCCTTGCTGCGCATGATCCCGATCGACCGCAAGCAGGGCAAGAACGCCTTCGCGCACGTGGTCCGGCATGGCAAGCGGCGGCTTGCCGACGGCCAGTGGATCATCATGTTCCCTGAAGGGACACGCATCCCGGTCGGCCAGAAAGGCAAGTACAAAAGCGGCGGTACCCGGCTTGCTGTCGAAACCCAAACGGTTGTGGTGCCGATCGCGCATAATTCAGGTGAGTGCTGGCCGAAAAATTCGTTCATCAAGCGCCCCGGACTAATCACCGTCTCGATCGGCAAACCGATTTCGCCAGAAAATCACACACCCGAAAGCATGATGCAAGAGGTCGAAAATTGGATAGAATCGGAAATGCGCGTCATTTCGCCCCACGTCTACAGAGGTGGCTGAGCGACGTCAGCGCCCAGATCAGGGATTCGCGACCGCAGCAAGCCACGGCCTCTCCCCGGATCGACGGCAACCAGCTGGAGCTGTTCGCACAAGAATTCTTCGCCGCGCTCAAGCCGGCGGATAAACCCGCGACGCCGGCGCAACCGCTGTTCAAGGCGCCGCCGCCGGCGCCGCGCCATCTGCTTCCGTCACCGCCGGTCGCGCCTGGAGCGCCACCGCTCAAGCGCATCTTTTTGGGCGCGTACACCATCGACTACGCGCTGCGCCGTTCCACACGCCGCTCGATCGGCTTCATGATCGACGACGACGGCCTGCGGGTGACCGCGCCGCGCCGCTGCTCCCAGCTCGATATCGACAACGCGATCCGCGCCAAGGGCCGCTGGATCATCACCAAGCTGCTCGAACGCGGCGAGCGCCGCGCGCAGCAGAAAGAACGCGCGCCGATCGAATGGAAAGACGGCGCCTGCCTGCCCCACCTGGGCGGCCAGATCGTGCTGCGCCTCGAGCAAGCCGCGCGCAGCCACTGCCGGTTCGACCCGGAAACCAGTCAGTTGTGGATCGGCGTGGTGCCGGGGCTGTCCGAATGGCAGCTCAAGGAACGCGTCAAGCTCTGGTTCCAGGCCGAGGCCAAGCGGCTGTTCACCGAACGGCTCGACCACTTCGCGCCGCGCCTGGGCGTGCGCTACCGCGCGCTCGCGCTGTCCTCGGCCGGCACGCGTTGGGGCTCGTGTACCATCGAAGGAAATATCCGTCTGAACTGGCGGCTGGTGCATTACCCGCTGGCGCTGATCGACTACGTGGTGGCGCACGAACTGGCGCACCTGCGCGAGATGAACCACAGCCCGGCGTTCTGGGCCACCGTGGCCGAGGTGTATCCGGATTACGACGGCGCGCGGCTGGCGCTGCGCAAGCGCTCGCAAGAAATGCCGGTGTTATTCACGGATAAGTGAAAATGCGTGGCGTGCCCTGCAGGGCGGCCAAGGCAAGGCATGCCGCCCGCGCTACAACAGCGCGTCGCGCCTGGCGTTTGCCAATTCCTTCATCGCCTCGAGCTGCAAATCGGACAGGCAGCGATACGGGATCGGCAGGGTGCCGTGCTTGAGCACCAGCATGAAGCCGCACGAATAGGTGCGCACTGCCAGGACGTCTTCCCAGCCAATCAGGGTCACGCCGCCGCTGGTGCGCACGATCCCATGCTGGTCGATGGTGAATTCGTAGATACGGCGTCCGCGACCGAGCAGGATGAAATGCAGCGCCGCGCTGGCAGTGCTCTTGAGGCGCAGATAGAGGCTGGCAGGCCAGCGGATGCGGCGGCGGCGGATCAAAAAGCCGCCGTGCTGCCACATGAATCTGAGGTATTCACCCAGCGAGTAACGGACAAAGAAATGCAGCGCCGATTGCGGAACCGGCGCGCCTGCGGACAGCACGGCCGGAGTCTCACCTGAAAGCTCGCCCGAAGCCGAGGCTGGCGGCACATGCAGCAGCTTGTCGTCTGCTTGCTGTACCAGCATGGCGACAGGCTTGTTGCTGCTGACGGGTCTCGGACGATTAAACGAGCGCATTGCGTGTCCCTTGGTATTGGTCCGGGCTCAAACCGGAATGGTAGCAAAAGCTAGCCAATCAGTGCTCGCAAGCGTTCAACGGTGCGCAGGGTAGCGCCGCGGTGGCGGCCCGCAAACGCCAGGGCATGCGCTCCCATGGCGGCGCGCGCCACCTCGTCGTCGAGCAGGCGCACCGCCGCCGCCATCAAGGCATCGGCATCCGGCACCCGCAAGGCGGCGCCCTCGCGCACGGCTTCGTCGGTTGCCTGGGCAAAATTAAAGGTATGGAGACCGACCAGTACCGGTTTGCCGAGGGCGCAGGCTTCGATCAGGTTCTGGCCGCCCAGCGGCATCAGGCTGCCGCCGATGAAGGCGCAGTCGCAGGCGGCGAAATAGGCGAACATCTCGCCCATCGAATCGCCCAGCAACACGTCGGCCTGGACACCATCGGCTACTGCTTGGCCGAGCTGCGAGCGCCGCACCACCGTCAGGCCGCGCGCCGCGACCATTTTTTCCACTTCGTCGAAGCGCTGCGGATGGCGCGGCACGATCGCCAGCAGCGCATCGGCAGGCTTGCCCGCTACGCGCTGCCAGGCCTCGAGCACCAGCGCTTCTTCGCCCTCGCGCGTGCTGGCGCACAGCAATACCGGGCGCTTCTTGATCTGGTCGCGCAGCCAGGCGCCGGTCTGCAGCGCGCTCTGCGGCGGCACCACGTCGAACTTGATGCTGCCGGTGACCGTGACGACTGGCGCGCCGAGCGAGCCGATCCGCTTGGCGTCGGCTTCGGTCTGCGCCGCCACCAGCGAGATCGCGCTTGCCGCATCCGTCATCAGGCGGCCCATCTTGCGCCCGCTGCGCAGCGAGCGTTCGGACAGGCGCGCGTTCACCAGCGCCACCGGCACGCCTGCTGCGGCGCAGCCGGCGACCAGGTTCGGCCACACTTCGGTTTCCATCAAGATGCACACGCGCGGGGCAAAGTGGCGCAAGAAGCGCGCCACCATGAAACCGGTATCGTAGGGAAGGTAGGATTGCACGATCCGCTCGCCATGGTGTCCGAACAGCGCGCGCCCGGTGGCGCGCCCGGTTGGCGTCATGTGGGTGAGCAGGATGCGGGCATCAGGGTAGGCCGCGAGCAGCGCATCGACCAGCGGTTCGGCGGCGCGGGTCTCGCCCACCGATACCGCATGCACCCACAGCGTCGGACGGCCAGACTGCCCGGCGCCGGGAAAGCCGAGGCGTTCCAGCCAGTGCGCGCGGTAGCCCGGCTCCTTGCGCCCGCGCCACCACAGCCGCCCCAGCACCAGCGGCAGCCCCAGCCACCATGCCAGCGAATACAGGCGCCGGATCACACGCGGTCCATCACGGCGCCGCCAGCAAGCGGCGCGCGGCGTCGATCACTTCCGGCACCGAAGGCGGCGCGCCCAGGTCGCCCAGGTTGACGATGCGCCCGGACCAGTTGCCCTCGGTCTTCCACTTCGGCGAGTCGCAGTAGATTTCCACGGTCGGGCGCAGGAAAGCCGCGGCGATATGGGTCAGGCCGGTATCGACGCCGATGGCCAGCCGCGCATGCTGCGCCACGCCGACCGCGTCCATCATCGACAGCTTGGGCAGCACCCGCGCGTTGGGCAGCGCCGCGGCAAGCAACTCGGCATCTTCAAGCTCAGACTGCGAGCCCCAGGGCAGCAGCACCGGCATCGGCGCCAGCGCGCTTCCCAGCGCGATCCAGTGGTCGCGCGGCCACTTCTTGGCTTCGCGCGCGGTGCCGTGGAAGAACACTGCGTAATCGTCAGGCGGCAGGAAAGCCGGGCGCAGCGCCTGTTGCGGCGCCGGCAGCCCGAAGTCGGGCGGCGTGTCGACCGGGTAGCCCAGCGCGGCGCCGGCGACCATGCGGCCGCGCGCGACCGCATGGGTGCGCGGGTCGAGCGCGATGCTGTCGGTATGAAAAATGCGGGAGATGCCCTCGTAGCCCGAGCCTTCGCTGCCGTTGGCCAGGCCGACCTTCTTGCCGCCGCGGCGCACCCGCGCGGCGCCCATGATGATGCCGGTCTTGAGCAAACCCTGGGTGTCGAAGACATAGTCGTATTCTTCTTCGCGCAAGGCAGCAAAGAAAGCCTTGATCTCGGCGCGGGTTTCGCGCTTGCCCAGGCTCTTGCGCCAGCGCCGCAGCGCCCAGGGAATGATTCTGCGCACCTGCGGGTGCAGGCGCACCAGGCTCTGATAGCCTTCTTCGACTACCCAGTCGATCGTCGCGCCCGGATGGCGGCGCAGGATATCGGCCACCATCGGCAGGTTGTGCAGCACGTCGCCCAGCGACGATACGCGCACCAGCAGGATCTTCACACGTTGTTCCTTGCCCATCCGCTTAGAAAGGCAGGTCGGCGTCCGGCTTGGCGGCCAGGATCACGCGGCGGAACTCGGCCTGGATACGCGCCAAGGCTTCCGGCGTCTCGCCCTCGAAGCGCAACACCACGACCGGGGTGGTGTTGGACGACCGGGCCAGCCCGAAGCCGTCCGGGTATTCCACGCGCAGGCCGTCGATGTCGACGATGCGGTCGGACCCCGGGAAGCTGGCGTTGGCGCGCAGGCTGTCGATCAGCGTGAAGTTCTCGCCTTCGTTCAGGTGCAGGTGCAGTTCCGGGGTGCTGCTGGCTTTGGGCAGGCCGTTGAGCAGCGCCGATGGATCCTGCACGCGGGTCAGGATCTCGAGCATGCGGGCGCCGGCATACAGGCCGTCGTCGAAGCCGTACCAGCGCTCCTTGAAGAAGATGTGGCCACTCATTTCGCCGCCGAGCGGGGCGCCGGTTTCCTTGAGCTTGGCCTTGACCAGCGAGTGGCCGGTCTTCCACATCAGGGCCTTGCCGCCGTGCTGTTCGATCCAGGGGCCGAGGTGGCGCGTGCACTTGACGTCGTACAGGATCTCGCCGCCCGGGTTGCGCGACAGGACGTCGGCCGCGAACAGCATCATCTGGCGGTCCGGGAAGATGATCTGGCCATCTTTGGTGACGATGCCGAGGCGGTCGCCATCGCCGTCGAAGGCCAGGCCGATCTCGGCGTCGGTCTCTTGCAGGGCGCGGATCAGGTCTTGCAGGTTTTCCGGATGCGCCGGGTCGGGATGGTGGTTCGGGAAGGTGCCGTCGACCTCGCAGAACAGCTCGACGACCTCGCAGCCCATGCCGCGGTACAAATCGGCGGCGAAAGCACCGGCCACGCCGTTGCCGCAATCGACCGCGATCTTGATCGGGCGCGCCAGCTTGACGTCGCCAATGATGCGCTCGAGGTAGGCGGCGCGGATGTCGTGGGTGCGGTAGCCGCCGCGCTGCGCTGCGACGCTGCCGTCATGGGCCGCGATGCTGTCGTGCAGGGCCAGGATGGCGTCGCCATGGATCGCTTCGCCGGCCAGCACCATCTTGAAGCCGTTGTAGTCCGGCGGATTGTGGCTGCCGGTGACCATGATGCCCGAGCGGGTATCGAGCACATTGGTGCCGAAGTAAACCATCGGCGTGGCAACCATGCCGAGGTCGATCACGTCCGCACCGGCATCGCGCAAGCCTTCGCTCAGGGCAGCCGTCAGGCCCGGGCCCGACAGGCGGCCGTCGCGGCCGATCACGACCGTGCGTTCTCCCTTGGCCAGGGCGGCGGCGCCGAATGCCCGCCCGATATGGCGTGCAATGCCGTCGTCGAGGGTCTTGTCGATGACGCCGCGAATGTCATAGGCCTTGAAGATTGTTTTGGAGAGAGCAACCATGATGTCCTGGGATAAGAGGCGCGTGGGCTCGGCAGCAATCAAGACTGCAGCCTGTGACGGCAAGGCGTCGACGCCGGAATGAGTGAAAAGATAATGCCCGCTATTGTAGCGGCAAGCGGCGCCCTGTGGGAATCGGGCGGACCGCTTGTCGGATATTGCTTCGAGCGCCAGGCAAACTTGCCAGTAACTCGTTGGCCGGCAATGCCGGCTCGATTACACGCGCAGCTTGTCGATCGACTTGCCGCTTTCAACCCATTCCTTGACCCACTTCGGCTGGCGACCGCGGCCAGTCCATTGCTGCGAAGCGTTGTCAGGGTGGCGGAAACGCACTGCCACCGAATTACCCTTGGTCGAATTGCTGCGACCGCCGGTCGCGAGCAGCTCTTTGAGCGGCACGCCGACGCTTTGTGCGATTGCCAGGATTTGTTCGCGTGCTTTTTGCACTTCCTGCACTTCGCGCTTCTTCATTTCCTGCTTGATTTGCTCTTGCAGGTTGCGCATATCGCCTACCGACATATTAGACAGATCCATTTTCGTTCCCTCGATAGTTAAGGTTGATACAGAGTTCGATACCGGCACGGAGAAAACTCACCAATTGTCGCAATATACTACATTTGAAATCTATTCGCGGCCTTTCCTGTGCAAAAAAAGCCATCGCGGAGACTTAAAGCGAACGATACGCGCATATAACCAAAGGTAACTGATTACAAACAACAAGCTGAAGAAGATCAGTGCGCCTGTGTTTTTCCAGAACACGGTGGCCGGAATCACCGCCATCAGCGAAAAGAGCCATAAATAAGGCGAAGTGCGCGCGTTCCGCTTCATCAATGCGCGCGCCTCTCGGGGCCCGACCGTCCATTGCACAATCCGCCGGAAAATCAAGCTATGCAGGTGAATCCCGTCTGGCAGCGCCGGGGATTTACCGCGTACGAACATGCGCCGGTACGCCGAGAAAATGGTTTCGAATGCGGGATAGATCAGCAGCAAAGCGGCATACCATGTCGACACTTCCGGATTGCGCATGACCAGCAGCAGCGCGAGCTCTCCC
Source organism: Massilia sp. H6 (assembly GCF_024802625.1). Lineage (NCBI taxonomy): Bacteria > Pseudomonadati > Pseudomonadota > Betaproteobacteria > Burkholderiales > Oxalobacteraceae > Massilia > Massilia sp. H6. The sequence goes on from NZ_CP103371.1 coordinate 3,809,080, forward strand.
AGCATGAAGCCGATAAAATATGCGCCGCCATCGCCCAGGAAGATCAGGCCGACCGGGTAATTCCAGATCAGGAAGCCGAAGGTTGCACCAGCCACTACCAGCGCCGTCACCAGCACGAACATATCGCCTACCTGGAGCGCCACATACGCCAGCGACATCAGCATGCAGATGGTGACCACGCTGGCCAGGCCATTGAATCCATCGATGATATTGACCGCATTGGCGATACCCGCCACTGCCAGTACCGTGAGCGGCAACACAATCCAGTCCAGCTGCAGCGGCAATATGCCCCAGGGTAGGTCGAGACGCACCAGCCTGGCTCCGAGCAGGTAATACGCCAGCAGCGCCGCCACCATGGTGAGCAGCAGCCGGCGTGCCGGAGACACCCGGCCCGTATAGTCTTCGACGATTCCGCCTGCCATTGCAATGCATGCGCATCCGAGCAAAGGGGCGAGCCATGGCCCGAGCGAAGGCTCGCGCCACACCGATACCGCGCCGGTGATGACTACCGCCAGATAAATCGGGACGCCGCCTATGCGCGCAACTGAATGGGAGTGGAACTTCTGTACGCCGCCATAATCGCTGTCGAGCGCCGAACCATTGCGCTTGGCCAGTTTAATTACAAGCAGAGTCAGCAGCGCGGACAAGACGAAACTGACAAAAAAGGAGAACATTTATTATTCTTTCGGTGCAGTCAAGCGAGTCGTTTCCGCTTCGACTCCGCGGAAAAAACCACGGCACTCTTGTCAATCGAACCCGGCGCCATTGTACCGGATAAGATCAGGCGCTCCGGCCACGAAATGGAAACTACGCCGCGCGTGCCGATCCGGTCAAACCGCCATGCATCCAATCGTTCAAAAACGGCGCATTGCGCGCGCCAGGCAATCGGATGCAGGGGCAGGCAAAATCATTTAGTATCCAAAAACCGCCGGCCCACATTCGATAAGAACAACATGAGAACCTACGCCATCGGCGACCTGCAGGGCTGCGCCCACGAAGCCCAATTGCTCATCGAGCGCATCCACGACGATGCACTCGAACACGGACAGCCGCTGCCGCGCATCCTGTTCGTCGGCGACTTGATCAACCGCGGCCCCGATTCACTGACCGCCCTGCGCCGCATGAAGGCCTTGTCCGATGCAGATCCGGACCGGGTCGACGCCCTGCTCGGCAACCACGACCTGCACCTGATCGCGGTGGCGGTAGGCGCGCAGCGCGCCAGCCGTTCCGACACGCTTGGCGAGATCCTGGCCGCACCCGACTGCGAGGCGTTGATCGACTGGCTGCGCCGGCGCCCGCTGGCGATGTTCGTCGACGCGCACCTGCTGGTGCACGCGGGGGTGGCGCCGCAATGGAGCGCGGCGCAGACCATGGCGCTGGCGCACGAAGTCGAAACCACCCTGCGCGGCGATGGCTGGATCGACTTTCTGCGCCAGATGTATGGCAACGAGCCAGACCGGTGGAGCGACGACCTGACCGGCATTGCGCGGCTGCGCTGCATCGTCAATGCACTCACCCGCGTGCGCCTGTGCACCGCGGACGGGCGCATGGATTTCCTGCACAAGGAAAGCGAGGTCGGGCCGGAGGGGTCGGGACTGCTGCCGTGGTTCGACCTGCCCCAGCGCCGGACGGCGGATGTGACCGTGGTGTTCGGACACTGGTCGGCGCTGGGACTGGTGCTGCGGCCAAACCTCATTGGCCTGGACAGCGGCTGCGTGTGGGGCGGAAAGCTGACGGCGGTGTGCCTGGACGACCGCAAGCTGTTGCAGGTCGATTGCCCGGAATACCGCGAGCATGGTGGTAAAAAATAGGGTGAACGGCGATCCCGCCCACCCCACGGCTTAGCGGCGCAGCTGGGTGATGTCCCGTACCGCCCCACGATCGGCCGACGTCGTCAACGCCGCATAGGCCTGCAGCGCCTGCGACACATGGCGCTCGCGCCCGACCGGCATCCACGCGTCGCGCCCGCGGTCTTCCATCTTGCCGCGCCGGTGCGCTAGCTCTTCAAAGCTCACCCGCAGATTGATGGTGCGCGCCGGGATATCGATGTCGATGACATCCCCCTCTTCCACCAGGGCGATCGCTCCGCCCTCGGCCGCTTCCGGCGAAGCATGGCCGATCACCAGGCCAGATGAGCCGCCCGAGAAGCGCCCGTCCGTGAACAGCGCGCAGGCCTTGCCCAGGCCCTTGGACTTGATGTACGAGGTCGGGTAGAGCATCTCTTGCATGCCCGGTCCGCCTTTCGGGCCCTCGTAGCGGATGATTACGACGTCGCCCGCCTCCACGGTGTCTCCCAGGATCGCTTCCACCGCCGCGTCCTGGCTCTCGAATACGCGCGCCTTGCCGGAGAAGACCAAAATGCTCTCGTCCACGCCGGCAGTCTTCACGATGCACCCCTTCTCGGCGATATTCCCGTACAACACCGCCAGGCCGCCATCTTGCGAATACGCGTGCTCGCGGTCGCGGATGCAGCCCAAGCTGCGGTCGAGGTCATTGCCGGCAAAGCGTTCGGACTGCGAGAACGCCACCTGGGTCGGCACGCCGCCCGGCGCGGCGCGAAACAGCTGGTGTACGCCCTGGTCGTCGCTGACGCGGATGTCGTACTTCGCGAGGGCTGCTTCAAGGGTCGGGCTGTGCACGGTCGGCAGCGACGTGTCGAGCAGGCCGGCGCGCGCCAGTTCGCCCAGGATCGACATGATGCCGCCAGCGCGGTGCACGTCTTCGATGTGGTATTTGTCGGTCATGGGTGCCACCTTGCACAGGCAGGGCACCTTGCGCGAGATGCGGTCGATGTCGGCCATGGTGAATTCGACCTGCGCCTCGTGCGCCGCCGCCAGCAGGTGCAGCACGGTGTTGGTGGAGCCACCCATCGACACGTCCAGCGCCATGGCGTTTTCGAATGCGGCCTTGCTGGCGATGCTCCGCGGCAGCACCGAATAGTCATCCTGTTCGTAGTGGCGCTTGGCGACCTCGACGATCAGGCGGCCGGCGCGCAGGAACAGCTCCTTGCGATCTGAGTGGGTGGCGACGATGGTGCCGTTGCCCGGCAGCGCCAGGCCAAGCGCTTCGGTCAGGCAATTCATCGAATTGGCCGTGAACATGCCCGAGCACGAGCCGCAGGTCGGGCAGGCGGCGCGCTCGATCTCTGCCACGTCGGCATCGGACACGCTGCTGTCGCCGGCCTTGATCATGGCGTCGATCAGGTCGAGCTTGATGATCTGCTGGCCGCTGCCGACCGTCTTGATCACCTTGCCCGCCTCCATCGGCCCGCCCGACACGAATACCACCGGAATGTTCAGGCGCATCGCGGCCATCAGCATGCCCGGCGTGATCTTGTCGCAGTTCGAGATGCACACCATCGCATCGGCGCAATGGGCATTGACCATGTATTCGACCGAGTCGGCGATCAGGTCGCGCGAAGGCAGCGAATAGAGCATGCCGCCGTGGCCCATGGCGATGCCGTCATCGACCGCGATGGTATTGAATTCCTTGGCCACGCCGCCGGAGGCTTCGATCTCGCGCGCCACCAGCTGGCCCAGGTCCTTCAGGTGCACATGGCCGGGCACGAACTGCGTAAACGAGTTGACCACCGCAATGATCGGCTTGTCGAAATCGCCATCTTTCATGCCGGTGGCGCGCCACAGCGCGCGCGCGCCAGCCATGTTGCGGCCCTGGGTGGTGGTATGTGAACGATAGACGGGCATGGTGCTCTCCTCAAGCTGGCAATGGTGCAAAGCACCAGCGTGCTCCGCTTGCTGTGAGTTGTCCAATATATGATTCATTACCCTGTGATTCATTTCACGAATCACAGGGCGGTGCTGTCATTTAGCCTCGCAAGGCCCCTGCCACGGCGTCGTGCGCGGCCTGCGCCAGTTCGCGCCGGTGCGCACCCACGCCTTCGATGGGAGCCAGCGCCTGCAGCCGCGCCCGCACCGGCTCGCCCTCCAGGATCCGGAACATACTGTCGACAAAACTGATATCGCCGCTATAGTCGACCGACGGGTGATGGCCGCCGCCAGCGTCGAGATAGGCCAGCGCATACGGCTGCACCGCCACCTTGGCATCGATGGCGGCCTCGAACAGGTTGGCGTGGAAAGGCAGCACCTCACCCTGATGCGAGGTCGTCCCTTCGGGGAAGAAGGCCACGCGCTGGCCCTGCGCCAGCACCGCGACGATGCCCTTGAAGATATGGCGCAGCTCGCGTCGGTTGCCGCGCGCGATGAACACCGTGCCAGCAGCGTGCGCCAGCCAGCCCAGCACCGGCCAGGCGCGGATCTCGGCCTTGGCCACGAAACGGCACGGGTACAGGGCGTTGATCACGAAGATGTCGAGCCAGGAGACGTGGTTGGCCACCACCAGCGCATGCTCGAGCACCGGCGCGCCGGGCGCGGCTTCCACGCTGACCCGGCAGATGCCGACCAGCTTGCGCGACCAGCGCCGCGTCAGGCGCGCGCGCAACGCGTTCGACGCCAGCGGGAACACGACGGCGCAGGTGGCCAGGCCGGCCACCAGGTGGACCGCGAGGCGCGCAAGGCGCAATGCCAGGCGCAGCTTCACGATGCGCGAAGCTCGAACGGGGCGGGCAAGGCCAGCGGCCCGCCGCGCTCAGCGCTGGTAAGCAACGCGGCCGCGCACGATGGTCGCACGTACCTGCCCGGCCAGCTCGTAGCCCAGGAAAGGCGTGTGCTTGCCCTGGCTGGCGAGCGCCTTGCGCTCGACCTTCCAGCGCGCGTCCGGGTCGAACAGCACCAGGTCGGCCGCCGCGCCGACCGAGAGCGTGCCGGCGGGCAGGCCGGCAATGCGCGCCGCCTCATGCGTGATCTTGGAGATCGCCTGCACCAGCGCATCGCCGCCGTGCTGGTCCTCGGCCCACTTCAGGCTCAGCGATAGCAGCAGTTCCAGGCCGGTGGCGCCGGGCGAAGCTTCGCCGAAAGGCAGCAGTTTCTCGTCGTCGTCGACCGGGGTGTGGTCCGAGCAGATCGCATCGACGGTGCCATCGAGCAGGCCGCTGCGGATCGCTTCACGGTCGCGCTGGCTGCGCAGCGGCGGATTGAAGCGCGCGTTGGGATCGAAGAAGCCGATGTCGGCATCGGTCAGGTGCAGGTGATGCACGCCGACGTCGCAGCTGACCGGCAAGCCTTCTTTCTTGGCCGCCCTGACCAGCGCCAGGCCTTCGCTCGACGACATGCGGCACAGGTGCACGCGGGCGCCGCTGGCGCGCATGAGTTCGAAAATGGTGTGCAGCGCGATGGTCTCGGACATGGTCGGCACGCCGGACAGGCCCAGGCGCGAAGCCAGCGGCCCGCTGTGGGCCACGCCGCCACGGCCGATATGGGCATCCTGGGGACGCAGCCACACGGTGAAACCGAAGGTTTTCGCATACTGCATCGCACGCAGCAGCACGTTGGTGTCGAGCACCGGCACTTCGGCCTGCGAAAAGCCGATGCAGCCGGCCTCGGTCAGCTCGGCCATCTCGGTGAGCGCCTGGCCCTTCAGGCCCATGGTCAGTGCGCCCAGCGGGTGCACATTGGCCTGGTCGAGAATGCGCGCGCGGTGCTTGAGCATCTCTACCAGGCCCGGCTCGTCCAGTACCGGGTCGGTGTCCGGCGGGCACACCAGGGTAGTCACGCCGCCCTGCATCGCCGCCTGCATTTCAGATTCGAGCGTCGCCTTGTACTCGTAGCCCGGCTCGCGCAGGCGCGCCGACAGGTCGACCAGCCCCGGCGCGACCACCAGGCCGCTGGCGTCGATGGTGTTGTCGGCCACGAAGCCGTCCGGGGCGGTGCCGATGGCGGCAATCACGCCGCCGGCGATGTACACGTCCTGTACCTTGTCGATGCCGTTTGCCGGGTCGATCACGCGCCCGTTCTTGATATGGTGTTTCATGCGTTCGAATTTCAAGTCCTGCCTCCCGCCAAAATGCTCATGACCGCCATCCGTACCGCGATCCCGAAGGTCACCTGCGGCAGGATCACCGCCTGGCCGCCGTCCGCCACCGCCGAGTCGATCTCGACACCGCGGTTCATCGGCCCGGGGTGCATCACGATCGCGTCCGGCCGGGCCAGCGCCAGGCGCTCCGGGGTCAGGCCGTAGCTCTTGAAGTATTCCTGTGCCGAGGGCAGCAGCGCGCCACTCATGCGCTCGCTCTGCAGGCGCAGCATGATGATCACGTCGACGTCCTTCAGCCCTTCGTTCATGTCGGTGAAGGTGCGCACGCCCATTTGTTCCAGGCCGCCAGGGAGCAGCGTGTGCGGGCCGATGGCGCGCACTTCGGGCACGCCCAGCGTGGTCAGCGCGTGGATGTCCGAACGCGCCACGCGGCTGTGAAGAATGTCGCCGACGATCGCCACCCGCAGGTTGGTGAAGTCTTTCTTGTAGTGGCGAATCGTGTACATGTCGAGCAGGCCCTGGGTCGGGTGCGCGTGCCGGCCGTCGCCGGCATTGACCACGTGCACGTGCGACTGCCCGCTCTCGATCAGGTGCTTGGCGATCAGGTAGGGCGCGCCCGACTGCGCATGGCGCACCACGAACATGTCGGCGTGCATGGCCGACAGGTTGTCGATGGTATCGAGCAGCGACTCGCCCTTGCTGGCCGACGACGCCTGGATGTTCAGGTTGATGACGTCGGCCGACAGGCGCTTGGCCGCGATCTCGAAGGTAGTGCGGGTGCGGGTACTGTTCTCGAAGAACAGATTGAACACGCTCTTGCCGCGCATGAGCGGCACCTTCTTGACCTCGCGGTCGGAGATGCCCACGAAGCTCGACGCGGTGTCGAGGATGTGGTTCACGATGGACTTGGGCAGGCCTTCGATGCTGAGCAGGTGCTGCAGCTCGCCGTTCTTGTTCAGCTGTGGATTATTTTGCAGTAGTTTCGGCATGGCTCGTGGTTGGGGCAGGATCTTCTTCAATGGTCAGCGCGAGCTGGCCGGCATCGCCGCGCTGCAGGCACAGCGACTGGTGCGAGGGCAGCGTGGTGCGTACGCCGACATAGTCGGCAGCCACCGGCAGCTCGCGCCCGCCGCGGTCGGCCAGCGCCGCCAGCCGGATGCAGGCCGGGCGTCCGTAGTCGAACAGCACGTTGACCGCGGCGCGCACGGTGCGGCCGGTCTCCAGCACATCGTCCACCAGCACGATGGTGGCGCCATCGACCGCGAAGCGGATGTGGGTCGGCTTGACGTCCGGGTGCAGGCCTTTTTTCGCATAATCGTCGCGATAGAACGAGACGTCGATGGTGCCGAAGCGGCCCAGCAGGTCGAGGTCGCGCGCCAGCCGTTCGGCCAGCCAGGCTCCGCCCGAGTGGATGCCCACGATGGCGGGGTCCGGCACGCCGGCCAGGCCGGCGCGGACCTGGGCCAGCAGCTCGCGGTACAGGCTTTCCGCGTCATACTCCAGTTTAGGTGTTGGCATGTTCGTCAAAGTATTGTTGCAAGATGATGGCGGCCGCCTTGGCGTCGATAAGCTCGCCGCGCTTGTGCGCGATGACAACCGAGGAATAGCGCTCGTCGACCAGGTCGACTGGCAGGCTGAAGCGGCCGTGGAGCTGGTTGGCGAAGCGCCGCGCACGCAGGGTCATGTCGTGCTCGGCGCCATCGGGATGGCGCGGCTCGCCCACGATCAGGCGGGCCGGCTTCCATTCGTCGATAAGCTCGCCGATGACCTGGAAACGGGTGGTGTTGTCGATGGCCTTGATGACCGTCAACGGTTGCGCCTGTCCAGTCAGGGTGTTGCCGGTGGCGATGCCAATGCGCTTCACCCCGAAGTCAAAACCGAATACGATGTCCACCATCAGGGAAAGGCACTTTCTTTATGCATGGCCGGCTTCGGTTGCAAGCATGAGTGGATCGATTCCCAGCAGTTTGATGGCGGCGGTATAGCGCTCTTCGATCGGCAGGTCGAACAGGACGTGGGCATCGGCGGCGACCGTGAGCCAGCCGTTGCGGGAAAGTTCTTCTTCGAGCTGGCCAGGGCTCCAGCCCGAATAACCGATCGATACCAGCATGCGGGCCGGACCGGCGCCGTTGGCAACGGCCTCGAGCACGTCGATCGAGGTCGTGAAAGCGACGTCGTCGGTCACGGTGAGCGAGGACGAATAGCGGCCGCCGGGCGAGTGCAACACGAAGCCGCGGTCGTCCTGGACCGGGCCGCCAAACATGATCGGCTCGTCCACCACCGAGGAGCGCAGGCCTGCGCCGAGCTTCAGGTCGACCCGGTCGAACAGCACTTCCATTGTCATGTCGGTCGGCTTGTTGATGACCACGCCGAGCACGCCTTTTTCGTTGTGCTCGCAGACATAGACTACCGTGCCGCCGAAAATCGGATCCTGGATCGATGGCATCGCGATCAGGAAATGGTTGGCGAGGTTGAGGCCGGAAGAAACGGGGCCGATGTTCCCCAGCGTATCGTCTTCCGGTGGCATGCCGGGCATCGGTAGAGTCTTGCCAACTTTGCTTTTTTTCATACGCTTACTCTCAGATGGGCTCACTCTGGTTATCGGCCACCGCAAGAACAACAGACGACCGGGAAGTGTCCACGAAACAACGTTACGCTTTTCGATAGTTTACACTGAATCCGTCCAAGGGCTGTGGAAGCGCCACGCCACGCACCGCAAGTGCTGCAATACCGATGCGGTCCGGTCCCGCTACTGTCCCGCCCTGATGGCTGCACTGCAGCCTAGGAAGAATCCTACCCAGTAAAATCGGTCGCCACCTTGACCCCGAGCACGATGATGAATACGAGCAACTCCTTGGTGTGGTTCCGGCGCGATTTGCGCGCATTCGACCATGCAGCCCTGCATCGGGCCTTGACCTCGTCCGGGTGTGTGTATTGCGTTTTCGTGTACGACAGCGATATCCTCGATGCGCTGCCCCGTGACGACCGGCGCGTGCGGTTCATTCATGCCAGCCTGGCCAGCCTCGACACCGAGCTGCGCCAGCTCGGTGGCTATCTGATCGTGCGGCAAGGCCGCCCGCTGGAGGTGATTCCCGCGCTCGCCGCCCAATTGCAGGTCGACGCGGTCCATGTCTGCACCGATTATGAACCCGAGGCGGTCGATCGCGACGCACGCGTGGCAGCCCTGTTGGAAGCTGATAACAGGAAATTTCACAGCTCTAAGGACCAGGTGATTTTCGAACAGCACGAAGTGCTGACCCTGGCAAAAGGCCCGTTCTCGGTGTTCACGCCCTACAAGAACGCCTGGCTCAAGCGCCTGGCCGCCATGCCGGAAACACTGGCAAGCTACCCGGTCGAGCCCTACGCGCACGCCTTTGCGGCGCCCACGGCGCCACCTGCCCTGCCTTCGCTCGAGCAGCTCGGATTCGAACCGGGCGAGCCGCCGCTGCCGGCCGGGATGGAAGGGGCGCAAGCGCTGTTCGAGCGCTTTGTGGAGCACATCGCCGACTACGGCCGCGCGCGCGATTTTCCGTCCGAAGATGGCACTTCGAGACTGTCGATCCACCTGCGCTTTGGCACCACCTCGATCCGCCACCTGGTGCGCAGCGCGCAGCAGATGGCGCTGAGCGGCGCTGGCGGGGAAGGTAGCCGGGTCTGGTTGTCGGAACTGATCTGGCGCGATTTCTATTCGATGATCCTGGCGCGCAATCCGCACGTGGTCACGCGTTCGTTCAAGCCGGCCTACGATGCGCTGGCATGGGAAACAGGCGCGCAGGCCGATGCCATGTTCAAGGCCTGGTGCGAAGGCCGCACCGGCTATCCGCTGGTGGATGCGGCGATGGCGCAGCTGAACCAGAGCGGCTTCATGCACAACCGCCTGCGCATGGTGAGCGCCAGTTTTCTCACCAAGGACCTGGGCATCGACTGGCGCCGCGGCGAGCGCTATTTCGCCCTCAAGCTCAACGATTACGAGCTGGCCTCGAACAACGGCGGCTGGCAGTGGGCGGCATCGACCGGATGCGACGCGCAGCCGTGGTTCCGGATCTTCAACCCGGTGTCGCAATCGACCCGGTTCGATGCGCACGGCGACTTTATCCGGGAGTGGGTACCGGCGCTGGAGCGGCTGGGCGCAAAGGAGATTCACGCGCCGTGGCTGGTCGATGCCGGGGTGCTGGCAGCCAAAGGCGTGGTGCTGGGGCGCGACTATCCGTTGCCGGTGGTCGAGCACGACGTGGCGCGCAAGCGCACGCTCGAGCGGTTCTCGGTGGTCAAGAAGCTGGCCGGCTGATCGGGCCGGCGCCGGCCTTAGCCCTGCCCCAGCAGTTTCTCGACCTCTGCCAACAACACCGCCTCCTGGTACGGTTTCCCGAAGAAGGCGTTTACTCCCAGCTCCAGCGCCACGTTGCGGTGCTTGTCGGCCGTGCGCGAGGTGATCATGATGATCGGCACGGCCTGGGTCGCCGGGTTCTCGCGCAGCTGGCGGGTCAGGTCGAAACCATCCATGCGCGGCATCTCGATATCGACCAGCATCAGGTCGGGCCTAGCCTGGGCAATCTGCTCGAGCGCATCGACGCCGTCCTTGGCCAGCATCACCGCATAGCCTTCGCGTTCGAGCAGGCGCTGGGTAACGCGGCGCACGGTGATCGAATCGTCCACCACCATGACGGTGGCGCGCTGCTTGGGCGCCGCATCGGGCGTGCCGCTGGCGGCAGGCATGGCGGGCTGCTGCGCCAGCGCCACCGGATCGAGGATCAGCACGATCTCGCCGGTTCCCAGCACCGTGGCGCCGGCAATGCCGGGCATGCGCGCCAGTTGCGGGCCAACGTTCTTGACCACCACTTCGCGGTTGCCCAGTACCTCGTCCACGCGCAGCGCGATGCGCCCACCGGCGCCATGCACCACCAGCACCGGATTGAGGCGCTGCATGGCAGCGCCATGATCGCGCTCACCCAGTAGCGCGGCGAGCGTGTGCAGCGCCTGCGGCTGCCCGGCCACCGCGATCGATCCCGATGCCTGGGCGGCGGCCAGGTCGGTATCGCGCACCTGCATGACTTGCTCGACCAGGGTCGATGGCAGCGCGTAGGTACGGCCATTGCTGGCCACCAGCACCACCTGCGCCACCGCCAGCGTGAGCGGCAGGTGGATCGCGAAACGGGTGCCCTTGCCCGGCTCGGTCGTGACCACCACGCGCCCGCCCAGTGCCTGCGCTTCGGAGCGCACCACGTCCATGCCGACGCCGCGGCCGGCCAGCTCGGTCAGCGCATCGGCGGTCGAGAAGCCCGGCTCGAAAATCAGTTCGGCCGCCTCCTGGTCGGACAAGCCCGCGTCCGGCCCGATCAGGCCCAGCGTGCGCGCCTTGGCGCGGATGCGTTCCAGGTCGAGCCCGGCGCCGTCGTCGCCGAAATGGATCGCCACTTCGTTGCCATGCTGCTCGACCTGCACCAGGATCTCGCCGGTTTCGGGCTTGCCTGCTGCGCTGCGCTGCGAGCGCGGTTCGATGCCATGCACGATCGCATTGCGCAGCAAATGCTCGAAAGGCGCCGCCATCTGCTCGAGCACGCTGCGGTCGATTTCCACCGCGCCGCCGCGAATGTCGAGGTTGACGCGCTTCTCCAGTTCTTTCGCGGTCTGGCGGGCCACCCGGAACAGGCGCTCGGACAAGCTCGCAAACGGCACCATGCGTACCCGCATCAGGTCGCGCTGCAGGTCGCGCGTCATGCGCGACTGCGCCGCCAGGTCCTCGGCCGCGCTGTCCACCGTGCGCGACAGGCTGTCGTGGAAGGCTTCCACGTCGTCCACGCTCTCGGCCATCATGCGCGTCAGTTCCTGCAGGCGCGTGAAGCGGTCGAATTCGAGCGGGTCGAACCTTTGCTCGCCCGCGATCGACAGGGTCGATGCAATCTGCGACTCGGCCTGGATCGCGATTTCGCGCATCTGGCGGCGCAGGCGGTCCAGGTTCTCTGAAAAGTCGGACAGCGCGCCCTTGAGCGAGCCGACCTGGTTTTCAAGGCGCGAGCGGCTGATCGACACTTCGCCGGCCTGGTTCACCACCCGGTCCAGGATGTCGGCACGCACCCGCACCAGCGGCGCACGCGCGCCGGGCGCTTCGGCCGGCGCTGGCGCGGCCTGCGCCGGTGGCGACGGTTGCTGCAACTGCTCGAACAGCAGTAGCGCCGCGTCGTAGCTGGCCAGCAGTTCGTCGAAGGCGGCCGGATTCGTTTCCAGCGCGCCAGCCCCGGCCTGCAACAGGCTCTCGATCTGGGTCTCGAGTTCGTGCGCATGCTGGCCCAGGCGCATGGCGCCGGCCATGCGGGCGCTGCCCTTGACGGTATGCAGCGCGCGCTGCAGGCCCTGGGCGGCGGCGCCGTCTTGCGGGTTCTGCTGCCACTGGCGCAGGCCATTGCCGATCTGCGGGAACAGGTCGGCGCCTTCTTCGAGAAATACCGGTAACAGGTCGGGATCGAGTTCGTCGCCAAAGACCGGGACGGCGGCCAGCGGTGCCGGCGCCGGCATCGGGTCCGGCACCGGGGCTGGTGCCTCGGGCGCCTGTTCCAGCACCGCCTCGTCGGGCGTGACCGGCACGAACGCCGCAGGCTCAGCGTCCGGCGCGGCCTGGTCCAGCTGCGGCGCCGCGAACGCCGCGGCGGCAAACGGGTCGTCGAAGAAGGAATCGAACAGGTCGTCGATCTCGCTCGCTGCGTTCGACTGGACAGCCTCGTCGCGCACTGCCGGTGGCGCGGCGGCTTCGGGTTTGGCTTCGGGTGGCGATGCCAGCAGCTCGGCGTAGGCGCTGGCAAAGAGCGCGTCGAGCTGATCGAGCAGGGCCGGGTCGGCGTCGCCGTAGGCATGGTCTGCCTGTTTGTCTGCCTGTTTGTCGGCCTGTTTGCTGGCCAGGCGCTCGCCGAGCAGGTGGAGCTGCCCGACCAGGTCCGGCTGGTTTGGGGCGAACTGGCCCAGCCCGAATACCTGCAGCATGGTGCGCACGCGCGACAAGCTGGCGTCGAGCAGATCGCGTCCGGCCGCGTCAAGCCGCGCGCCAGGGGCCGCCAGCTGTTCCAGTACCTGTTCCAGCGCATGGGCGAGCTCGTGCAGCGCGCCGTAGCCGACCGTGGCCGACGTGCCGGCCAGCGTGTGCGCAGCCTTCACCGCGTCCGGCGCGGCCGGCCGCTCCGGTTCTGCGCGCCAGGCCGCGAATTCGTCGGCCAGCAGCGTCACCAGCGCCTCGGTTTCGTCGAGGTAGACCGCATGCAGCGCAGGCGCAATGTCCAGCTCGCCAACGCGCTTGATCTCGGGACCGGCGGCAGTGGCCGCCGGCTCGGCCAGGTCGACCAGCAGCGGCACGTCGTCCAGCGCCGGCCCGTCTGCTTTCCGATCAGGCTCCGGGGCGCCCTGCTGCACCCGCGCCGCGGCCGCCGCGAGGGCTTCGCTGTCGCGTGCCGAGCAACCGTTGGCAAGCAGGTCGGCTACCCAATCGGACAGCTCCGCGTGCGCTTGCCGGAGCAGCGCCAGCAGCTCCGGCGTGGCGCTGCGCGCCTCGGACAGCCACAGGTTCATGACCCGCTCGATCGCCGCCGCCGCGTCGGCGAAGCGCTCCAGGCTGACCATGCGGCTGCTGCCCTTGAGCGTATGGAAAGAGCGGCGCAGCAGCGCCAGGATTTCCTGGCTGTCCGGGTTGGCTTGCGCCTGCGGCAGGGCCTCGGCGACGAAACCCAGCACTTCCTGCGCTTCCAGGATGAAAATCTCGAGCAGCTCCGATTCGATCGACGCCTCGGGCGGTGCTGCCGGCGCGTCCGGCACTGCCACCGGCGCGGCCTCGACAAACTCGAACGGCAGCTCGCGCAGCAGGCGTTTTTCGGCGTCGAAGGTAAACCGGCCTTTCGCCAGTTCGCTGTTCTGTCCCAGCAAGTCGGTGAAAAAGCCGAGCGCGCCGATGTTCTGCGCGATGTTGTGCAGCACGCTCGATTGCGCCGTCACGTCGCCATCGCTGGTGGCCAGCAGGCGCACTTCGCCGGCGACATGGCGCGCGGCCAGCACCGCCTGCTCCTGGTCAAGAATAGCGAGGGCGCCCTGCAACTGGTGCAGCACCGGCTCGGCCTGGGCCAGGATGTCGCGCTTGGATGGGTCGTCGTAATAATCGTCCAGCAGCTTCTCGACCTGGCGCAGGCCAGCCTTGATCTCGCTGGCCAGCACCGCCACGGTCTGGCCCTGCTGGATCTGGCGCGCCAGTTCGCCCTGCCAGTGCGGCGCGTCCGGCGGCGTTTCGCCGGCCGCCAGCGCCAGCAGCCTGGCGCCGACCGCTTCCGCGTTCTCGGCGAAATCGTCCGGCAGCTGGCGTAGCTGGTCGAGCCCGTTCTCGACGAACAGCATGGCAGTGGCCATTTCCAGCCCCAGGCCGTCGCTGCGGCCGGCCGCCATGGCGTCGGTGGCGGCGCGTCCCAGTTCGCGCATCAGTTGTGCCAGTGCCGGCGCGCCCAGCTTTTCGCTGGCGCCGGCCAGGCGCGACAAGGCCTGGTTGAAATCTTCCTTGACCTCGGGCTCGCCCGCGCCCTTGGTGGCGATGCGGTCCCAGTCCGACTTGCTGCGCGCCAGCGCCTCGCGCGCTTCCAGCAGCGTAGCCTGGTCGATGCGCCCGTACCGGCGGGTGTCGTAATCGTGCGGCACCAGCCCATCGATGCCGCAGGCCTGGCGCAGCCTGTGCGCTTGCGCGTCAGGCTCTACCGCAGAGGCAACGAAGAACAGCGCGTCGCGCAGCATCGGGTCCGGCGTGCCGCCCTGCCCCTGCGACAGGCGGCGCAGCTGCATGTTCACCTGTCCCAGCAGCTGCTTGACGTACAGGTCGCTCTCGACCTGGCCGTCGGCCACCACGCCGATAAAGGCATGCAGCGCTTGCCAGAACAGGCGTGCGCGCGGTTCAGGCTGGGCCGGCGCGATCGGTGCGATCGCATCGCGCATCGCGCCCGCGTGCGCTCGGCCATCGGCCTTGTCGCCGCTCTTGAGGTAGGGTAACAGCGACTTTTCAAAGCGCGTGCGGCAGGCCGCGACATCAGGCGCCGCCGCCGCCGGCTCCGCGTCCAGCACCACCCCTTTACCGAGATCGGCGGGCAGCAGGTCGGACGGGTGGATGCGCTCGGCGCCCAGCTTTTCTTGCAAGTCGCGGTAGTAGGGAAACAGGCGCACCGGCTGCTGGGGCGCGCCGGCCAGCAGTTCTTCGAGATATTCGATCAGCGCCTGGTAGGCGTCCTGCACGATCTTTACCGACTCCAGGGTACAGGCCTGGTGGCCGTCCTTGAAACGGTCGATCAACTGTTCGGCCGCCGCGCTCAGGGCGCCGATGCCCTCGACATCCACCAGTTGCAGGGCACCGTGGGCCTGGTGCAGGTGGCTCTTGGCATGCAGCAGCATGGTTGGCTGCGCCTCGGCGCTGCGGCCGGCGGCGTCGCGCAGGGCCGTGCCCGAGCGCCCCAGTGCATCGCGGATTTCGCCGATCACCCAGGACAGGGGGCCGGTGTCGAAAGCTGGGATGCGGCTGGAAGTTGCGTTGGTCATGGGCTCGATTCGTGGGCTCGATATGGGTTAGGCGGCCACGCGGAAGCGCGACACCGAATCTTTCAGTTCCTGGGCCAGCAGCGCCAGCTCACGGATCGACTGCGCCGTCTGGCGCGTGCCGCCCTGGGTGTGCTCGGTGACCGACAGGATATGCTGCATATTATGGGCCACGCCGTTGGCGGACGTCGCCTGTTGTTGTGCGGCGCTCGAGATCCCCTGGATCAGCTCCGCCAGGCGGTGCGACACGCGCGAAATATCGAGCAGCGCGGCGCCGGCCGCATCCGACAGGCGCGCGCCCTCGACCACGCCCTGGGTCGACTTTTCCATGGCCGCGACGGCGTCATGGGTATCGGCCTGGATGGTGCGCACCAGCGCACCGATGCCCTTGGCCGCCTCGCCCGAACGTTCCGCCAGGCGCTGCACTTCCTCGGCCACCACCGAGAAGCCGCGTCCTGCCTCGCCTGCCGACGCGGCCTGGATCGCGGCATTGAGCGCCAGCACGTTGGTCTGCTCGGTAATGTCCGAGATCAGGTCGGTGATCTCGCCGATTTCCTGCGACGATTCGCCCAGGCGCTTGATGCGCTTCGAGGTTTCCTGGATCTGCTCGCGAATCTCGTGCATGCCGGTGATCGCGTTCTGCACCGCGCTGGCGCCCTGCTCGGCCGCGGCCACCGACTGGCGCGCCACGTCGGCCGATTCGGTCGCCGAGCGCGACACGTCGGCGATCTCGGTCGCCATGCGCAGCACGACCGCCGAGGCTTCCTGGATCTCGCGCGACTGCTGCTCGGCCGCGCCCAGCAGCTCGGTGGAGACGGTCTGCGCGCCGCCAGATGCGCGCGTGACCTGCTCGGCGGTACGGATCACCCGCAGCACCAGTTCGCGCAGTTCCTCTACCGTGTAGTTGACCGAGTCGGCGATCGCGCCGGTGATGTCTTCCGATACCGTCGCATGCACGGTCAGGTCGCCATCGGCGACTTCCTGCAATTCGTTCATCAGGCGCAGGATCGCCGCCTGGTTCTGGTCGTTGGTGGCCTTGGCTTCTTCTTCCTTGGCCTGGGCCATCTGGCGCATTGCTTCGGCTTCGCGGCGGCGCGCTTCGGCGCCGCGGGCGCGGTTGCGCGAATCCTGCAGCATCACGCGGCTGATACTGCCGCCCATCGCCAGCGTAAAGACCGATGCGCCCACCAGCAGCCAGAACCATGGGCTCCTGGCCGCCAGCTGGCTACGATAATCCGCCTGGATCCGCGTCAGCGTCGAGCGCAAGCCTTCGTTGTCGCGCGCGATGACTTGCTCGGCGCTGCGGGCGGCGTCGAAATTATGAAGGTTGGCCACGAGCGTGGTCACGCCCTGCTGCCAGGCCCCGAAGGCGGTGCCGGCATCCGCCACGCGCTCGCGCAGGTCGGCGTCGGCCAAGGGTGCCAGGCTTGCCAGGCTTGCCAGCAAGGCGCCCAGTTCGGCGCTGTCGCGCGCGATGGCGCGGGCAGTGTCGCGCGGCGCCGCTCCAGCCGACATGAAGGCATGGGCCGTTGCCGGCAGGCGTTCGGCCAGCGCCTTGAGGCGTTCGGCGCTAGCTGCTTCGCGCGGGGCACCGCCAGCTAGACGGGCGGCAAGGCGGTGCAGGTCGGGCACCAGCGCGTCGAGCCGGGCCACGCTGGCGCCAAAGCCGATCAGGTGGCGCTTGTTGCCCGCGATGGTGGTGGCGGCCGCGTTCGAGGCCGACCAGGCCGAACGCGCTTTCGCGAGCTGGGCCACGAGCTCGCCGGAGGCGGCCGGGATCGCATGGCCGCCCAGGCGGCCGCCGCGCGCCAGCAAGGTCAGGTCGCGCACCACTTCGGCGCGGCTCTCGTCGAGCTCCTTGAAAGAGGAAATGTCGCCGCGCAGCGCGTTCGGCGCAGCCTTGGCCACGCGCTGCGAGTGCATCAGGGCGTCTGCGGCAATCTGGCCCTGGTTCGCCACCACGTCGGTGCGGGCGGCGTTCTGCCACATGGCCAGCACGGTCAGCACGATGCCGACCGCAAACGCGCCCATCACCAGGCGCAGCTGGCGCGCCAGCGACAGGTGGCCGATCAGCGGCAGGCGCAGGTCGTCATCTTCGGCGGGCATGACGCCCAGCGGCTTGCGTGGGCGCGTGTTGCCGAGCCGGCGCGCGGCGGCGTCGGCCGAGCCGTGCAGCTGCGCGCCGCCCCTGCCTTCGGTCGAGGGCTGCGGCGGCAGCATGTCCGGACCGAACTGGGTATCGGGCGACACCAGCGCGGTATCGTCGTGCGCGCTGGCCGCATTGTCTTTCAAGAAGGCGTTGATGCTGATCTTCGAGGCGAATCCCATACCGGCTCCTGGTGCTGCTTACTGAATGTCTGGTTGTTGCGCGATGTGCAAAAAGCGCTGTTCGCGCACCAGCGCTGCCAGCGAGAGCGGCGTCCAGAGGATATTGTCGGCATCGCGCAGGGCGTCGCCCTCGCGCTGCATGCTGCTGGCCTGGCGCAGGCCGTACACGCGCTCGGCCAGCAAGGCGCAGTTCATGCCCAGCGAGGGCGCGAAGGTCACCAGGCGCATGCCTGGCGCGGCGCCCGGCGTTGCGCCGGCCGCTGCTGCGTCCTGGCCCAGGTAGCGCGCCAGGTCGATCACGCCGACCAGGGAACCGCGCACATTGGCCAGGCCCAGGTACCAGGGCTGGGTCAGCGGCACCCGCGCCAGCGGCACCGGCGGCACGATTTCGCCGGCCTCGAGCAGGTCGAGCAGGTAGCGCGTCGCGCCCACCTGCATCCCCAGCTGGCGGATCGGGGCGCCGTTGCCGCTGTTCGCGGCCTGCATGCGCTCGAGCAGATGGTCCTGGTATTGGCGCAGCCGGATGCTGCGCGCGTCGCCTTCCGGCCGGGCTGCAACCTCGGTCATGCCGCGGCTTCAGCGGCGGCGGCCGGCGCTTCCTCCACGGCCGCCTTGGCGTCGAGCGCGGCGATACTGGCCAGCAGCAGCGCCGGGTTGACCGGCTTGACCAGGTAATCCCGGGCGCCCTGGCGCATGCCCCAGATGCGGTCGGTTTCCTGATTCTTGCTGCTGCAGATGATGATCGGGATCGCCGCCAGCGCCGGGTCGCGCCCGATCGAGCGCGTTACCTGGAACCCGTTCGCGCCCGGCATGACGACGTCCATCAGGATCAGGTGCGGGCGCTCGGCCCGGATCTTGTCGATCGCTTCCTCGCCATTGACGGCGGCGGCGACGGTATAACCATGCTTGGCCAACACATCGGTCAGGTAAAAGCGCTCGGTCGGGGAATCGTCGACGATCAGGATCTTTTGTATGGCCACGTGGGCTCCGCAATTCGGTTCGGGATCAAGCCTTGCCGGCCGTGTGTTCGCGCACGGCCGCCAGCAGGCTGTCTTTGGAAAAAGGTTTGGTCAGGTAGGCCGAGGCCCCGACCATGGCACCGCGTGCACGGTCGAACAGACCGTCCTTGGACGACAGCATCAGCACTGGCGTCGCATGGAAACGCGCGCTCTTCTTGATCAGGGCGCAGGTCTGGTAACCATCCAGGCGCGGCATCAGGATGTCGCAGAACACCAGCGCGGGATGGTGGTCGTTGATCTTGGCGAGCGCATCGAATCCGTCATCGGCCAGCACGACCTGGTAGCCTGCCTGGGTCAGGAAGATCTCGGCGGAGCGGCGGATCGTGCTGCTGTCGTCGATCACCATGATGGTCAGGCCGGTGGGTTGCGGCGATGTCGTCATTTTTGTTTCACTTCAGCATGAAACGCCACGATAGCACAGCGCATACCCCTTGTGCGCAAAGTGTTGCAGCATGTCAACTAGGCAAAATGACATGCCGCGGGTCGTCCTGGCGCGGCCTTGCCTTAGATTGCGGTCATCTCGAAATCGTCCTTGCGCGCGCCGCACTCCGGACAGGTCCAGTTCATCGGCACATCGGCCCAACGGGTGCCCGGCGCGATGCCGTCTTCCGGCGCGCCGGCTTCTTCGTCGTAGACCCAGCCGCAAATCAGGCACATCCAGGTCTGGAAAGCGACGGTTGTTTCAGTACTCACAGTGTGTTCCTCGTATATGGATAACGTAAATCGAGAAGTCGGAACGGGGAAGAACCGTAGCGAGCGGCCGCAATGCCGGCCGAGAAGCGCAGCTGTACGCAAGAGCTGTACGCAAGTACAGCGAGCATCGCCGGCCGGCAGTGCAACGCGCAGTAGGTTATTCCCCGTTCCGTCTAGTAAAATGCGGAATCAGGTATCTTAATCCACCCGTCGTGCAAAACCAACCGTTACCCCTCATCCTGACTTTCGGCGTGTCCGACCCCGTCGGCGCGCTCGGCGTCCAGGCCGACCTGGCCGCGTTCGCCGCCCACGGATGCCATGGCTTGTCGGTAGTTGCCGGCATCCTGGTGGCCGACAGCGCCAGGGTCGAAAACCTGCACGAAGTCGACAGCGACTGGATGGCCGACCAGGCCCGGGTGCTGCTCGAAGACATGCCGATCGCCGCCTTCAAGGTGGGCGCGGTGGCCACCGTGCTGCAGCTGGCCGCGATCGCCGAGATTGTCTCGGACTATCCGGACGCCCCGCTGATCCTCGACCCGTTTCTTACCGCCCTGCCCGACTCCGGCCTGGCCGACGAAGAAATGCTGTCGGCGATCCGCTCGATCCTGGCACCGCAGACCACGGTACTGATGCTGTCGCAGTCGGAACTGGGCCGCATGGCCGAGACCTGGCGCGAGGTCGGCGACGGCAGCGCCGGCTCGCTGCTCGAAGACGTTGCCGAACTGACCACGGCCGGCTGCCAGTACGTGCTCGTCACCGGCACCCGCGACGACAAAGGCACCTGTTCCAACACCTTGTTCGACGCCGGCGGCGAAGTCGCGCGGGTCGAGTGGCAGCACCTGCCGGGCCCCTTCATCGGCGCCGGCAACACCTATTCGGCCGCGTTTACGGCGCTGATGGCGCGCGGCATGGATGCGCAAGGCGCCCTGTTCGCCGCCCAGGAATACACCAGCGGCACGCTCGAACACGCCCAGCGCTTCGGCATGGGCAAGTTCATCCCCAACAAATTCTACCGGGGCCCTTCCGGTCCCGCAGGCACCCATGACCATTGACCACAGCACTTCGAAGAACGACCTCCTGTTTGCCCGCGCCCAGCAAAGCACGCCCGGCGGCGTCAACTCGCCAGTGCGCGCGTTTCGCTCGGTGGGCGGCACTCCGCGCTTCATTACCCGCGCCGAGGGCCCGTACTTCTGGGACGCCGACGGCAAGCGCTATATCGACTACATCGGTTCCTGGGGCCCGGCCATTGTCGGCCACGCCCACCCGGACGTGATCACGGCGGTGCAGCAGGCCGCCGCCAATGGCCTGTCGTTCGGCGCGCCGACGCTCGGCGAAATCGAGATCGCCGAAGAGCTGTGCCGCCTGGTGCCATCGATCGAACAGGTGCGCCTGGTCTCGTCGGGCACCGAAGCGACCATGAGCGCGCTGCGCCTGGCGCGCGGCGCCACCGGGCGCGACAAGATCGTCAAGTTCGAGGGCTGCTACCACGGCCACGCCGACTCGCTGCTGGTCAAGGCCGGCAGCGGCCTGCTCACCTTCGGCAATCCAACCTCGGCCGGCGTGCCGGAAGATTTTGTCAAGCACACCCTGGTCCTCGACTACAACAACGTGCCGCAGCTGGAAGACGCGTTCGAGTCGATGGGCGACACCATTGCCTGCGTGATCGTGGAGCCGGTGGCCGGCAACATGAACCTGATCCGCGCCACGCCGGAATTTTTGCAGCGCATGCGCGAGCTGTGCACCGAGCACGGCGCCGTGCTGATCTTCGACGAAGTCATGTGCGGCTTTCGCGTTGGCCTGGGCGGCGCCCAGGAAATGTACGGCGTCACGCCCGACCTGACCGCGCTGGGCAAGGTGATCGGCGGCGGCCTGCCGGTGGCGGCCTTTGGCGGGCGCGCCGACCTGATGCAAAAAATGGCGCCGCTCGGGCCGGTGTACCAGGCCGGTACGCTGTCGGGCAATCCGGTGGCGGTGGCAGCAGGCATGGCCACGCTCAAGCTGGTGCAGGCGCCGGGCTTCTACGACAGGCTGGGCGCGGCCAGCGAGCGCCTGGTGACGGGCCTGGCGGCAGCCGCCAGCGAGGCCGGCATCGCGTTCTGCGGCGATGCCGTGGGCGGCATGTTCGGGTTCTACTTCTCCGACAGCGTGCCCTCGACCTATGCCCAGATGATGGCCGGCGACAAGGAGCGCTTCAACCGCTTCTTCCATGGCATGCTCGACGAAGGCGTGTACTTCGCGCCGGCGATGTTCGAGGCCGGCTTCGTCTCGGCGCAGCACACCGACGCGGTCATCGACGAGACGATCGAGGCGGCGCGCCGGGTGTTCAAGCGTATCGGATAATCTGCATCGACGCGGTGGTGAAATATTATTTCACCACCGGCACTTCGATGAAATTTTATTTCATCACCGTAGCCAGCCGCGGCGGTGGAAATACAGCAGCGGCGCAGCGATCGCGGCGGCCATCAGCCCGATCGCGAACGGATAGCCGAGCGTCCACTTCAGCTCCGGGAACACCTCGAAGTTCATGCCATAGATGCTGGCGATGAGGGTCGGCGGCAGGAAGGCGACCGAGGCGACCGAGAAGATCTTGATGATCTTGTTCTGGTTGATGTTGATGAAGCCGACCGTGGCATCCATCAGGAAGTTCACCTTGTCGAACAAGAACGACGTGTGGCCGTCCAGCGATTCGATGTCGCGCAGGATCTGGCGCGCCTCCTCGAACTGATCGGCGTTGAGCAAGCGGCCGCGCATCAGGAAGCTTACTGCGCGCCGCGTGTCCATCATGTTGCGGCGGATGCGGCCGTTCAAGTCTTCTTCGTGCGCGATCGCGTTCAGCGCGGCGGCCGCGTCCTGGTCGGTGAAATCTTTCTGCAGCACGCGGCTCGAGACTTCCTCGAGCGCTTCGTAGATGCCCTCGAGCGCGTCGGCCGAATACTCGGCATCGGTCGCGTACAGGTCGAGCAGCACGTCCATGTAGTCTTCGATCGAACCGGGCCGCGAACGCGCCCGCAGGCGCACCAGGCGAAACACCGGCAGGTCGTCGTTGTGCACCGAAAACAGGATTTTTCCGGACAGGATGAAAGCCACCGTGATCACGCGCGACGGGCCGGCGTCTTCTTCGAGCAAGAAATCGGTGCGCAGGTGCAGGTCGCCGTTTTCGGCTTCGTAGTAGCGGGCCGAGGCCTCGATGTCCTGGACTTCGTCCTCGCCCGGCAGCGTCACGCCATACGTCGCCTTGACCAGGGTGCGCTCTTCCTCGGTCGGATCGGTCAGGTCGACCCAGACCGGCGTGACCGTTTCCAGGTCCTGGCGCGTGTCGACGCCGACCTGGTTGAGGCGGCCATTCTGGAGGACAAATACGTTGATCATGCGCTTTTCTCGGCCGGATACAAAAACTGACGCAAGTGTAACCGTTAGGCCTGACCGCGGCCACCCCGTCACGACAATTTCATGGCCGGCTGGCGCGGACGCGCTTCACGGCAGGTCGGCGAAGCGCATCCGGCGCTGGATCAGCGCCGTGCGGCGCTCCAGGTACGAGGTAGAACGATGCTTGTCGTAGTAGCGCGGATTGGGCAGCATCACCGCCAGGCGCGCGGCCTGCGAGGGCGACAGCTTGGCCGCCGAGGTGCGGAAATAATGGCGCGCCGCGGCTTCGGCGCCGAACACGCCGCGGCCGTATTCGACCACGTTAAGGTAGAGCTCGAGGATGCGGCGCTTGCTCATCACCGTCTCGAGCATGAAGGCGATGATCATCTCCTGCCCCTTGCGCAGGTAGCTGCGCGAGCCCGACAGGAACAGGTTCTTGGCCAGCTGCTGGGTGATGGTGGAGCCGCCGCCCACCACCTTGCTGCGCCGGTTGTTGCGTTCATAGGCTTTTTCCAGCGCTTCCCAGTCCACGCCGCCGTGCGCGGCGAAACCCGAATCTTCCGAGGCCACCACCGCCCGTTTCAGGTTGGCCGAAATGCGCTCGTAGGGCACCCACTGATGCTTGAGGCGCGCGTCCGGGTTTTGTTCGCGCAGTTCCGACAGCTGCTGGCGCATGAAGCTGGTCGATCCCGGATTGACATAGGCATACCAGCAGACCATGCTGAAGAAATAGAGCTGGGCCAGCAGCACCAGCAGGAGCGGGCCCAAAAAGATCCACTTGACCCAGCCGCGCGAAGCCTTGCGCGACCCGGCCGCCTTGCGCGTTTTGCTCATCGTTGTGATTGCCGCATCTGGTTCAGGATGTCCGCGGTGTCGGGCTTAATTCCGCGCCACAGCGCAAACGCTTCGGCCGCCTGTTCCACCAGCATGCCCAGGCCGTCGCGGGTGGCGGCGCCATGGCGGGCCGCGAACTGCATGAATCCGGTCGGCTCAAGCCCATACATCATATCCAGCGCCAGCGTGGTTCGGCAAAAAACACTGGCCGGAATCGGCGGCACATCGGCATGCAGGCTGGCGGAGGTCGCATTCACGACCAGGTCGAAGCTGCCTTCGATGCCGGCAAAGCCGCTGGCAGCGACCACCATCCCGTGCTGGCCGAATTCGCGCGCCAGCGCTTCGGCGGTGGCCGCGGTGCGGTTGGCGATCACGATCTGGCGCGGCCGCTCTTGCAGCAAGGGCAGCAGCACGCCGCGCGCGGCGCCGCCGGCGCCGAGCAGCAGCACGCGCCGCCCCGCCAGCGCCATGCCGGCATTGCGGCTGATGTCGGCCACCAGCCCTGGTCCGTCGGTGTTGTCGCCAACAATCGCGCCATCGGCGTCGAACACCAGCGTGTTGACGGCGCCGGCCGCGCGCGCGCGCTCGGCCAGCCGGGTCGCGATGCGCGCCGCTTCAATCTTGAACGGTACCGTGACGTTGGCGCCGCGGTAACCTTCCTGCACCAGCCGCCGCACGGTGGCGGCAAAGCCGTCAAGTGGCGCCAGGCAGCGCTCGTAGCTGATGTCCTGGCCGGTCTGGCGCGCAAAGGCGGCGTGGATCTCGGGCGACCTGCTCTGGGCGATCGGGTGGCCAATGACGCAATAGCGCTCGCTCACTGCGCGCCCCCGCGCAATTCGGCCTGCATCCTGTCTTCGCGCGTGAAGCGAAAACGCGTGATCACTTCCCATAGGTCGTCCTTGCCCTGGGTGCGCATGTTGGCCGGGAAGCCCCCGAAGGGCGCGGCGCGGCGCACGATCTGCAGGGCCGCCTTGTCGAGGGCCGGGTTGCCGGAACCCTGCTCGATGCGCGGGCCGCCATCTTTCATGTAGAGCGAGCCATCCTGGAAGATCGGAATATAAACCACCAGCTCGCCGTACAGCTTGCGGCCGCCCTCCTGCGGGAAATTGAGCGTGCCGATCTCTTCGATCCGCTTCTGCATTTCCTTGTAATAGATGGCATAGCCGACCTGGCGCGTGCTGGGCGTGATCTGGGTGCGCTTGGGCCGCTTGTTCTGGTCTTCGATGCGCTCGATGACTTCGGCCGCCGCGCGCGAGATGGCGCGGCTGGTGTCGAACGCGTCGCTGCCGGTGCGGGTGGGATCGGGCTTGTCCTGTTCGGTTTTCGGGGCCGCGGTAAATTCGGTACGCTGGACCTGGGTCAGGACGTTGCGCTGTTGCTGTTCGAGGTCGGCAATGCGGCGCTGCAAGGCCTTAATGCTTTCGCCGTTCTCGATTCTGCGCAGATCCGGCAGCGGCGAACGGGCGCGGCCCGCGTCGGCCGTGCCGCCGCCGTCGAGATTGGCCTGCGCCAGGGCGTCGGCCTTTACCGGCGCGTTGGCATGCTTGGCATTGACCAGGATGACTTCCAGCCCCGGATCGGCCGGCTGGTGCCGGAACGCATCCGGCGCGGCGAACCGCACCGCCAGCAGCGCCCCATGCACAAGCACGGACACGCCGAGGGCAATCATCAATGGACGGTTGTTCTGCAAATACTTCACGCGCTGCACTCGCCCGGACGGGCCGTTGGATCGGGGACTGATCATTCTAACCCGCAACTGGGCGCGCGGGGGGAATGTGGGGGGGCGTGGCGGCCGCGCCCCCAGCGGGGGTCAGGCGGAACCGGGGCTGGGCGCCAGCGGAGCATTGTCGTCGGTGGTCACCACCGCCACGACCCCCTCGGCCTCGACCGCTTCGGCCACCGCGGCCTCCCCGGCATCGCCCTCTTCTTCCTCTTCCAGGCCGACCGATGCATCCGGCGCGGCCGGCACCACTTCGAGCAAGCGCGCCTCGAGTACCAGGTCGACCTCATCCCAGCGCACGATGTCGAGCCTGACTTGCGCGCCGCGCGCGACCGAGGTCATGCCGGCCAGGCGCACCACCAGCGGCACGTCCACCAGGCGCACGATTTCGTCCTTCAGTACCACGGCATCGACATGCCTGGCGCCGGTCTGGTCCAGCCAGCGCAGGCACCAGTAGCGCTCCATGTTCTGCTGGAAGTCGTTGTAGGCGGCATAGGCCGCGTCGAAGCTCGAGACGATTGCGAACAGGGTCGCGTCGCGCGGCTTGAACGGCGCCACCAGCGGCGCGGTCACGCCGTGCGAGGCCGCCGCGATGATCTGCCACTGGTTCACCAGGTCGGTGTAGCGGCGCAGCGGCGAGGTGCTCCATGCGTACTGGTCCACGCCCAGGCCCTGGTGCGGCGCCGCGTGCGTGACCATGCGCACCTGGATCTTGGCGCCCCAGCCGCCGGCGCCCGGCCCCTGCGAGCGATAGATGCCCGGCACGCCCGAGTCGTGCAGCAGCTTGCCCCAGGTGCTGTTGGCGAAGATCATCAGCTCGGCCACGATCTTGTCGAGCGGCGCGCCGCGCTTGCGGCGCACGATCGAGACCACGTCGTCTTCGACATAAAAATTGAAGTCGACGCGGTTGGCCTGCTCCGGCTTCAGGCCAAAGGCTTCGCGCTTTTTCATGCGCCCCGCTTCCAGCTGCAGCGCCCATTTCCACAGCAGGCCCAGCTCTTCCTTGTGCGGGTACTCGCCCGCGCCGCTGGCGAGGGTTTCTTCATTGACCAGCGCGTCCAGGTCGTTGTGGCGCAGGTTGCTCTTGATCGGCACCCGCTCGGCGCGGGTAGTGGTCGACACCACGCTCCAGTCTTCCAGCTTGATCACCGCATACAGCGACAGCGCCGGGCAGTCCTTGCCTTCGGCCAGCGTAAAGGCGTCCACCACCTCGTCCGGCAGCATGGTGATCTTATCGCCCGGCATGTACACGGTCGACATGCGCGCGCGCGCGATCTTGTCGATGGCGTCGTCGGGGCGAATGGCCAGGCCCGGCGCCGCAATGTGGATACCCACCCTGACCAATCCGTCCTCGAGCTTGACGACCGAGAACGCGTCGTCGATCTCGGTGGTGGTCACGTCGTCGATCGAGAACGCGGCCACGTCGGCCAGCGGCAGGTCCGTCGGCGCCTGTGGCACTTCGACCGGCGCGAAGCCGGCGCCGCGCGGGAAGTGCTCGAACAGGAAGCGCGCCATGTGCAGCGCCTTGGGCGACTCCAGCCCCTTGGTCGCCAGCATCAGGCGCGGCGCGGTGGTGTGCAATTCGTTGGCGGCCGCTTCCAGGGCCTTGTACTCGATGGTGTTCTTGTCCGGCTTGAACAGCAGCTGCTGCACGATGGGCTGCATCGACTGCGGCAGCGTGCCGGCCTTGAGCTGCTCGACGTAGCCGGCCTGCACAATGGCCAGCTGCTTCTTCTTTTCAATCCCGGCCAGCGCCGCCTTGAGCGTCTGCTCGGGCGCCGCCTTGTAGCGTCCCCGGCCCTTCTTGTGGAAATAGACCGGGGCGGCGTGCAGCGCCAGCACCAGGCCAGCCGCTTCGAAAGGCAGCGGCGCATGGCCGAAGTACTCGAGGCCCAGCTCGGGAATGCCGAATTCTTCCTGCCCTGCGACCTCCCACAGGAAGTCGAGGTCGACTTCGGCGGCGACTGCGCGCGCCGCAGCCAGCAGCGCTTCCGGATCGGGTTTCTCGAACTGGATCAGCACATCCCTGGCCTTGACCTTGGTACGCTTGCCGCTGGCCAGCTCCACCTGGTAGGCCTCACCTGCCTGCGACAGCACGGTACCGACCTTGAAGTCGCCCGATTCTTCAAAAAATAGATTCATCTTGTTTCGTATTCTTTCGTCGTATTCTCTTGCAGTGTGCCCAGGCCGAGCACCGCAGGCAGGAATACCTCGGTGACCAGCAGCAGGCCCTGGCGGCGGCGATAGACGCAGCGCCGCGCATAATATAGTGCTTCATCGTGCATGCCGCAGGCCCCGCCAAGGGCCGCGCGCACGCGCCCCATCAAGGGATGGCCGGCGCGGATGCGCGCATATTCCAGCTGGCCACGGCGCACCAGCGGATCGTAGAACAGCGTGCTGCCGAGCGAGCGTTCGCCCAGCGCCGAAAACAGCGGCCAGTCGGCCGCGGTGCATCCGGTAGGCACCACCGTGTGGCCGAACACCACCGGCTTGCCGTCGCACTCGAGCAGCACTTCGCGTTCCCACACCCGTCCCGGACGCGGCAGGCCGATTGCCCGCGCCTCGTCCGCCAGGCAGGTGGCGCCGCGCTGGTGCAGCCGGCGCACCCGGAACGCTTCGCTGCTGGCCACCAGGCGCGCGGTCAGCGAGCCTTCGGTGGTGAGCCAGTCGCGCATGCGCGCCGGGGCACGCACGGCGCCGGCGTGCGGCTGCCAGGCGGCCTGGCGCAGCGAACCGGCCCGCGCCGGCTTCACTGCCCGATGCCCATGACGCTATCGGTCTGGCTGCAAAAGGCCAGCACCTCGTCCACGTACTGCGCAAACTCCGAGATCGCGTGGTCGCTTCCCTTGATGACTCGCTGGCGCGCCCCGGCGTAGTGCATCACCATGTCGCGGTAGTCGAGTACTTCGTCGCCGGTCGCCGCCAGCAGAAAATAGCGTTCTGGTGCCGTGATCTGCCCGACCCGCAGTTCGGCCAGCTCGTCGATGTACTCGCGGCGAAATTCGAACGGCGCGCTGGAGTGCCAGGCGGTGGTCACGCCGACATGGTCTTCCAGGCTGGCCAGCGGATTTACGGATGGGTTGAGCAGCACCGCGCGCACGCCCATGCGCTCGGCCAGCCAGGTGGCGTAGAAGCCGCCCAGCGAGGAACCGATAATGGCCAGATTGTCGGGCGCATGACGTTCGGCCAGCAGCAGGCACAGGGCCATCGCCTCTTTCGGCGAGGCCGGCAGCTGCGGACAGATCAGCTCATGCGCGCGGCCGGCGTCTTGCAGGGCCTTCTGCACCACCCGCGCCTTGAATGACTTCGGCGACGAGCGAAATCCATGCAAATACAAGATCATGGTGCCAGCGCGTCCAGCAATTTCTGGTGCACGCCGCCGAAGCCGCCATTACTCATCACCAGGATGTGGTCACCCGGCTGGGCCGCCTGCACGATGGCCTGCACCATGTAGTCGACCTGGTCGAAGCTGTGCGCGATGTTGCCAAGCGGTTTCAGGGCGTCGGCCAGCGACCAGCCCAGCGCCTGCTGGCTGCCGAAGCCGAACACCAGGTCGGCGTCCTTCAGGCTGCCCGGCAGCGCATCTTTCATGGCGCCGAGCTTCATGGTGTTCGAGCGCGGCTCGAGCACGGCCAGGATCCGGCCCGCCTGGTCTCCTCCTGCGCCCAGCTTCTGGCGCAGGCCGCCGACGGTGGTGGCGATCGCGGTCGGGTGGTGGGCGAAATCGTCGTACACGGTGATCTCATTGACCTTGCCGCGCACTTCCATGCGCCGCTTGACGTTCTGGAAACGCGACAGCGCATCGATGGCCTGCGAGGTCGGTACGCCCACGTGGCGCGCCGCCGCAATCGCCGCCAGCGCATTGGAACGGTTGTGGTGTCCGGTCAGGTTCCAGTGCACGGTGCCCTGGGCGTCGCCATTGAACAGAACGTCGAAGCTGGCGCCCCCCGGATGCTCGACCATGCCCCAGTTGGCGCCCTCGCTCGAGCCGAACAATTCCTTCTCGCTCCAGCAGCCACGCTTGATCACGCGCGCCAGCGAGGTTTCGTCGCCGTTCACGATCAGCCGGCCCACGCCCGGCACGGTGCGCACCAGGTGGTGGAACTGGGTTTCGATGGCGCCGATGTCCGGGAAGATGTCGGCGTGGTCGTATTCCAGGTTGTTCAGCACCGCGGTCCTGGCGTGGTAGTGCACGAACTTGCTGCGCTTATCGAAAAACGCGGTGTCGTATTCGTCCGCTTCGATCACGAAGAAATCGGAACCGGCCGCGCCAGAGGGCTTGTCGCCATGCAGGCGCGCCGACACCCCGAAATTCATGGGTACGCCGCCGATCAGGAAGCCGGGCGCGTAGCCGGCGTCTTCCAGGATCCAGGCCAGCATCGACGAGGTCGTGGTCTTGCCGTGCGTGCCGGCCACGGCCAGCACCCATTTGTCACGCAAAATATGTTCGCCAATCCATTGCGGGCCAGAGACGTATTTCAGGCCACGGTTCAGGATTTCCTCGATCAGCGGATTACCCCGCGTCATGACGTTGCCGATCACGTACAGGTCGGGATTGAGCGACACCTGTTCCGGGCCATAACCCTGGATCAGCTCGATTCCCTGGGCTTCGAGCTGGGTGCTCATCGGCGGATAGACGTTGGCGTCGCACCCGGTCACGCGGTGGCCGGCCTCCTTGGCCAGCACTGCCAGCCCTCCCATGAAGGTGCCGCAAATGCCGAGTATGTGAATGTGCATGGTCTAGGGAGAAATAGCAGGAGTGAAAAATCGAATACGCGATTCTACCCGACCCGCTGCCATTTTCCGTTCAAGAGTATGATTCCATCATCATGCCGAACCCCAACACCGACATCCTGCAGCTGCGCGCCCAGATCGCCGCCAACGCCGCGCGCCTGGTCGCCCAGGACGGCGCCGACTATGCCACCGCGCGCCGCAAGGCCGCCCGCCAGGTGGTGGGCGTGGACCAGCCGGCGCCCAACCTGATGCCCGATAATATCCAGATCGAAGACGAGGTTCGCAAATACCTGGCCCTGTTTGGCGTGGCTGGCCAGGCCGAGCGCCTGGCGCTGCTGCGCACCACCGCGCTGCAGGTCATGGATGCCCTGGCCGAATTCCATCCTTACCTGACCGGCGCCGTACTCAATGGAACCGCTGGCGAACACGACGACATCCACCTGCAGCTATTCGCCGACAGCGCCAAAGAGGTCGAGATTTTCCTGCTCAACCGTAACGTCAGTATCGATATCTCGGAAACCCCGCATTTTCGCGGCGGCCGGCACGAGCCGGTTGAAACTGTCAGCTTCGTATGGCATAAAGAAACTATTCATGCCGAATTGTATGATTACCACGACCTGCGCGGGGCCTTGAAGCCGCGCAGCGATGGCCGCCTTCAGCGGGTCGACGCGGCCGGCCTGCGCACCCTGATGGCGCGCGATACAGAGTAAGCCCCACCCGAGGGCAAGCCCGAACACTGGAATGAGATAAATGAACAAGAAACACGTGGCCGCCTACGCGGCCGTTGCCGCCATGTTCGGCATCATGGGGGCCTTAGTTGCGGTCAACAAGAAAGATCCACCTCCCCTGACGACGGTCATGGCCCCCACCGGCGGTAAGCCGCACACGGCCGTCGACAAGCTGTACAGCCAGTCGCTCAACGACCTGGCAGGCGCGCCGCAACCCCTGGCCAAGTGGCGCGGCAAACCGCTGGTAGTCAATTTCTGGGCCACCTGGTGCGCTCCTTGCGTTGAAGAAATGCCTGAATTGTCCGAGCTGGCCGGTCACGATAACGGCAATAGCTTCAATGTCATTGGTATCGGCATCGATTCACCATCGAACATGAACGAGTTCGCGGCCAAGTTGAAGATTGCCTATCCTTTATATGTAGGGGGCATGGGTGGCACCGAACTGTCGCGCGATTTTGGCAATAAGGCAGGTGGACTGCCATATACCGTCTTGATCGGCGCGGACGGGCAGGTAATCAAGACGTATCTGGGCAAGTTGAAGTTCGATGAATTACGGGCAGACCTGGCCAAGCTAAAAAGCTAACGAACGACCGTTCTATTCGGAATTCCGGCGAATATGCCTTTATCCACTGGCAATTTTACCGCTTGCCAATAGTCGGGCTTGACGGCACAATGCCTGACTTTCCGGCATTCAGACTCTCATTATGGTGAAAAAGCTATTGCTGCTTAATGGACCCAACCTCAATTTATTGGGGACCCGGGAGCCAGCGGTGTACGGCGCGACGACGCTGGCCGACATCGAAGCAGCAGCAGTCGCCCAGGCCGCAGCGCAAGGGGCGACGCTGGCTTGTTTCCAGAGTAATCACGAGGGCGCCCTGATCGACCGTATCCATGCCGCGCGCGACGAAGGCGTGACCATGATCGTCATTAATCCGGGCGGCCTGACCCATACCAGTGTGGTCTTGCGCGATGCGCTGGCCGCGGTGGCGATTCCATTCGTGGAAGTGCATGTCTCGAACGTGCACGCCCGCGAGCCGTTTCGGCATCACTCGTTCCTGGCGGCGAACGCGCAAGGCGTGATTTGCGGGCTGGGGCCGGACGGATACCGGTTTGCCATCGACTTTGCGCTTAAATCGCGTTAATCTAAGCTAACTTCATGTATCAGCGGCCACGCGGTGACCTCCGACGTGCAGCCAGCTCTCTTAAAAACAAATAATTCCAAGGGGTTTCACATGGATCTCAGAAAACTCAAGACCTTGATCGACCTGGTCGCCGAATCGGACATCGCTGAACTCGAAGTAACTGAAGGTGAAAGCAAGGTTCGCATCGTCAAGTCGTCCGCCATGGCGCAAAACCAGATGATGATGATGCCGCAGCAGGGCGTGCAGCACTACGCCGTCCCCCAGCACGCTCCCGCCCCAGCCCCGGCCGCAGCAGCGGCGCCGGCAGTGGTAGCCGAGCCGACCGGCCACGTCGTCAAGTCGCCGATGGTCGGCACCTTCTACCGTTCGTCGGCGCCCGGCGCCGCGGCCTTTGTCGAAGTTGGCCAGAGCATCAAGGAAGGCGACACCCTGTGCATCATCGAGGCGATGAAGCTCCTGAATGAAATCGATGCCGATGCCTCTGGCGTTGTGACCAAGATCCTCGTGGAAAACGGCCAACCGGTCGAATTTGGCCAGCCGCTGTTCATCATCGGCTAAGATCGCCCGACAGGTTCCCATTGCGGCTGCTCCGGGAACCTTGCGAGACGATCTAGACACTTCGGCCCGGCGGCGTCTGCCGCCAGCTCATCCATGTCGTGTCCGGCGCGCTCGTCAGCTAGTAAAGCTTGTAAGCTGGCTGCGCCGGTTTTCACAGAAACACCAAACCTACCATGTTTGAAAAAATCCTCATCGCCAACCGTGGTGAAATCGCGCTGCGTATCCAGCGCGCCTGCCGCGAACTGGGCATCAAGACGGTGGTCGTGCACTCCGAGGCGGACAAGGACGCCAAGTACGTGAAGCTGGCCGACGAATCCGTTTGCATCGGCCCGGCCCCGTCCGCACTGAGTTACCTGAACATGCCGGCCATTATCAGCGCCGCCGAAGTGACCGACGCCGAAGCGATCCACCCGGGCTACGGCTTCCTGTCGGAAAACGCCGACTTCGCCGAACGGGTCGAGAAATCGGGCTTTGTCTTCATCGGTCCGCGTTCCGAGTCGATCCGCCTGATGGGCGACAAGGTCTCGGCCAAGCAGGCCATGATCAAGGCCGGCGTACCCTGCGTGCCTGGCTCCGAAGGCGCGCTGAGCGACGACCCGAAAGCGATCATCCAGACCGCGCGCAAGGTTGGCTATCCGGTCATCATCAAGGCGGCAGGCGGCGGCGGTGGCCGCGGCATGCGCGTGGTGCATACCGAAGCGGCCCTGCTGGGCGCGGTGCAGATGACCAAGACCGAAGCGGGCAGCGCCTTCGGTAATCCAGAAGTCTATATGGAGAAGTTCCTGGAAAATCCGCGCCACGTGGAAATCCAGATCCTCGCCGACGAACACAAGAACGCGGTCTGGCTGGGCGAGCGCGATTGCTCGATGCAGCGCCGTCACCAGAAAGTGATCGAAGAAGCGCCGGCGCCGGGCATCCCGCGCAAACTGATCGAGAAGATCGGCGACCGCTGCGCCGAAGCCTGCCGCAAGATCGGCTACCGCGGCGCGGGCACCTTCGAATTCCTGTACGAGAACGGCGAGTTCTATTTCATCGAAATGAACACCCGCGTGCAGGTCGAGCATCCGGTCACCGAGATGATCACCGGGATCGACATCGTGCAGGAACAGATCCGCATCGCCTTTGGCGAGAAGCTGCGTTTCCGCCAGCGCGACATCATGCTGTCGGGCCATGCGATCGAGTGCCGGATCAACGCCGAAGACCCGTTCAAGTTCACGCCCTCGCCGGGGCGCATCACCGGCTGGCATCCGCCGGGCGGTCCTGGCATCCGCGTCGATTCGCATTCGTATGCCGGATACTATGTTCCACCTCATTACGACTCGATGATCGGCAAGGTAATTTCCTACGGTGCGACGCGCGAGCAGGCCATTCGCCGCATGCAGATCGCCCTGTCGGAAATGGTAGTCGAAGGGATCCTCACCAATATCCCGCTGCACCGCGAGCTGATGGTGGATGCGCGCTTCATCGAGGGCGGCACCAACATCCACTACCTGGAGCACAAGCTGGCTTCCAAGCCAGACCTGCCCAAGGTAGGCGGCATCGGCGCCAAATCGGAAGCCAAGGTAGCGGACGTTAAGGCTAATCTATGAGCTGGACCGAAGTAGTCATCGAAGTCGCGCGCGACCATGCCGAGGCCCTGTCGGACGCCCTGCTGGAAGCGGGCGCCCTGTCGGTCTCGGTCGAGGACGCCGACGAAGGCACCGACGCCGAACGGCCGTTGTTCGGCGAGCCGGGCATGGAACCGAAAGAAGCGGCCTGGGACCACTCCCGCGTCGTTGCCCTCACCGAGGCCGATGCCGACCAGTTCGCCATCGTGCAAGAAGCCGCCAACGCCATCAAACTGCCAGTCGTGCCCGCGTTTACCACCCGCGCGGTGCATGACGCCGACTGGGTGCGCCTGACCCAGTCGCAGTTCGAGCCTATCCATATCGGTACCAATATCTGGGTTGTGCCGAGCTGGCACGAAGCACCGGATCCGAATGGCCTGATCCTCGAGCTCGACCCGGGCCTGGCCTTTGGCACCGGCAGCCACCCGACCACCCGCCTGTGCATGGAGTGGCTCGAAGCACACCCCAAGCCGGGCAAGTCGGTGCTGGACTACGGCTGCGGTTCGGGCATCCTGGCGATGGTCGCCAAGAAGCTGGGCGCGCAAGACGTCGCCGGAGTCGACATCGACCCGCAGGCGATCGTCTCGGCGCGCGCCAACGCCGAACGCAATGCCTGCGCGATCGACTTCTACGTGCCGGACGACCTGGCCGTGACGCCGAACGAGCGCCATGCCAGGGGCCAGTTCGACACCGTGGTAGCCAACATTTTGTCGAGCCCATTGAAGCTGATGGCGCCGATGCTGGCCGGGCGCGTGGCGCCGGGCGGTTCGCTGGTGCTGTCGGGCGTGCTGGCGCGCCAGGCCGACGAGGTGGCCGCCGCCTATCTGCCCTTCATCAAGCTGGGCGTCTGGGCCGAGCAGGACGGCTGGGTTGCCCTGCACGGCACGCTCGGCCAGGAAACCCTACCGCCGTCGCGCCAGGCTAGCGGCAGCTGACGCATGGCGCTCGCCACCCAATGCCCCCACTGCGGCACCGTCTTCCGGGTCGCCGCAGACCAGCTCAAGCTGCGTGGGGGCATTGTCCGTTGCGGCGCCTGCACCCAGGTGTTCGATGGCAGCGCCGCATTGGTCGACCTGGATGCGGCGCCGCCCGCCCCGCTTCCGGCAGATGCCGCATCCGCAGCACCCGCATCACCCGCAGCCCCGGCAGCCCCGGCAACGCCTGCACCTGCCGCCGCTGACGTCCCCGAGGCAGAGGACGATCCCATCTACACCCTTGAACTCGACCATACCTTCGCGCCCTTCGGCATCCTGCCGCAGATAAGCGACGGCGATGGCGATGGCGACACGGCTGCGCCGCAACCGGCGTCGCCGCCCGCGCCCGAGCTGCCGGTAGACGAAGAACTGGTCGCCGCGCCCGCGCCCGACGAGCACCACGAGATCGAAGAACTTGCCGAGCCTGCGCCGCGCGCGCGTCGCTCGCAGGCCGCGGGCAAGGCCTCCGACATGCCGGGGCCGTCGCTGCTGCTGCGCGAATCGGGTCCGTCCACCGTCACCATGCAGGCGGCCCCGATCGCCCCGCCACTGGCCCCCCCGACGCCGCCGCGCAAGCGCGCTGCCGAGGCGCGCGCCGCACGCCGCTCCAAGCTCACCCCGACCAGGATCGAGGCGCCCAAGTTGCGCGTGCCCGAATCCGACGAGCCCGAATTCGTCCGGCGCGGCCGCCAGCGCGAACGCTCCGGCAAGGCCGTGCGCATCGCCCTGGCCGTGGGCAGCCTGCTGCTGGTGCTGGTGCTGGCCGCGCAGGCGGTCTCGAGCTTTCGCAACACGCTGGCCGCCCGCTACCCCGGCATGAAGCCGGCGCTGGTCGCCACATGCGGCGTGCTGGGCTGCCGCGTCGAACTACCGGCGCAGATC
The DNA here is from genome assembly GCF_024802625.1 of Massilia sp. H6. Classification (NCBI taxonomy): domain Bacteria; kingdom Pseudomonadati; phylum Pseudomonadota; class Betaproteobacteria; order Burkholderiales; family Oxalobacteraceae; genus Massilia; species Massilia sp. H6. The sequence continues at coordinate 3,845,097 of NZ_CP103371.1, forward strand.
GACCAGATGGCGATCGAAACCGGCGAACTGACTACCCTGGGCGGTAACGCCTACAGCTTCACCACGCTGCTGCGCAACCAGGGCGACTCGGTGCAGGCCTGGCCGAGCATTGAACTGACCCTGACCGATCCGGACGACAAGCCGCTGGTGCGCCGCGTCTTCGGTCCGCGCGACTACCTGCCGGTTGGGTCGCGCCAGGTCGGGCCACTGCTGGCGGCCGGCTTCGCCGCGCGCGCCGAGCAGCCCGTCAAGCTGAACTTCCGCGTCGAAGAGCCGGCGCCGTCCGGTTATCATATCGCCGTCTTCTACCCTTAATCTCCCCGAAGGTTCATTCATGACCAAGACCGCCCTGATCTGCGGATCGATCGCATTCGACAAGATCATGCAGTACCACGGCCGCTTTGCCGAAACCCTGCTGGCCGACCAGCTGCACCGCGTCAACGTATCCTTCCTGGTGCCGACCCTGCGCACCGAATACGGCGGCTGCTCGGTCAATATCGCGTACAACCTGAAGCTGCTCGGCGGCGCGCCGCTGGTGATGGGCACGATCGGCCAGGACGGCGGCGATTACCTCGAACGCATGGGCAAGCAAGGCATCGACACGCGCGCCATCCGCACCATTGCAGATGCCTACACCGCGCAGTGCTTCGTCACCGCCGACCAGGACAATAACCAGATCAACGCCTTCCACCCGGGCGCGATGCAGTATTCGCACCAGAACAACGTGGCCGACTGCGGCGCGCTGCGCGTGGCGATCATCTCGCCGGACGGCCGCGACGGCATGCTCAAGCACGCGGCCGACTGCGCCGAGCTGAAGCTGCCGTTCATGTTCGACCCGGGCCAGCAGCTGCCGATGTTCTCGGGCGAAGAATTGATCCGCTTCATCGAGCAAGCCAGCTACCTGGCGTCGAACGACTATGAATTTGAAATGGTGATGGACCGCACCGGCTTGACCCAGGCCGACATCGCGGCGCGCCTGGACGCCTTGATCATTACGCGCGGCGGCGAAGGCTCGGACATCTACGCCGGCGGCGAGCACTATCGCATTCCGGCGGTCAAGGCCGAGAACATCGTCGACCCGACCGGTTGCGGCGACGCCTACCGCGCCGGCCTGCTGTACGGAATCACCGAAGGCTTCGACTGGCCTACCACCGGCCGCATCGCCAGCCTGCTCGGCGCCATCAAGATCGCCAGCCAGGGCGGCCAGAACCACACGTTCACGCCGGACCAGATCGAGCAGCAGTTCGAGGCGGCGTTCGGATACAGGTTCAGGTAAATCCTCGCGCTATCGCAGCGCGGCCGGCATGGGGACCGGCCAGCCTGCTGCCTCAGCCGAAAAACACTTGCCTGAGCACGAACTGAATAATCTGGATCAGTACCAGCGCCACCAGCACCGATAGATCCATCCCACCCACCGGCGGCACCACGCGCCGGATCGGGCGCAGGATCGGTGTATTCATCGCATGCACGAAAGGCGCCAGCGGCGCGTTCGGATTAACCCAGCTAAATACCGCGTCGATGATCAGCAGCGCCATGAATCCGTACAAGATCCAGTTCAGGAAGCGGAACAGCGCGCCCAGCAGCACCACATCCATCCCCGCCCCGACCAGCAGCATCAGCGAACTGGCCAGCAGCACCACCAGGAAAGCGCCAACCAGGCTGGCCCAGTCATAGCCGCCCGCGCCCGGCAGCACGCGCCGCAGTGGCAGCACCAGCCAGTCGGTGAGCGTGAAGGTAAACTGCCCGATCTGCGCCGGCGGACGCACGCGGATCGCCTGCATCCAGAAACGCAGCAGTAGCAGCCCGCCCAACAGACCGGCGGCAATATCGACAATAAACTGGAGAATAGACAGCACGAAGGCTCCTCAAAAAAAAACCGCTGCGTGAACGATCACACAGCGGTATTTTGCCTGATCCAGGCAAGACTTGCTGATGAGCCGCGCGGGGCAGCCCGGATTATGGGCGGCTGCTGGTCGGGAATGGCCAGGCCGCTGCCGGCGACAAGGTGGTCTTGGCCGCCGGAGTCGTGGTCGATGCCGCCTTGTTATCGGCTTTGCTATCTGCCTTGGCTTCCTTCGATTCGGCTTTCGATTCGGCTTTCGATTCGGCCTTGCTCTCGGCTTTCGCTTCCGGCTTGGTTTCCGCCTTATTGTCCGGCTTCGATTCAGCCTTCACTTCCGGCTTGGTTTCTGCTTTAGCGGCTGGCTTGGCAGCGGCTTTGTTCGCCGCCGGCTTGCTTGCAGCAGCTTTTGCTGGAGCAGCGGTTTTAGCCGGCGCGGCGGCTTTGGCTGGCGATGTAACTTTAGCTGGAGCAGCAGCTTTTGCAGGCGTGGCAGCCTTGGCTGGAGTAGCAGCCTTTTTAGCAGGTGCTGGAGCTGCAGCTTTCTTGGTAGCAGGCTTGGCCGAGGCTTTGGTAGCGGTCGCTTTAGTTGCGGTCGCTTTAGTTGCGGTCGCTTTCTTTGCAGCCGGTTTGGCAGCGGCCTTCTTGGCGGCTGGTTTGGCGGCGGCCTTTTTAGCGGCTGGCTTAGCGGCTGGCTTAGCGGCAGCCTTTTTAGCGGCTGGCTTAGCGGCTGGCTTGGCAGCAGCCTTTTTCGCCGCAGGTTTGGCAGCGGCTTTCTTGGCCGCTGGCTTGGCTGCGGATTTAGCTGCCGGCTTGGCCGTTGATTTCTTGGCAGCAGGTTTAGCTGCCGGCTTGGCGGTTGCCTTCTTCGCTGCTGGCTTGGCTGCAGCTTTCTTTGCCGCTGGCTTGGCTGCTGCTTTCTTGGCAGCTGGCTTTACAGCCGACTTGGCTGCCGATTTGGCGGCTGGCTTGGCTGCGGCTTTCTTTGCTGCTGGCTTGGCTGCAGTTTTCTTTGCTGCTGGCTTGGCTGCGGCGTTCTTTGCTGCTGGCTTGGCGGCGGCTTTCTTGGCTGCTGGCTTGGCTGCAGCTTTCTTGGCGGCCGGCTTGGCGGCGGCTTTCTTTGCTGCCGGCTTGGCGGCGGCTTTCTTTGCTGCCGGCTTTGCCGCTGGCTTGGCCGCGGCTTTCTTCGCTGCCGGCTTGGCCGCTGCCTTGCTAGCAGTGGTCTTGGTCGCTGCGGTCTTGGTCGCGGTAGCTTTCTTTGCAGCAGGCTTGGCTGCCGATTTCACCGCTGGCTTGGCCGCCGACTTGCTTGCCGACTTCGCCGCGGTGGCCTTGGCCGCCGGTTTCTCGGCTGCAGCTTTGGCTGCCGGCTTGGACTTCGTCACGGACGAAGGTGCGCTTTTCGTTGCTGCTTTTGCTGCTGGTTTTTTAGCGGTTGCCATTGTAGTTCTCCTTCATCTGCGATGAAATAAGCTCAAGGTTAAAACCCGCTCCGCCAATCGCTGGCGAGCGAATTATTCATCGGCCCAAACCCGAATGGTATGGGCCAATGAATCCGGCCGGCTGAACTGCTGCAACGCCTCATAATTGCAGCACTTTAGCCAAGGTCGACAGGCAACCGACTCAACATGTTTTCGCTTCGCTACCCTCGCGGGCGCGAAAAGAAAAAGCCGCCTTGCCTGAACTCAGGTCAGGCAGTGCGGCTTTGTTCTTTTCGCTTGGCTGGCGTTGCATACTGATTGAATCAGTGTCCTATTATTCGATCGATTACTGCCTGGATGGACGCGACAATATCACATGTTCACGTTTTGACAAATTCAATCACGTAAAGTACACGAAAACTTCTTGCATGCGCAACCCGAACACCTCAAACAAAACCTGCTTTTTTTCCTGAACCACGTGCGCGCGCATTCATTTCGTGTGCATCTGGCTTTCGCTTGTCTTATGCCGCAATGCCCGCATCGGCACCGGCCGGTTCTATTTCCGCGCTTATTCCACCACGCGTAACAAATCCATCTTGCACAGCCATGCCAGCCCACGCAGCAGCGTCGCGCGGTCGCAGGGCCCGAGGGTGTCGATCAGTTCTTCGACTTCGACCGGACGCGGGCCGATTGCCCCGAACATCTGGCCAAAATCTTCGAGCGTCGGCAGCGATGCCGTGGCAAACCGGTTGATGGCCAGCTCGCGGTACTGATTGACCAGCGCGAGCGTCGCGTCCGGTGTCAGCTCCACCAGCGAATCGGCGGCCAGCTGTCGGGTCGGATAACTGGCGAACAGCTTGAACGGATCGGGACGGTCCGGCGCGCGTGCCGGCAGCGCCGGCACCATAATCGGGTCGGCGCGGCGCCGCTCGGCCAGCTCGTCCCACAGCGCCTGGTAGCGGCGCAGCACCACTGGCCAGTCGAAGTCGGCCAGCGCGCGCAGGCGCGCCTGCTCGCCCATCGTGCGGCGCAGGCCGGCGTCGCACACCAGCCGGCCATAAGCCTGGGCCAGCTGCGCGCCGTCGAGCGCCACCGCCTGGCTCGCGTGGCCGCAGTACATGTCGGCGCTGTCGACGCCGTCGTCGTAGCGCTGCGCCAGGTCGAGGCCCGCGCCCGGCCCCGGCATCAGGGTCGGAATACGGTAGCCGTCGACGCCGTCGCGCACCGTGTCGCGGTAGCCATTCCAGTCAGAGACCACGCACGGCAGGCCGGCCGCCATGGCTTCGACCGGCGTCAGCCCGAAGGTTTCCTGTACGTTGTCCGCCAGCGAAGTGAAGACATCGGCAGCTGTCCAGGCGTCGATCTGGTTCGCAGGCAGCCTTCCGTCCAGCTCCACCAGCCGCACCGAGGGACAGAGCAAGGCGGCCGCTTCGCGCAAGGCCGTTTCGCTGGCTTCGCTGGCATGCCAGCCCGCCATGATCAGGTGTACCCGGCGGCCGCCCTTGGGCGCGCGCTCGAGGGCGGTGAACATCTGCTGCGGGTGCGACTTGGCATGCACCGACACGCGCCCCAGGTACAGGAAGGCGACGTCGTGTTCGCCAATGCCGAGCCGGGCGCGCGCTTCGATGCGGCGCCCCGCGTCGCGCACGAAATCGGCGCAATGCACGCCGAGCGCTATCAAGGGCAGTTGCGGCAATTCGAAACGCTGCGCACCGAGACGGGTGCGTAAATAATCGGCCTGCGCCTCGAGCAGCACCCGCACGCTGTCGCGCACTACGCGCGAAGTGCAGACGATCGCGTCCCAGCTGCGTACCGGCGCCACCAGCAAGTTCGCTACCATGCTCATCATCTCGTGCGAAGCGGTGGTATGCACGATGCCGCACAGGCTGTAACGATGCTCGCCCACCTCGAGCCGGCGCCAGCTCAGGCGCTCGATGCCGGGGCCAGGGTGATACAGGCAGCCGAAAGGCGCAAGTTCTTGCGGCCGCGACTGCGGTACCCAGGCCACCTCGCCCGTGTAGCCAACGGCGCGCAGCGCTGCGTCAAAGGCGTCGGCATGGGTGCGGTCGGCAGCGAAGCATCCGATCCTGGCCGCGCTCGCGTGTTGGGCGATGGCGCGCATCAGGCCCACGCCGGCGGACTGGCGCCCCATCAGCTTTTGGCCGGCGATCGAAAACGCTTCGGGAAGGTAGTGCAGGGCAAAGCTCTCTAGCATGCAGTCTCCTTCTGCCAGGGCGCCGCCGCAACGCGGCGAACGGCTGGCTGCTCGAGACCATCATAGCGGGGCCCGGCGCCGCGCGGCGCGAGCCTCGATCAGGCAGGGAGGGTCAGGATGCGGCTATCTGCATCAGGCCCTGCGGTTCTGGAAGACCAAGGCAGGATGCTTCGTTGTATTCGGCTGCGGTGATCAGGCCAGATCGATACAGGCCTGCCGCTGTCAGGTATTCGGGGAAACGCGCGCTGGTGGCGACCCCGAGTTCGTCCAGGGTCGAACAGGCAATCCGGCCGTTGATGATGCGGTAGCCGAAGCCGCGCGGCATTCCCAGTTGCGCATCCAGCGCGAACAGCCGCGGCAGGTGGTTACCGGCAACCGGGCAGGACGCGCGGCGGCGCGCCTGCACCAGGCAGGCTCCCAGTGCCTCGCCCACCGACTGCTCCATGCTCGCTGGCTCGGCATAAGCGATGGCCTTGCCGACATGGCGGATGCAAAAGCGCTCGAGGCTGGGGGCATCCATGCACGCCCAGGCCTGCCAGACCGAATCGGCGGCACGCGAGGGCAGCGCACATGGCCTGGAGGCGGCCGCGGCACAATCGAAGAACACCATCAGGCCTTCGACCGCCTGGGCGTAGAACGAGGCGTCGCGGGGTATGCCGGGAAACTCGATGCGCGCACTCTGCGCCCAATGGAAAAACAGTGCGGCCGGCACATCGGCCAGCACCTGGGCGTAGGTCGAGTGGGCGAATTCCCACTCGACGGTGCACGCCACAGCATGCGGGGTTTCCCGGAGATTCATCGCCATTCCTTTGCCGTGAATGATCCAGTCACGTTAGTTCACGGCAACCTGGCGTATGCTGACAGAAGTCAATGATGGCAAGACCCGCCTGGCGGCGGGTTGGCCCTGCCCCTTCAGCCTTGCGGTGTGATGCGCCAGACCACGCCGCCAGCGTCGTCGAGCACCAGCAACGCGCCATCGAGCGCCACCGCGACGGCGGCAGGCCGACCCCAGACATCGCGGTCGCTCAGCACCATCCCCGACATGAAATCCTGGTACTGCCCGGTCGGCACGCCGTTCTTCACAAAGGCGCGCACCACCTTGTAGCCGGTGCGCACGCCGCGATTCCAGGACCCGTGCAGCGCCACGAAGACGTCGCCCTCGTACCCCTTCGGGAAGGCATGCGCCGCGCCCTTGGGGGCGTGGTAGACCGCCATGCCGAGCGGCGCCGAATGCGCCTGGATCAGCACATCCGGCACAATGCTCTTGTCTTTCAGGTCGGGGCGCTGGCCCTGCAGGCGCGGATCTTCGTTGGCGCCGATGTAGTACCACGGCCAGCCATAGAAGCCGCCCTGCTTTACCCGGGTGAGGTAGTCGGGCGGCAGGTTGTCGCCCAGCGCGTCGCGCTCGTTCACGTTGCACATCACGTCGCCGGTACCTGGGTACACCAGCAGGCCGACGCAGTTGCGCAGGCCAGTGGCCCAGGTGCGGCGGTTGCGGCCATCCGGATCGAAAGCCATGACGGTGGCGCGGTCCGTCTCGACGCCCCAGCTGGCGCCCACTCCATGGCGCGCTTCCCATTGCGCCAGCGGCTGCGGCGGCGTCGGCCCGATGTTGGCGGCGACATTGGTGGCCGAGCCGATCGACAGCAGCAAGGTCTGGTCGTCTTGCGAAAACGCCAGCGTGCGGGTGGTGTGCCCGCCGCTGGTATCGGACAGCTGCGGCACAACCGTCTCGGCCGCGCCGCGCGCTTGCAGGTCGCCGTTGCGGTAGGGGATGCGGACGATCGAATTGACATTGGCGACGTACAGGTACTGCGGGTTTGCGTTCGAGGGCCAGAAGGCCATGCCATACGGCCGCGTCAAGCCACTGGCGAATACCGTGGCCGTCTCCGCGCGCTGTCCGTCTTTGGAGCGCAGCACCTTGATCTCGCCTTTGCTGGTGGCGGCCAGGAAGATGTCGCCGTTCGGTGCGCGCAGCAGCAGGCGCGGCTTGTCGGTATCGACTGCGAACACGTTTACCGCGAAGCCTGGCGGCACGGTCGGCATACTGCCGTTGGGCCGCGCCTCGACGCGCGGTCCATTGCCGGCGCTGGCGCTGGCGAAGGGCGGCGGCAGGTCGGAGACTTGAATGTGGTGGATCTTGCCGGGTTGGCTGTCGTCCCAGGAGCCGCTGCGCTCTGCAGGCGCGGCAGCGGTGGCCGTAGGCGGTGCTGGCGCCGTGGTGGCGCCCTGCAAGGTAGCGAGGTAATCGATCAGGGCGGCGCGCGTTTTTTTATCCGAAACGCCGACCGGCATCGTGGTGCCTGGCACGCTCTTGGCCGGGTCGGCCAAAAAGGCGTCGAGTTCGGCGCGGGTCCAGGTTTTTCCAGTGCTGCCGGCGCGGGTCAATGCCGCCGAATAGTGAAAGCCCGGCACCGCGGCGGCCTGGCGGCCGAGGACGCGGAACAGACCGGGGCCGGCGCGCGAAGACAGGGCCGGGTCGACGCTGTGGCAGCTGGCACAGTTGTTCTGGAAGATAGTCTGGCCGGCGACGGACTGGGGCGCGGCGTGGGCGACGCACGCCGTCGCCAGGCCGGCGACTAAAACTGCATGCAGCGCTGCATGCAGCGGCAGGGACTTGGCTTGCAAGGGGATTCTCCTGGATGGACGGGTCAATTCGCCATCATAGGCGAACTGGTCCGGCCATGCAGGGGGCAAGCCCGAGTTTGGGTTTTAATCCCAGTTCAATGCCCCACCCGTCTGATACTCGGTCACGCGGGTCTCGAAGAAGTTGCGCTCTTTCTTCATGTCGATCATCTCGCTCATCCACGGGAACGGGTTTTCCTCGTTCGGGAACAGCGGCTCCAGGCCGATCTGCACCGAGCGGCGGTTGGCGATGAAGCGCAGGTAGCCCTTGAACATCGGGGCGTTCAGGCCCAGCACGCCGCGTGGCATGGTGTCTTCGGCGTAGCGGTACTCGAGCTCGACTGCCTCCAGGAACAGCACCTTGATCTCTTCGCGGAATTCCGGCGTCCACAGCATCGGGTTTTCCATCTTGATGGTGTTGATCAGGTCGATGCCGAAGTTCACGTGCATCGACTCGTCGCGCAGGATGTACTGGTATTGCTCGGCCGCGCCCATCATCTTGTTCTGGCGGCCCAGCGCCAGGATCTGGGTGAAGCCAACGTAGAAGAACAGGCCTTCCATCAGGCAGGCAAAGACAATGATCGACTTGAGCAGCTGCTGGTCGCTTTCCAGCGTGCCGGTCTTGAATTCGGGGTCGGTCAGCACGTTGATGAACGGGATCAGGAACTGGTCCTTGTCGTGGATCGACTCGATCTCGTTGTAGGCATTGAAGATTTCCTGCTCGTCCAGGCCGAGCGACTCGACGATGTACTGGTAGGCGTGGGTGTGGATCGCTTCTTCGAAGGCCTGGCGCAGCAGGTACTGGCGGCACTCGGGTGCGGTGATGTGGCGGTAGGTGCCCAGCACGATGTTGTTCGCGGCCAGCGAGTCGGCGGTGACAAAAAAGCCGAGGTTACGCTTGACCAGGCGGCGCTCGTCTTCGGTCAGGCCGTTCGGGCTCTTCCAGAGCTCGATGTCGCGCTGCATGTTCACTTCTTGCGGCATCCAGTGGTTCGCGCAGCCGGCCAGGTATTTGTCCCACGCCCATTTGTACTTGAACGGGACCAGCTGGTTGACATCGGTCTTGCCGTTGATGATGCGCTTGTCGTCGGCATTGACGCGCTTGGCGACCAGGGCTGCATCGACAGTTGCAGTTGCGGTTTCAGTAGCGTCGGCTTGTGCTGCGCGCGGAGCTGGCGCGGTGCTTGGTTCATCGTCCCATGACAACATAGTGTTCTTCCTTCTTGAATTCTAGACGGCGGCGCCCGGCGCGGTGGCCGGGCGTGTTCTTCATCGAGCGTCTACGCGACGCCCACTTTTACTGGCAGGCTTCGCATTCCTCGAAACCATCGTCGCCCGGACGCAGGTAGCAGGCGGCGCCGTCTTCGATCTCTGCCGTGGCAGCCGCTGCTGCCGCTGCCGGGGCGGCGGCGGGCGCAGGGGCAGCGTGGCCACCCGACAGGGCGCCCGAGACCGACACCGCGTTGAGTGCGCCGGTGCGGCTGGTGGATTTCTCCATGTGCGTCGCGGCGATGGTGCGCAGGTAGTAAGTGGTCTTCAGGCCGCGCAGCCAGGCCAGCTTGTAGGTTTCATCGAGCTTCTTGCCCGAGGCGCCAGCCATGTAGATGTTCAGCGACTGGGCCTGGTCGATCCACTTCTGGCGGCGCGAAGCCTGCTCTACCAGCCACTTCGGTTCGACTTCGAAGGCGGTGGCGTAGATCTCGCGCAGGTCTTGCGGCACGCGGTCGATCTTGGAGAGCGAACCGTCGAAATACTTCAGGTCGGCGATCATGACTTCGTCCCACAGGTCGCGCGCCTTCAGGTCGCGCACCAGGTAGGAGTTGATCTCGGTGAACTCGCCCGACAGGTTCGATTTCACGTACAGGTTCTGGAAGGTCGGCTCGATGCAGGCCGACACGCCGATGATGTTCGAGATCGTCGCGGTCGGTGCGATCGCCACGCAGTTCGAGTTGCGCATGCCGAATTCCTTGATGCGGCTGCGCACCAGGGTCCAGTCCATCGATTCGCTCGTATCCTGCTCGAGGTAACCGCCGCGCTCTTGCGCCAGCAGCTTGATAGAATCTTGCGGCAGGATGCCGCGGTCCCACAGCGAACCTTCGTAGGAACCGTAGCGGCCGCGCTCTTCGGCCAGCTCGGTCGAGGCCAGGTAGGCGAAATAGCAGACCGCTTCCATCGACTTGTCGGCGAATTCCACCGCCTTATCGGAGGCGAACGGGATGCGCATCATGTGCAGGCAATCCTGGTGGCCCATCACGCCCATGCCGACCGGACGGTGGCGCATGTTCGAGTTGCGCGCCTTTTCCACGGCGTAGTAGTTGATGTCGATGACGTTGTCGAGCATGCGCATGGCGATGCGGATGGTCTTTTGCAGCTTGACGTGGTCGAGGCTGTCGCCCTTCATGTGCTGCGGCAGGTTTACCGAGCCCAGGTTGCAGACGGCGATTTCGTCGGCGCTGGTGTTCAGGGTGATCTCGGTGCACAGGTTCGACGAGTGCACCACGCCGATGTGCTGCTGCGGCGAACGGATATTGCACGGATCCTTGAAAGTGATCCATGGGTGGCCGGTCTCGAACAGCATCGACAGCATCTTGCGCCACAGGTCGAGCGCTTCGATCTTCTTGTACACGGTCATTTCGCCGCGTTCGGCCTTGGCTTCATAGGCGGTATAGGCTTCTTCGAAGGCCTTGCCGACCTTGTCGTGCAGGTCCGGCGTCTCGCTCGGCGAGAACAGGCTCCAGTAGCCTTTCTCCATCACGCGCTTCATGAACAGGTCGGGAATCCAGTTCGCGGTGTTCATGTCGTGGGTGCGGCGGCGGTCATCGCCGGTGTTCTTGCGCAGGTCGAGGAATTCCTCGATGTCCATGTGCCAGGTTTCCAGGTAGGCGCAGACCGCGCCCTTGCGCTTGCCGCCCTGGTTCACCGCCACGGCGGTGTCGTTGACCACTTTCAGGAACGGGACCACGCCCTGCGACTTGCCGTTGGTGCCCTTGATGCGCGAGCCCAGTGCGCGGACCGGGGTCCAGTCGTTGCCCAGGCCGCCGGCAAACTTCGACAGCAGTGCGTTTTCCTTGATGGCGTCGTAGATGCCTTCCAGGTCGTCGCCGACCGTGGTCAGGTAGCACGAGGACAGCTGCGAGCGGCGGGTGCCCGAATTGAACAGGGTCGGGGTCGAGCTCATGAAATCAAAGCTCGACAGCAGGTTGTAGAACTCGATCGCGCGCGCTTCGCGGTCGGCTTCGCGCAGGGCCAGGCCCATCGCGACGCGCATGTAGAAGGCCTGCGGCATCTCGATGCGGGTCTCGCGCACGTGCAGGAAATAGCGGTCGTACAGGGTCTGCAGGCCGATATAGCCGAACTGCAGGTCGCGGTCGGCGACGATGGCCTTGGCCAGGCGCTCGAGGTCGTACTTGCCCAGTTCTTCGTCCAGCAGTTCGTTGGCGATGCCCTTGGCGATGTATTGCGGGAAGTAGGTGATGTACTCAAGCGCGGCGCCGGCCTGCGGCACTTCGCGGCCGAACACTTCTTTGCGGATGGTATGCAGCAGGATGCGCGCGGTGACCTGGCTGTAGGCCGGGTCTTTTTCCATCAGGGCGCGGGCGGCCAGGATGGCCGACTTGTGCAGCTCTTCGACCGGCACGCCGTCGTACAGGTTCTTCAGGGTCTCGGCGACGATCGCGTCGGCGTCGACATGCTTTTCCAGGCCGGCGCAGGCGGCGCCCACCAGGCCGTACACGGCGTTCATGTCAAGCGGCAGGCGCTGGCCGCCGTCGATCACGTGGATCTGCGGCGCGGCCACGGCGGCGCCACCGAGCGCTTCCTTGGCGGCGCGGCGCTCTTCCATGCGCTTGGCGCGGTACAGCACGTATTCGCGCGCGACATCATGCTCGCCCGAGCGCATCAGCGACAGTTCGACCTGATCCTGCACGTCTTCGATATGGAAGGTGCCACCGTTCGGCTGGCGGCGCACCAATGCAGCTACGACATTTCCGGTCATCTGTTCCACCAGGTCGCGGATACGGGCCGAGGCAGCGCCCTGCCCGCCAGCGATGGCAAGAAAGGCCTTGGTCATGGCGACCGAGATCTTGTGCGGCTCGAAGGCGACCACGGCGCCATTGCGGCGGATCACGCGGTAGTCGCCGCGCGCCACGATCTCTGCCGGCGAGGCATTGGCTGCCGCGCCGGAGGCGGCGTGGGGATTGATCGACATGTCTTGTGCTGTTTGCATTGAGCCTCCAGGGTGGGCAGATGACTGCCGCCAAATATAGTTACCAGGATCTTGCGTAGCAAGACCACAATTTTTAGGAATTCATAGCAAAGCGATGCCCCGCCAGCCGGAACGCCTTCTGGCAACCAGGTATGCAGGGTAAGGAAATCGCTGTGGAATCAGTCGCTTGCAGAGCAAGCCTCACGTCGGGAGTGAACACGTTTCTTCTGGCTCACTACCACTACATCTAGTGTTCGACGTTGATATGAGACTAATTGTAGTACCTGACCCAGGTCACGGCAAGTAAAGAACCTCGCAATATTTTGCGTTTTTTTGAGTGCGTGGGCTTGACAATGAAGTAGCGCCGGAAGCACGGGGGATGTGAGGTGAGTGAGCGCTAACCTAGTGCGAGGGGGCTGCTTAAAGCGTCATCAGCCGCATGCGCACCGCATTGATCTGATGCGTTTTGCACTGGCGAAAAGACAACATCGAAACATCGCCTCTGCCGGCTGGCCGTGCGCTGCCCGCGCCGCGAACAGCGCTCAAGCGTTATCTTCCGGCGCCGAAATCTCCAGCTTCTGCATCTGGTAGCGCAGCTGGCGCACGCTGATCCCGAGCAGCGCCGCGGCCTGCGTCCGGTTGAACTGGGTTTGCTGCAGCGCGCGCCCGATGATGTCGCGCTCGACCTGGATCAGGTAGTCGGGCAAGCTGGCGGGCAAGCCGTTCGGGCCGAGCCCGGCCGGCGCCGGCGCCGCCTCGATCGGCGCTGGCGCCGGCGCCGGTGGTGCTACTGCCGCAGTCGCCGCGGCCGGCACCGGCTCGCGTCCCGCCTCGCCCGGACGCGCCGCCTTCAGCGACAAGTCCCCTACTTCGATCACGCCGTCGTTGGCAAACGCCAGCGCCCGCTCCAGCACGTTCTCGAGTTCGCGGATATTGCCGGGGAAGGAATAGGCGCGCAGCGCGTCCAGCACGCCGGGCCCGAGCGCGGCTTGAGCAGGTCCGGCCAGGCGCGCCAGCACCGCGTCCACCAGCGGCGGCAAATCATCGATGCGCTCGCGCAGCGGCGGCAGCGACAGCTCGATCACGTTCAGGCGGTAGAACAGATCCTGCCTGAAGCGGCCCAGTTCCACGCAGCGGGCCAGGTCCTGGTGGGTGGCGCTGATGATGCGCACGTCCACCGGCTCCTCGCTGGTGGCACCGATCTTGCGCACCCGCCGCTCCTGGATCGCACGCAGCAGCTTGACCTGCATCGCCAGCGGCAGGTCGGCCACCTCGTCGAGCATCAGGGTGCCGCCATTGGCGGCCTGGAAAAAGCCGTCGCGTTCCTCGGCCGCGCCGGTAAAGGCACCCTTGCGATAGCCAAAGAACTCCGCTTCCATCAGGGTTTCGGGAATCGCGCCGCAGTTCACCGCGACGAACGGCTTGGCCGCCCTCGAACTCTGGGCGTGGATTTCACGGGCGGCGAGCTCCTTGCCGCTGCCCGACTCGCCGGTGATCGAGATCGGCGCGTTCGAGCGCGCCAGCCGGCCGATCTGGACCCGCAGCGACTGCATCGCCGGCGAATTGCCGATCATGCGCGAACCGGGCACCACGCCGTCGGGCTGCGCCGGCGCCGCCTCGAGCAGGCGCAGGGCCGAGCGCACCATCACGCGCAGCGCATCGAGCGCCACCGGCTTGGAAATGTAGTCGAAGGCCCCCGCCTTGAGCGCGACCACCGCGTTCTCGGCGCTGCCATAGGCGGTGATCACGGCAATCGGCGTTGCCTTGGGCGAGGCATGCACTTCGCGCACCAGCTCCAGCCCCAGGCCATCGGGCAGGCGCATGTCGGTCAGGATCAGCGCGTAGTCGCGCTCCTCGAGCAGCGCGCGCGCCTGGCGCAGCGTAGCCGCGCTATCGACGTCCAGCCCCATCTTGAGCAGGGTGATCTCGAGCAGTTCACGCAGGTCGGCTTCGTCGTCGACCACCAAAATGCGGGGTGCGGTCATGATTATTTCTACCTATATATAGTGCGGGCCGCCGGAGGACGCGGCCTGGGGCGGCTGGGCGAAGCTGATCACGAAGCGTCCGCTCGCCCTGCGCTCTCCGGCCGCGGCAGCGTCGAAACGGTATTCGTAGTCGAGCTTCGCATCATTGTTCAGGCACAGCTCGCGCGCCAGGTACAGTCCCAGGCCGGTGCCCTTGCTCGAGGTCGTGTAGAAGGGCTCGAACAGGTGGGCGCGTACTTCCGGGGTGATGCCGGGGCCGTCGTCCTGCACGTGCAGCTCGGTGCGCCCGGCGGCGTCGCGCGCCGGAAAGATGCGGATGCTGGCGGGCGCCCGGCTGGCATAGCGAATCGCGTTGCCCAGCAAATTAAGCAGCACTTCGTGCAGGTGCAGCGGGTCGAAGCGCACCGCGCTCTTGCCGGGGTCGCCCACATAAACGATCTCATCGGCCAGGTCATGGGTTTCGCAGAACTCGGCTTTGAGCTCGGCCAGGAAGCTGGCCAGCTGCAGCGGCTCCCCGTTCGGCTGGACCTTGCGCGAGAGCTGCAGGATGTCTTCGACCATCCGGTTCACGCGGGCGACGTTGTCGCCGACGATCTTCAGCAGCCGCATCTCGGCCGGGCCGTGCAGGTCCTCGGCCAGCAGCGCGGTGGCGTGGCCGATGGCCGACAGCGGATTGCGCACCTCGTGGGCGATGCTGGCGGTGAGGCGCCCCATCGAGGCCAGCTTGAGCTGCTGCGCCTGGTTCTCGATGGCGCTCACGTCCTGCATGAAGACCACGCTGCGCCCCAGCGCCACGCCGGCGGTATCGACCCGCGCGAAACGCAGCTTCAGGTGCGCCGGCTGGTCGCGCCGGCCGCGCAGCGGGCCGGCATCTTCCTGGTAAGGCTTGACGGTCACGAAGGCGGCGCCCTCCATCGGGGCTTGCAACCAGGCGGCAAAGGCCTGCGCCACCGGTTCCAGCCCGGGGGCCTCGCCGAGCCGGAAACTGGCGGCCTCGCCGTCGAGGCCGAGCATGCCGCGCGCGGCCGGATTGCCGGTGAAGACCGCGCCGTCGTCGCCAACCACCAGGATGCCATCGCCGACGTCGGCGATGACGATCCCGTTGATCAGCTGCTGGATGCGCAGGTCGGTGCCGCGCTGGGCAGCGAGCTCTTCTTGCTTGATCAGGCGCGCGGCCAGCCGGTTGATCACCAGCACGCCGGCGAAAAAGGCGGCGCCGTACAGGCCGGCCTGCATCAAGGGCGGCTGGCGTTGCAGCAGCATTAATTGCCAGACGCTCTCGCCGAGCAGGAACAGTGTCGCGATCGAGGCCGCGAACAGCGCCAGCACCAGCGGGGCCAGGATCGCCGCGCCGGCCAGCGGGAACAGATAGAGCACGGCCAGGCCGCTACGCATGCCGCCGGCTTCCAGGTAGAGCAGCGAGATCACGGCCAGGTCGAGCGCGATCTGGCAGCCCAGCTGCAGCACGAAGCGGCGCTTCCACCAGGTGCCGACGCCGGCAAAGACCAGCGCCGCCAGCAGGTACACGACGCAGGTTTCGGTATTGACCGCAACGGTACGGATGCCATTGTCGGTCATGCTCACGCCCAGGTACAGCAGCAACACCAGCGCGATGACGATGCGCGTGATGTTGAAGGTCAGCAGCGAGCGCCACATGGTCGCGCGCGCCTCCGGCGACGGCAACTGAGGCAAGCGCACCTGCGGGAGCCGCAGCGGCAGGAAAGACATCGGCCGGCTTACCGCGGCGGCAGGCGCACGTGGCCCGGCGAACAGTAGTCGTGGCCGTCGGCCTGCACCGCTTCGGAGGCCGGGAAATGCAAGCCGCAATGCGCACACTGGGTCATGGTTTCGATCTGGGCCACCGGCTCTTGCGGTGGCTGGCGCGGCGGCACCTGGAAGCGCGCGCCTGTGCCCTTGAGCTTGGCGCGCACGGCCATGACCACCAGGATGATAAGGGCGATCCAGAACAGGATGCGCATCATGCGACTCCCCTGTGCAGCACTACTTCGAGCACGAAGCGGCTGCCGACATAGGCCAGCGCCAGCGTGGCGAAGCCCGCCAGCGTGAAACGCAGCGCGGTCTTGCCGCGCCAGCCCTGCCAGCGGCGCCCGGCCAACAGCGCGGCGAACAGCAGCCATGACAGTAGCGCGAACACGCTCTTGTGATCGAGCCGCAGCGCGCGGCCGAACAGCTGCTCGGAAAACACCACGCCCGATAGCACCGTCAGGGTCAGCAGCACGAACCCGATCCAGATCACGCGAAACAGAAGTTTTTCCATGGTCAAGAGCGCCGGCAGCTGGTCGAGTGCCCCGCCCAGCCAGGCACGGCCACTGCCGCGCGTATGCAGCCGCGTTTCCTGCAGCGCCATCAGCACCGCGTGGAAGGCGGCGACGGTCAGGGTGCTGTAGGCCAGCACCGCCACCGCGACATGCCAGCCAAAGGCCGGCGACTGGTCCTGGACTTCGAGCAGGCTGCCAGGGAACACCAACGGCAGCACGCTGGCGACAAAGGCGCAGGGCATGATCAGGCGGCGCATGCCGTCCAGCGCGAAATTGCGGTTTTCGAGCCAGTAGGCGGCCACCGATACCCACAACGCACTCGATAACATGATGGCGAAGCCAACCCGCAACTGGCCAGGCGAGACGATATCGAGCCCGAGCGCGGCGCCATGTACCGCCCAGGCCACGGCGGTGACGCCGGAAATGACGGCGCCCCGGCGCGACGGCAGCAGGGCGCACACCGCGTACAGCACGGCCGCGGCGAGAAAGAGGGAGTTCTGCATAGTGGAAGGATACACCATCGATCGATGGCGGGTGCGGCAGGCCGCTCTGCCGTTAGGCGGGATTCGAGAGCTCCAGCGGCGCGGGCGCAGCTACGCTAATCGACCGCCGCCATTCGCATTGCATCCGTATGATGGCGCTCCTGCTCTTCCATCACGAGCAGCCCCAGCTCGCGCTTGAGCGCATTGAAATCGGGCGCCGCCGGGTCGCGCAGGCGGGGGATCTCCACCAGCAGGTCGCGCTTGACCGTACCCGGCCGGTAGGTCATCACTACGATGCGGTCGGCCAGGTAGATCGCCTCTTCAATGCTGTGGGTGACGAACAGGATCGTCTTCTTGAGCTCGGACCAGATGCGCAGCAGTTCGTCCTGGAGGTTGCGGCGCGTGAGCGCATCGAGCGCGCCGAAGGGTTCGTCCATCAGCATGATCGGCGAGTCCAGTGCCAGCACCCGGGCGATCGCCACGCGCTGGCGCATGCCGCCCGACAGATCCTTTGGAAAGCGCTGGCGAAAATCGGTCAGCGACAGCATGCCGAGCAAGTCGTCCACGCGACGCCGGATGGCCACCTTCGACATGCCCTTGATATGCAGGCCGAAAGCGATATTGTCCTCGACCGTCATCCAGGGAAACAGCGCGTACTCCTGGAACACCATGCCGCGCTCCGGCCCCGGCGCAGCCACCGGGACGCTGTCGACGGTAATGGTGCCGCTGCTGGGCAGCGAAAAGCCCGCCACCGCGCCCAGCAGCGTGGACTTGCCGCAGCCGGACGGCCCGAGCAGGCAGGTGAACTGACCGCGCGGGATGTCGAGCGAGATGTTTTTCAGAGCCACCACATGGCGGCCTTGGCTGGCGAAGATCTTGTTGACGCCATCGATACGGATATGCGGCGCCTGCAGCAGGTGCGACGGGGATGGTGCGTTCATGTCAATGCTCCAGGCCGCGGTGCCAGCGCAGCAGATAGTTGTTGAGGCGGTTCATGGCAAGGTCGATCGCCAGCCCGAGCATGCCGATGGTGATCATGCCGGCGATGATCTTGTCCGACCAGAAGTACTCGCGCGCTTCCAGGATGCGAAAGCCCAGCCCGTTGTTCACGGCGATCATCTCGGACACGATCACCACGATGAAGGCGGTGCCGATCCCGATCCGCACGCCGGCCAGGATGTAGGGCACCGCGGCCGGCAGGATCACGCGCAGGAACATGGTGGCGGGACCGGCGCCCAGGTTGCGCGCCGCGCGCAGGTAGATGCCGTCCACGTGGCGCACTCCGGCGATGGTGTTCATCAGCACCGGAAAAAACGCGCCCAGCGCGATCAGGAACACGGCTGGCGGATTGCCCAGGCCGAACCACAGGATCGCCAGCGGGATATAGGCGATCGGCGGAATCGGACGCAGGATCTGCACCAGGGGATTCATCCAGGCGTAGACCACGCGGCTGGCGCCCATAGCCAGGCCGAGCGGCAGCGCCAGTCCGGCGCCGATGGCGAAGCCCACCATCACCCGCACCATGCTGGTGGTGATATCGACCGGCAGTTCGCCCGACAGCGCCCACGACCACCAGCCGCCGCCGGTGTACTGTTCGAACGGCACCAGCGGCAGCAGGTAAGTGACCCACTTGCGCCAGACGTCGAGCGGCGCCGGCAGCACCAGCGGATCGACCCAGCCCCTGGCGGCCACCCAATGCCAGAGCAGGATCGCCGCCAGGGGGACCACCATGCCGACCGCCCGTTCATACCAGGGATTGCTCCAGAATGCGCGCGAGGAACGGCGCCGGTTGCGTGTGACTGTGTGCGTCGTCATGCCGTCCCCTCAGCGCAGCTTCAGGCTGCCCATGGCGGCCTCGAGCAGGTCGGTGCGCACCCAGTCCCTGGCCCGCGGCGGGCGCGCCATGCGTCCTACCCCGGTCTTGACCATGATGTCCGTGGTCACCTGGATATGCTCGGGCGTGATCGTGAATGAATAGGGCGAATTGCGGATCGCGTCGCGGAAGTCGTCGCTGGTGATCTGGTTCTTGAACATCACCTCGCGCACGTATTTCTCGGCCACCGCCGGATGGTCGATGAAGGTGCGGGTGGCCTCGACGAAGCAGCGCATGAATTTTTCGGCCACCGGGCGCTGCTCGCGGTAGAACTTCTCGGTCATGACCAGGGTGCGCACCGGTTCGCCGATCGGCGTGCCATAAGGTTTCAGCACTTCGACGCCATAGCCCTTGTTGATCGCCTGCGACGACTGCGGCTCGGACTGCATCATGGCGTCGATCTGCCGGCCCAGCAGCGCCCCGTTCAAATCGGCATAGGACAGGAACACCAGCTGCACATCCTTGCCGGGCACCGCATCCGCCGTCAAGCCATGCCTGGCCAGTTCGGCCATGAGCAGCACCTCCTGGATCGCGCCGCGGGTGACGCCGACCCTCTTCCCCTTGAGCTGGGCCACGCTGCGAATCTTCAGTTCGGGCCGCGCCACCAGCCGCGCGCCGCCACGGGCGAAACCGGCCACCGCCACGATCGGGGCGCCGCCGGCGCGGCCCGAGATCGCCGCTTCCGAGGCGGTCGCGCCCACGTCGAGTTCGCCGGCAATGATCGCCTGCATCACGTCCAGTCCTTTCGGGAACACCTTTTCTTCAACCCGGATGCCGCACGTCGGTGCGATTTCCTTGATATACGAGACCGCGCCGAAGTGCGCGAACTTGAGATTCCCGAGCCGGACGACTTCACTCGCCCCCGCTAGCCCGCACGCGCCCAGCAGGCTGCCGATAACGAGGATACTGCGTAACAATTTGGTCATGCCTGTCTCCCTTTGGCGCCGCACGACAAAACGGCGCGGCACAGAAGATGATGCTGCCGGGAAATGGCCAGACGGTACGTGAGGTGTGTCAAGTTACGCAAGCTGGCAAGATGATCGGCCCCAGCACGGCTGCTCAAATAAAAGCGGCATATCCTGCGCTTGCCAGAACCGCGACGCTGGCGCGAGGTAAAATAGCGGATTATCGAATGCGCCAATTGGGGCGAGATCGAACGCCGTCACATCGCCGTTACATATATATACAGTCAGGTAGAACATGCTAGATAACCTTACCCAACGCCTTGCCAAGGTCGTCAAGACCATGCGCGGCGAGGCGCGCCTAACCGAGGCGAACACCGCCGAGATGCTGCGCGAAGTGCGCATGGCCCTGCTCGAGGCCGACGTGGCGCTGCCGGCGGTACGCGAATTCATCGCCAAAGTGAAGGAAAAAGCACTGGGCGAAGAAGTCATCGGTTCGCTCAGCCCGGGCCAGGCCCTGGTCGGCGTGGTGCAGCGCGAGCTGGCTGCCCTGATGGGCGCCGATCTTGGCCCCGAAGCCTCGCAGCTCTCGTTCGCCCAGCAACCGCCGGCGATCATCCTGATGGCCGGCCTGCAGGGTGTGGGCAAGACCACCACCGTCGGCAAGCTCGCCAAATACCTGAAAGAGCAGAAGAAAAAGAAAGTCCTGACCGTCTCGGCCGACGTCTACCGCCCGGCCGCCATCGCCCAGCTGGAGTCCGTCACCAAGCAGGTCGGCGCCGATTTCTTCCCGAGCACGTCGTCAGACAAACCGGTCGACATCGCCCTCAATGCGCTGGACTGGGCCCGCAAGCATTACCACGATGTCCTGATCATCGACACCGCCGGCCGCCTCGGCATCGATGAAGCGATGATGCTGGAGATCGCTGCGGTACACGCCGCCGTCAATCCAGTCGAAACCCTGTTCGTGGTCGATGCCATGCTGGGCCAGGATGCGATCAATACCGCCAAGGCCTTCAACGACACGCTGCCGCTGACCGGTATCGTGCTGACCAAGCTCGATGGCGATTCGCGCGGCGGCGCCGCATTGTCGGTGCGCCATGTGACCGGCAAGCCGATCAAGTTCGCCGGCGTGTCCGAAAAGCTCGATGGCCTGGAAGCCTTCGATCCCACCCGCATGGCCAACCGCGTGCTGGGCATGGGCGACATCCTGGCGCTGGTCGAAGAAGCGCGCAAGGGCGTCGATGCCGAGGCGGCGACCGAGCTGGCCAACAAGATCAAGGGCGGCGGCCGCTTCGACATGAACGACTTCAAGGCGCAGCTGACCCAGATGAAGAAAATGGGCGGCATGGCCGGACTGCTCGACAAACTGCCGGCGCAGTTCCAGCAGGCTGCCGGCAACGCCAACATGGACCAGGCCGAAAAACAGGTGCGCCGCATGGTCGGCATCATCGATTCGATGACCCCTGGCGAGCGCGCCAAGCCGGACCTGATCAAGGCCAACCGCAAGCGCCGCATCGCCGCCGGCGCCGGCGTGCAGGTGCAGGAAGTCAATCGCATGCTGAACCAGTATGACCAGATGCAGACCATGATGAAAAAGCTCAAGGGCGGTGGCCTGATGAAGATGATGCGCGGGATGAAAGGCATGATGCCGGGTATGCGCTGATTGTCACGGCATTCCAAAGAAAACCGCGCGGGCACTGGCCTTGCGCGGTTTTTTTACGTTCCGCGGCCGTATTTTTCGGTCGCGGCGCATCGAGTGTGCGTTAGCTCTCATTCAGGGGCTTACAAGAATGAAAAAGTTTTGAAAAAGACTTGCACGAACAGTAAAAGGCCACCAATATAAGCCCGTGCGTCAATAACGCAACTTCCCCGTGATCGTTTTAGGAGGCTCGAAGATGGCAACAGCCAAAAAATCCACCGCAGCGCCAGCCACGAAAGCAGCTGCCAAGCCTGCTGCCGCGGCCAAGCCTGCAGCAAAAAAAGCAGCAGCAAAACCAGCGGCCAAGCCTGCAGCAGCACGCAAGCCTAACGCCGCTTTCATGAAAGCGATGACGCCGTCGAGCGAACTGGCCGCAGTCGTGGGCGAGACGCCGCTGCCGCGCACCGAAGTCACCAAGAAAGTTTGGGACTACATCAAGAAAGAAAACCTGCAGGACCCAGCGAACCGCCGCATGATCAATGCCGACGACAAGCTCAAAGCCGTCTTCGGCGGCAAGGAACAGGTCTCGATGTTCGAAATGACCAAGCTTATTTCGGATCACCTGAAATAATCGCTGCTGCTGTCCAAAAGCCTTGAATGCAGAAAGCCCCGGTTTCCGGGGCTTTTTGTTTTTGGCAGTAGCGCACCCGGGCGGTTCGCCCGGCCCACTACAGGCCTGCCGCCGCCTTCATCAGGTGAAACACCTGCGTATTCTCGATCGTCCCCTTGAACGGGGCCGAGCCGGCGCCGACAGCGTACAGCTTGACGTCGCCGCCGCCGTGCGACTCGTACACGGTGCGCACGCCGGCTTCCTGCCGGTAGCGCGGGTCCTGCGCGGTGGCGCTGTCGACATCGGCACGCGAGTCGGGCCGCACCTTGCCGTTTCCGAACAGGAGTGCGGTGAAGGTCTTGCCGTCGGCGTCCTTTTTCGGCTCGCCGCTGGCGTAGTCGTGGACGATGTCGAGCACCTTGCTGCCGCGCTTCGGATAGCCGCTCAGTACCATGGTGTGGTCATGGTCGGCGGTGACGACCACCAGCGTGTTTTCCAGTCCAGGGTCGATGCTGCGCATGCGCTCGATCGCGGCCCGAATCGCTTCGTCGAAGGCCACCGTGTCGGCCAGCGCGTTGCTGGCATTGGTGTCGTGCAGCGCATGGTCGATCTTGCCGCCTTCGACCATCAGGAAAAATCCGTCCGGGTCTTGCGAGAGCAGCTCGATCGCCGTCAAGGCCATCTCGCTCAGGCTCGGCTGCTCGGGACGGCGCGCCAGCGAATAGTCCAGGTGATCGTCCGCGCTGTAGATGCCGACGAACTTGCGTCCAGGTCTTGCCGACATCATGCCGGCACGGGTGGTGGCGACGTCGTAGCCCTGCTTCGCCAGCTCCGCCAGCAGGTCGCGCCCGTCGGCGCGGCCCTTCGGGTTGGATGCCTTGTTCCAGGGCGTGAAGTGGTGGCGCCCGCCGCCCATCAGGACGTCGACGCCGTCGCCCAGCGCCGCATTGTAGCCGGCGCCACCCGGCACCAGCTGGCGTGCGATGGTATAGGCCGCATCGCGGTGGCAGACGTGCGAGAAAGTCGACGCTGGCGTGGCGTGGGTCAGCTCGGTGGTCGTGACGGCGCCCACCGCCTTGCCCCGTGCCTTGGCCAGTTCGAGGATGGTCGGCGTGATGCTGCCGTTGTTCTCGCCGCACAGGTCGACCGTGCGGTTGCCGTTGGCGTCCCTGGCGGGATCGATGGCGCGCGCATCCTTCATCGAGATGCCGTTCTGGTTGATCTTTACCCCGGTCATGTAGGCGCCCATCGATGGAGCGCTGTCGGTGGTCTGGAAATCGTTGGAATACGTCTTGATGCGCGCGGTGCGCTCCAGCCTTTCGAAGTTCAGCAGGCCGTCTTCGCCGTGCTGGTAGATGCGTGCGGCGGTGATCGTGGTCGGGCCCATGCCGTCGCCCAAGAAGAAGATGATGTTCTTCGCTTGCGGCGCGGCGAAGGCGCTGGCGCTGGCGCAGAACAGGCTGGCGGCCAGCAGCAGTGAAAGTCGTTGTGTCATGGTGGTGTCCAGTTCAGGGCTCACAGGCCGGCGGCGGTCTTGATCAGGCTGAAGACGCGGGTGTTATCGATGGTGCCGCGAAACAGCTCCGACCCGGCGCCGGCGGCGCCCAGGTAGACGTCCGAGCCGCCATGGGTTTCGGCCCCGGTGCGGGTGCGCACCACGGCTTCCTGGTGGTAGTCGTCGCGCGTTACGACTTCGTCGGTCAGTGCTGGCTGCGAATTGCGCTTGCCATCGATGCGGTGCTCCCCGGTGCCAAAGCCGATGATCGTGAACGGACGGCCGTCCTGGTCGAGCTCGGGGCTGCCGTCGAGCCTGCGCACCAGGCCCAGCACGCCCGGATTGCCGTGCGTCGTCTTGCCGGTACGCGCCGCATAGCCATTCAGGAGCAGCGTGTGGTCATGGTCGGCGGTTGCTACTACCAGCGTATTCTTCAAGCCGGGGTCGAGCGCTTCCATCTTGTCGAGCGCGGCCTGCATGGCGTCGTTGAACGACACGGTTTCCTGCAGCGCGCGCTTGCCCAGCGTGGCGTGCAGGGCATGGTCGATCAGGCCTGCCTCGACCACCAGAAAGAAGCCCGCCCCCTGCTTGCCTGCATGCGGCGCCAGCAGCTCGATCGCCTTGCGCGTCATCTCGGTCAGGCTAGGCTGCATGGCCGGATTGCGCAGCGCGTCGTAATCCATGTGATTGGGGGCGAACAGGCCGATGGCGGGTTGCCCCGCGCTAGCGGCCAGGGCGTTCAGGCCAGCGCTGCTCGACACCACGCGGACACCCTGCGCACTCAATTCGGCCAGCAGGTCGCGCTCGTCGGCGCGCTTGCCGCCGCGTGCGAAGGGGGTGAAGAACTGGGCGCCGCCGCCGAACATCACGTCGATGCCGCGGGCGCCCAGGGCGCTGTTGTAGCCAGCACCGCCCGGCACCAGGGCCGCGGCGAAATCGGCCTCGAGCTTGCGGTGGCAAGCGTGGGCATAGCTTGCCGCCGGGGTGGCGTCGGTGACACTGGTGTTGGTGACCACGCCGGTCGCCATGCCGCGCCGTTTGGCCAGTTCCAGCAGGGTCACGGCGGGACTCGCATTGTCACAGCGGCTGACCGTTGCGTTGCCGTTGGCGTCCTTGCCTGGGGCTACCGCACGGGTGCCGGCCGACATCGAGATGACGCCGTTGTCGTGCTTCACGCCGGTCATGTAGGCCGCCATGGCGGCGGCGCTGTCGGTCACCATCGCATTGTTCGAGAAGGTCTTCACGAAGGCCGATTCGGGCATGCGGTCGATGGCCAGTTCGCCGTCTTCTCCCGCATGGAAGATGCGGGCGGCGGTGAGCGTGTTGATGCCCAGGCCGTCGCCGAGAAAGAAGATCACGTTTTGCGCGCGCTCACCGGTCGGGGCCGGGGTCGGGAATGAATCGGATGCGGGCGGAACGGCCGCGCAACCGGCCAGCACGGCCAGGCTGGCGGCGCCGGCGAGGGTGGACAAGCGCATGAAAACCTCAACGTCGGGAAAACGCGAAGTTTACACCCTCGCCACGCCGCCATGGTGGATTGATATGTTGCGAAATTGTCGGCGCCACCGCGACTTACTGCGCGCCGGGCCAGCCATCAGAGCACCTGCTTGAACTCCCACTTCTTCCATGCCGCCAGCACCGCGTTCGGGTACTGCGGCTTGCCGCGGCTGCCGTTGTAGCGGCCCAGGGCCAGGTAGAGGTTGCCCTTTTCCATGTCGATGTACATGCGCAGGATCGAGCAGCCGTAGCGCAGATTGGTCTGCATGTGGAACAGCTTGCGGCGGTCGCCGTCGCCGATCACCTTGGTCCAGAACGGCATCACCTGCATGTAGCCGCGCGCGCCAGCGATCGAGATCGCGTACTTGCGGTAGGCCGACTCCACCTGGATCAGTCCCAGCACCAGCCCCGGATCGAGCCCGGCGCGGGTCGATTCGTACCAGACCACTTCGAGAAATTCGGTGCGCGCCTGCTCGTCGGGCAGACGCTTGACGAGGCGGCGCGACATCTCGCTGAACCAGGCCTGGTAGCGTGCCCGCGCCGCATCGTCGCGCAGCACCGGCTTGGGCGGCCGGCTGTCGCGGATTGCATTGGCCATGGCCAGGCGCACGCCATCGGCCATGGCGATTTCTTTCTGGTTACCGGCGTGCGCAGGCGCGCCGGTAACCAGGCCGGCCAGCAGTGCGGCGGCCAGCAGTGCACGCCCATTCCGGGACACCAGCTGCAAGAAGCTCACTTGCCGAGCTTGCCCTTGATAAAGGCCGCCATTTCGTCGAGCGGCACGCTGGTGGCAGCGTCGTCGCGGCGGCCCTGGTATTCCAGGCTGCCTTCTTTCAGGCCACGTTCGCCGATCACGACCCGGTGCGGCACGCCGATCAGTTCCCAGTCGGCGAACATCGCGCCCGGACGCAGGCCGCGGTCGTCGACGATCACGTCGATCCCCAGCGCCTGCAGGTCGGCGTACAGCTTCTCGACCTGCTGCTTGACCATCTCGCTGCGGTCCATGCCCATCGGGCACAGCACCAGCTCGAACGGCGCGATGGCATCCGGCCAGACGATGCCCTTGGCGTCGAAGTTCTGCTCGATCGCCGCGCCCAGGATGCGGGTCACGCCGATGCCGTAGCAGCCCATCTGCAGCGGGGCCGGCTTGCCGTTCTCGTCGAGGAAATTGGCACCCATGGCCTCCGAGTAGGCGGTACCGAGCTGGAACACATGCCCCACTTCGATGCCGCGCTCGATCGCCAGCACGCCCTTGCCGTCCGGCGAAGCATCGCCTTCGACCACGTTGCGCAGGTCGGCCACCAGGGGCTCGGCCACGTCGCGGCCCCAGTTGGCACCCAGGTAGTGGTAATCGGCTTCGTTGGCGCCGCAGATGAAGTCGCTCATGCTGGCGACGGTGCGGTCGGCCACCACGACCACCGGTGCCTTGGTGCCGATCGGACCGAGATAGCCCGGCACGGTGCCGTAGACTTCTTGGATTTCCGCCTCGGTCGAGAAGCGGTAGTCTTTCAGGCCGTCGACTTTCGAGACCTTGATCTCGTTGAGCTCATGGTCGGCGCGCAGCAGCAGCAGGAAATAAGTCTTCTTGCCTTCGTTCTCGACGGTCAGGGCGATGCTCTTGACGTGCTGCTGCAGCGGCAGGCCCAGCTGCTCGGCCACGGCTTCGCACTTGGTCTTGCCGGGGGTCGAGGTCTTGGTCAGCGGCTGCGCGGCCGCGCCGCGCGTACCGATGGCCAGCGCTTCGGCCGCTTCCATGTTAGCGGCGAAATCCGAGTCCGGACAATACACCAGCGCGTCTTCGCCGGTGCTGGCGATGACGTGGAATTCGTGCGAGCCGGTGCCGCCGATGGCGCCGTTGTCGGCCGCCACCGCGCGGAACTTCAGGCCAAAACGATTGAAAATGCGCGTGTAGGCGTCGAACATGGCCTGGTAGGACTGCTGCATGCCGGCCACGTCGCGGTCGAACGAGTACGCATCTTTCATCGTGAACTCGCGGCCGCGCATCAGGCCGAAGCGCGGACGCCGCTCGTCGCGGAACTTGGTCTGGATGTGATAGAAGTTGACCGGCAGCTGGCGATAAGACTTCAGTTCGCTGCGCACGACATCGGTGATGACTTCTTCCGAGGTGGGCTGGATGGCGAATTCGCGCCCGTGGCGGTCTTTGACGCGCATCAATTCCGGGCCCATCTTGTCCCAGCGGCCGGTCTCCTGCCACAGTTCGGCCGGCTGCACGAGCGGCATCAGGAGTTCGATCGCGCCTGCGCGGTTCATTTCTTCGCGGATGATGCCCTCGACCTTACGGATGACGCGCAGGCCCGTTGGCATGTAGGTATAGATGCCCGAGCCAAGCCGCTTGATCATCCCGGCACGCATCATCAGCTGGTGGCTGACGATTTCGGCGTCGGAAGGCGCTTCTTTAAGAGTTGAAATAAAAAAACGTGAGGCGCGCATATCGATGAATTCTTTTTAAAAAGAGAGAGTTATAATCGACCTAATTTTAAAGGATTAGCTGGCTGATGCGTCCAATCTTTCTACAAATGGGTCCGGAACACGCAGTACCTGCCTCGCCGGCAAGATCCCGGCAGCTTATTGGCACTACAAGGCACGGCAATTTGTGGGTAAAAATATAAGGATCGTACGGCTGGCAGAAAGTTTCGAGGTGCACTTATGCTCGATCGTGAAGGGTTTCGCCCCAACGTCGGCATCATCCTGCTGAACGCCAATAACGAGGTGTGGTGGGGCAAGCGGGTGCGCGAGCACTCATGGCAATTTCCGCAAGGAGGAATCAAATACGGCGAAACGCCGGAGCAGGCGATGTACCGCGAGCTCGAAGAAGAAATCGGCTTGCGCCAGGAGCACGTCAAGATCGTGGGCCGCACCCGCGACTGGCTGCGCTATGAAGTGCCAGACCACTTCATCAAGCGCGAGATCCGTGGCCACTACCGTGGCCAGAAACAGATCTGGTTCCTGTTGCGGATGGTGGCGCGCGATAACGACGTCAACCTGCGCCTGACCGACCATCCCGAGTTTGACGCCTGGCGCTGGCACGACTATTGGGTGCCGCTGGACGTGGTCATCGAGTTCAAGCGCGATGTCTATCAGCGGGCATTGCAGGAATTGTCGCGTTTCATCACCTGGCCCCCACGAAGCGGTGGCCCGAGTGGCGAACGGCGTCATAGCGCGCGCTACCTGCGCCAGCCGCACGGCCGGGCGCAGGCCGGCGCCAAGCCGGGCCAGCCGGCAACGCTGGTCACGGCAACAGTTTCGACTGCGGCTGCCCCGGCAATTGCGGAACCGCTGGTACTGGTGCCGAACAAGTAGGTCCACGGTGGGAGCCGGCTGCTGCCGGCTCCCATGCCATGCTGCTCATGGTGCGCGTATTCGGCGCAGCACTACTCCTGCGCCGCGCATTCGCAGGCATCCGCACGAGCGCAACGCCATCGCGCTACAATGCCGGCTTCCTTCTTTTCTCCCCTCCCCCGACATGTTCACACCGTCTTCGCACGACGTGCGCCGCTTTTTCTGCGAAGCCTTGCGCAAGCAGCGCAACGGCGAGATCCTGACGCCGATGGACGCCATTGCGGCCGACTGGATCGCCCAGCATCCCGAATACCACGAGCAGCTCGACGACGTCGAGGCGGCAATCGCGCGTGACTATTCGGTCGAGGGAGGCCAGTCCAACCCCTTCCTGCACCTGTCGATGCACCTGTCGATCGCCGAGCAGGTGTCGATCGACCAGCCGCGCGGCATCAAGGCCGCGCACGACCTCCTGGTCGCCAAGCGCGGCGCGCACGACGCCCACCACGAGATCATGGAATGCCTGGGCGAGATGATCTGGACCTCGCAGCGAAACAGCATGCCGCCCGATACCGAGGCGTATATCGACTGCGTGCGCCGGCGCGCGTTCGCCTGAGCTCCCTCGCCTGAGCTCCCTCGCCTGCTCCCTCGCCTGATCGTGCTCGCCTACGCCAGCTTGTCGTCCGCCACCCGGTAGCGCGGATCTTCCAGCAGGTTCACCTCGATCATCTCCCTGGCCTTGTCGAGCACCTCGCGGCAGTCCGGGCTGAGGTGACGCAGGTGCAGGCGCTTGCCCTGCGCCCGGTAGCGCTCGGCCAGCGCGTCGATCGCCTGGATCGCCGAATGGTCGGCCACCCGCGCCCGACGAAATTCGATGACCACGTCCTGCGGATCGTCTTTTGGGGTAAACAAGCCCTGGAAGCCGGCCACCGAAGCGAAGAACAGCGTGCCTTCCAGGTCGTAGACTTTCCATCCCTGCTGGTCCACGCTGGTCGCCACGCGCACCTGCTTGGCATGCTGCCAGGCAAATACCAGCGCCGACACCACGACCCCGGCCAGCACCGCCACCGCCAGATCGACGGCCAGCGTGATGCCGGCCACCAGCACGATCACCATGGCATCGGCGCGCGGCACCTTGCCGAACAGGCGGAAGGTGCCCCATTCGAAGGTCTTTTCGCAGACCACGAACATCACTCCGATCAGCGCGGCCAGCGGAATCTGCTCGATCCAGTGCGAACCGACCAGGATGAACGACAGCAAAAACAGGGAGGCGACGATGCCGGACAGGCGTCCGGTGCCGCCGCTGTTCACGTTGATCATGCTCTGCCCGATCAGCGCGCAACCACCCATGCCGCCGAAAAACCCGGTGATGACGTTCGAGGCGCCCAGCGCCAGGCTTTCACGGTTGGGCTGGCCGCGCGTGTCGGTGAGCTCGTCGACCAGGGTCAGCGTCAGCAGCGACTCGATCAGGCCGACGCCGGCCAGCACCAGCGCGTACGGAAAGACGATACGCAGGGTCTCGAGGTCGAAGGGAACGTCCGGCACGGCAAATGCAGGCAGGCCGCCGGCGATCGAACCGAGGTCGCCAACCGTCCTGGTATCGATGCCCAGGAGCGCGCAGCCGGCGGTGGCCAGCAGGATGCCGATCAGGGTCGAGGGCACTGCCCTGGTAAAACGCGGCGCGATGTAGATCACGGCCATGGTCACGGCGACGATCGCCAGCATGGTGGCCAGCTCGGCCCCATCCATCCATTGCGGCGCGCCGCCGGGGCCGGTGGTCTTGAAGTGCCCGAACTGGGCCACGAAGATCACCAGCGCCAATCCGTTGACGAAGCCCAGCATGACCGGATGCGGCACCATGCGAATGAATTTGCCCAGCCGCGCCGCGGCAAACAGCAGCTGCAGCACGCCCATCAGCACCACCGCGGCGAACAGGTATTGCGCGCCATGCTGGACTACCAGCGCCACCATCACCACCGCCAGCGAGCCGGCCGCCGCCGAAATCATGCCGGGACGTCCGCCAAAAGCCGAGGTAATGAAGCTGACCAGCACCGCGGCGTACAGGCCCGTGAGGGGCGAGACCTGGGCCACCAGGGCAAAGGCGATTGCCTCGGGAACCAGGGCCAGGGCGACCGTAAGACCGCTGAGCAGGTTGGTTTTGATGTGGGATGGGGAGATGAGTGGCACGGCAGGTTCCGATGAGATCACGAGATAAAAACAAAATCCCCCCGCCGGCTTGCCGGTCGGGGGGATCGCAGTTTACCAGCCGGTGGCGGGAAACGCTTACCTGTATATGGTTATTTGCTCACGACCAGGGTCGACGGCAGCTTCGACAGGTAGGCGCCGATATCGGCCATGTCCTGGTTCGACAGCGGCTTCGCCAGGGCCGACATGATCGGATTGTTACGACCGTTGGCGCCGGCGCCGCGCTTGTAGGCGTGCAGCGAGTGGGTCAGGTATTCGGCATGCTGGCCGGCCAGCTTCGGATAGCTCGGGTCGATCGGCTTGTTGAAGTCGGCGCCATGGCAAGACGCGCAGTTGTATTTCTTGACCAGCGCTTCGCCCTTGGCGACATCGGCGGCCGAAGCAAGGGTGGATGCACCGAGGCAGGTAGCGCCGAACACCAGCGCGGAAACGAGTTTCTTCATGGCGGTCCTTAGCGCTTGGCGTTGGCTGGTGTCTGCTGCGCATAGTACGCCGCCACGTCGGCGATGTCCTGGTCGCTCAGGCTGGCGGCGATGCCGCGCATCGACGGGTGCTTGCGGTCGCCCTTTTTATAGGCATGCAGCGCGGATTCGATGTATTTGGCCGACTGGCCGCCGATCATCGGGACCCGGTAGACCTCGGGGAAGGACGCCTTGTAGCCAGGGATGCCGTGGCAGCCAATGCACATTTCGACCTTGCTGGCCGCGGCCTTCGGGTTGCCGACGACGTCCGCGGCTGCGGCGGTACCGGCAAACGCCGCCAGTACCAGTAGTGCTAAAGATGTTTTCATGGGTGTGGCTCGTTAGTTGTAATTCGAATACCGCAAACGCACAAAAAGTTAGCAAATGATCCACCAACCTGTCGATTCTATCTGAAGAGTTGTCCACAGTCTACAAACGCACGTACCGCGGGGAGGTCTTCGGTGGCCGCCATTCTGGCATATACTCGGCCTCATTTCATACTAACTTCCAATTGCACATGCACGCTTCCCAACGCTTTGAAGGCAGCGACAACTATGTCGCCACCGATGACCTGAAACTGGCGGTCAACGCCGCGCTGACGCTCGGGCGTCCGCTGCTGATCAAGGGCGAGCCGGGTACCGGCAAGACCATGCTGGCCGAAGAGGTGGCGGCGGCACTCGACATGCCGCTCATGCAGTGGCACGTGAAATCGACCACCAAGGCGCAGCAGGGCCTGTACGAATACGACGCCGTCTCGCGGCTGCGCGATTCGCAGCTGGGCGACGAACGCGTGCGCGACATCCACAACTACATCGTCAAGGGCGTGCTGTGGCAGGCCTTTACCGCGCCCGAGCCGGTGGTGCTCTTGATCGACGAAATCGACAAGGCCGACATCGAGTTTCCGAACGACCTGCTGCGCGAACTCGACCGCATGGAATTCTACGTCTACGAGACGCGCGAGATGGTGGTGGCCACGCACCGCCCGCTGGTGATCATCACTTCCAATAACGAGAAAGAACTGCCGGACGCCTTCCTGCGCCGCTGCTTCTTCCACTATATTAAATTCCCGGACCGCGACACGATGACCGACATCGTCAAGGTTCACTTCCCTACCCTCAAGCACGACTTGCTGGCGGCCGCGCTACACAGCTTCTACGAGCTGCGCGACGTCGCCGGCATCAAGAAGAAGCCATCGACCTCGGAATTTCTCGACTGGCTCAAGCTGCTGCTGGCCGAAGACGTCTCGGTCGATACGCTGCGTGGCCCTGACGGGAAAGCGATCGTGCCGCCGCTGCACGGCGCGCTGCTCAAGAACGAGCAGGACGTACACCTGTTCGAGCGCCTGATCCAGATGGCGAGGAACAATCGATGATCGATGTGGTGCCCGTGACGCTCGAGTTTAACGGCCTGCGCCTGGAGCCGCTGGCGCCGCACCACGAAGAGGGTTTGCGCGCGGCCGCCGCCGACGGCGAGTTATGGAATTTGCGCGTGACCAGCGTGCCACAGCCGCATGAAGCGGGGCGCTACATCGACACTGCGCTTGGGATGCCTGATCGCGTCGCCTACGCCGTGATCGACGCCAGCGGCGGCAAGAACGACGGCTCACTGCTCGGCAGCACCAGCTACCACGACATCGTTGCCGGCGCAGACCGCGTGGAGATTGGCTACACCTGGTATGCGAAACGCGTCCAGCGCACTCATGTGAACACCAGCTGCAAGCTGCTCCTGCTGTCGCATGCCTTTGATACCCTTGGCTGCGCGGTGGTAGGCCTGCGCACCGACGGCGAGAACCATGCCTCGCAGGCAGCCATCGAGCGGCTCGGAGCGAACAAGGATGGCACCATTCGCCACCATGCCCTGCGGCGTGACGGCACGCCACGCGACACGGTCATGTACAGCATCCTGCGCAGCGAATGGCCGGCGATCAAGAGCGCCCTGTACGCGCGCCTGGAGCGCCACCCGCGGGGCCGCACTGAAGGCCAAGCCCGATGCTGATCGATTTCTTCTACACACTGCGCAGCGCCAGGGTCCCGGTCACGATCAATGAATTCCTGACCCTGCTCGAAGCGCTCAAGCGCGGGGTCATCACGCCCTCGCTCGACGAGTTCTATTACCTGGCGCGCCTGACGCTGGTAAAGGACGAAGCCCACTTCGACAAGTTCGACCGCGCCTTCGGCGCCTACTTCAAGGGCATCGACGCGGTATTCGACACCAAGGCCGACATTCCACTGGACTGGCTGCTCAAGCGTTTCGAGCGCGAGCTCACGCCCGAGCAGAAAGCGGCGCTCGAGAAGCTCGGCTACGACAAGCTGCAGCAGCGCCTGGAAGAGTTGCTCAAGGAGCAGCATGGCCGCCATGAGGGCGGCAGCAAGTGGATTGGCACCGGCGGCACCTCGCCGTTCGGCAACGGCGGCACCAACCCGGAAGGCATACGCATTGGCGGCCAAAGCCGCAACCGCACGGCCGTGAAAGTATGGGAGCAGCGCAGCTACCGCGACTACGACGACGAACGCGAGCTTGGCACGCGCAACATCAAGGTGGCGCTGCGTCGCCTGCGCCGTTTCGCGCGCACTGGGGCCGCCGACGAACTGGCGCTGGACGACACCATCCGCGCCACCGCCAGCAACGCCGGCTACCTCGACATCCGCATGCAGCCCGAGCGCAAGAACCGCATCAAGGTGCTGATGCTGCTCGATGTCGGCGGCTCGATGGACGACCATATCGAACGCGCAGAAGAGCTGTTCTCGGCCGCCAAAAGCGAATTCAAGAACATGGAGTTCTATTACTTCCATAACTGCGTCTATGACTACCTATGGAAGAACAACCACCGCCGCCACAGCGAGCGCTTCCCGACCTGGGAGGTGCTGCGCAAGTACCCCAACGATACCCGCGTGATTTTCGTCGGCGACGCCACCATGAGTCCCTACGAAGTGCTGGCGCCGGGCGGCTCGGTGGAATACAACAACGAGGAAGCCGGCGCCGCCTGGCTGGCGCGCTTTACCAGCGCCTTTCCCAAGTTCGCGTGGCTCAACCCCGAGCCGGAAAACCTGTGGCAGTACCGCCAGTCGATTTCAGTCATCCGGCAAATCATGAACAATCGGATGTTCCCGATCACGCTCGAAGGGCTGGAACGGGCAATGCGGTTGTTGAGTAAATAGGCGGCGGCCTGCGGCACGCGCGCCTCAATCGTGCGCGCGCTCGTCTCTTGTAGAATTGGCAACAACCTGTGGGAGGCGGCTTCGGCGCCCGGCCCACGCCTTTCCGAGAGAACCCATGCCCGACTTGCCGCCCATCCTGACCAGCCTCGCGTGGCCCATCGCGATCGCCATCGCCTGGCTGGCCGGCGAATTCGGCCAGCGCTGGACCGGCCTGCCGCGCATCAGCTTCTATGGCCTGGTCGGCTTCGTGCTGGCAGGCCCACAAGGCGCAGTGCTGCCGCTGCCCGACAGCGGCCCGGTCGCGCTGCTGGCCGACATCGGCTTTGGCCTGATCCTGTTCGAACTGGGCTACCGCATCAACCTGCGCTGGCTGCGCACCAACCCGTGGCTGGGCGCCGCCGGCCTGACCGAGTCGCTGCTCACCTTCGGCGTGGTCTACCTGATCGCGATCGCTTTCGGCAGCTCGCAGCTGGTAGCGCTGATGATGGCGGCGCTGTCGATGGGGAGCTCGCCGGCCACGGTAGTGCGGGTGATCAACGAGCAGCGCAGCTCGGGCCAGGTAACCGAGCGCGTGCTGCACCTGACGGCGCTGAACTGCGTGCTGGCGGTATTTGCTTTCAACGTGATCATCGGCTTCTGGATTTTCCGCACCTTCGACGCCGTGGGCGAAGCGCTCTGGCAGAGCCTTGTCATGCTGGCCGGATCGGCGCTGCTCGGCGCGCTGTTCGGCGTGCTGGTGCCGGCCCTGCTGCGCGCCATTCGCAACCCGCGCCAGGATGCCACCTTGGCCTACGCGATCGCCATCTTGCTGCTGGTGGCGATCTGCGACGCCGGCACGCTCTCGCCCTATATCGCGGCACTGGCTTTCGGCCTGAGCGCGCGGCACCGGCGCGTCGCCTTTAGCGCGGCCCAGCGTAATTTCGGCGCGCTGGGCGGCTTGCTCACGGTGCTGCTGTTCGTGTTCGCCGCCTCGACGCTCGACTGGCGCCAGATCGCTGCAGGCAGCGCGCTGGCGGTGGCGGTGGTGCTGGCGCGCCTGGCGACCAAGACCCTCGCGGTGACCGCGTTTGCCCACCTGTCCGGCGTGTCGTGGCGCAAGGGCGCGCTGACCGGCCTCGGGCTGGCGCCGCTGTCGGTGTTCGTGATCCTGCTGATCGAGCATGCGCGCCATGCGGGCGTGCACGTGGTCGACGAGCTGCGCGCGATGGCGGCCGTGACCATGCTGCTCGAAGTGTTCGGCCCGGTCATCATCCAGCGCGCGCTGATATGGGCGCACGAATCGACCACCGACCCGGAGCCGCCCCATGCCGCTTGAAGCGTTTACCCCGTCCCAGCCGCTCACTTTCGGCGTCGAGCTGGAACTGCAGCTGGTCAGCCTGTCGGACTTCGACCTGACCGCGGCCAGTCCGGACCTGCTGCACCTGCTCCAGCGCCACCCCTTCCCCGGCAACGTCACGCCCGAAATCACCGAAAGCATGATCGAGATTAACTCGAGCGTGCACACCGCCTACGGGCCGCTGCTGGCCCAATTGCGCGAGATCCGCGACACCCTGGTGGCGGCCAGCGACGTGCTCAACATCGGCATCGCCGGCGGCGGCACCCACCCTTTCCAGCACTGGTCGCAGCAGAAGATTTCGAGCAAGCCGCGCTACGAATACCTGTCGCAGCTCTATGGCTACCTGGCCAAGCAGTTCACGGTGTTCGGCCAGCACGTGCACATCGGCTGCGCCAACGGCGACGATGCGCTCTACCTGCTGCATGCGCTGAACCGCTACCTGCCGCACTTCATCGCGTTATCGAGCTCCTCGCCCTTCGTGCAGGGGCATGACAGCGGTTTCGACTCGGCGCGCCTGAATTCGGTCTTTGCCTTCCCCATGAGCGGGCGCGCGCCTTTCATCCTGAGCTGGCAAGAGTTCACCGATGTCTATTTCGCCAAGATGGAGCGCACCAACATCATCAAGAGCATGAAAGACTTTTACTGGGACCTGCGGCCCAAGCCAGAATTCGGCACCATCGAGCTGCGCGTGTGCGACACGCCGCTGACGGTGGAGCGGGCAGCGGCGATCGCGGCTTACCTGCAGGCGCTGTGCCACTACCTGCTCGCGCGTCCGGAAGCGCCCCCACTGGAAGACGACTACCTGGTCTATCACTACAACCGCTTCCAGGCCTGCCGCTTCGGCATGGAAGGCTCGCTCACCCATCCCAAGACCTACGACACGGTGCCACTGCGCGACGACATCCTGGCGACGCTGGAAAAAATGATGCCGCATGCCGAGGCACTGGGCAGCGTCGAGGCGCTGCAGCACCTGGCTGCGACCGCGCGCGGCGGCAGCGATGCGGCGCAACTGCGGCAGGTATTCGAACGCGAAGGCAGCGTCGAGAGCATGGTGCATGCGGCGATCCAGCGCTTCAGGGGCGATCGCCGCATGCGCTGGCAGCGGGGGTAAAGGTTTGGCGCCGAACGATCGAAGCGGCGCTACCGGCGGCAGGTAGCACGCAACGTGCTACGCCGCCCGCGCGCTCCGCGTCCCATTCATGAACCTTGCCAGCAGCGGCTGCCTCGCTGGCTGCGGCCGTGGCAAGCGCTCGTCCACCAGGCCGGCCCACCGGTCGGCCAACTGTTCGCAGGTCGCGCGTAGCACCGGGTCGGCGTCCGGCAGGCGCGACAGCGCGCACAGATGGCGCTCGATGACCGAGGCCAGCTTTACACAGGGTTGTTCGCCGCCAGCGCGCGTGGTGTAGTGCGACATCAGGTGCAGCAGGGATGCCACCAGCAGCACGTCCTGGCCGCGCGGTTCCTGCGGCGCTGGCGCCGGCTTACCAAAAAAACTGTTCATGCACACCCCTCCTACGTTAGTTCAACCAATAATGAATGAGAATGATTCTCATTCATTATTGATCGCGCAAGCGGTGAATGCAAGGCTTTTCGACAGGCGTTTTACAGGCGGGTGTCGCGCGCAGCGCGCAGGAATTCGTCGAGCACCGGCGTGCAATCGAGCAGCTCGACGCCGCCGGCGCGGTGGAACTCCGGGTGCCACTGCAATCCCATGACGAACTCGGCACGGTCGTAGCGGATCGCCTCGACGATGCCATCGGGGTCAGAATAGGCCTCGACCCGGATGTCGCGTCCCAGGTCCTTGACGGCCTGGTGATGAATGGAATTGACAACCGGCCGGTGCATGCCGCGGAACATGCGGCCCAGCGACGAGCCGGGCGGGAAGCGTATGGCATGGCGGTGGGCATCGTACAAATCGTGCACGTGAGCCAGCGCCTCGGGCACATTGGTGGCGACATCCTGGTGCAGGGTGCCACCGAAGGCGACATTGATCAGCTGGCAGCCACGGCACACGCCCAGCACCGGCTTGCCGGCATTGACGAATTCGTGCAGCAGTTCGAGTTCGTACAAGTCGCGCGCCCGGTCGCCGCTCCATTCGGGCCGGGTCGGCGATTCGCAATAGGTCTGCGGCGCCACGTCCGCCCCGCCCTGCAACACCAGTCCATCGAGGTGGCGCGCGTAGTGGCGCAGCGTGATATTGCTGGGATGGAGCAGGCCGTTGGTGTTTACTGTCGGAATCATGACGACCAGGACGTCGCGCGACATCACCCACTGCGCGATCGACTCTTCGAGGTATTGGAGATTCTTGCTCAGTAATCCCTTGGCGCCGGCTTCGGGGTGAAAGATGCGTGCCGATACCCCGATCAGGAGC
This sequence comes from Massilia sp. H6, assembly GCF_024802625.1. Lineage (NCBI taxonomy): Bacteria > Pseudomonadati > Pseudomonadota > Betaproteobacteria > Burkholderiales > Oxalobacteraceae > Massilia > Massilia sp. H6. Next base: position 3,882,995 of record NZ_CP103371.1, read on the forward strand.
GTCCGGCGCATGAAGTCGCGGCTGAAACGTTCGCGCAGGGCGCGCCAGCGCGAGCTCAGTACCCGTCCGGCCAATGCAAACGGTGTATCGCCATCGCGCTGGTAGCGCGCCGTGCCGCGTGCGGGCGCGCCCTGCGGTGCGCGCTGCTCCGGCATCCGGATCGGACTTTCCGGACTCTGGTCGATCGGGGAATCGGGAAGGTGTTCGGGGGGTTTCTGTTCGTCTTGCGCCATGTTTAACAATATATCCTTGCTACGCACCGCGCACGATTTGAAATTGTGACAAAAACCGCATTGCCGATACGGCGCGCCGGAGCAGGCAGCGCGTGTGGCAGTAACGCTGCCGCCGCCATCGCCAGCTTGCAGGATTGGCGATTTCAGTGAATACTGTATGCAATTACAGTATTAGTCATGGGGGCAGTGCCAGCAGTTTCTGAAAGGTCGCCACAATGTGACGGTCGGCCACCGGTTTGTCCAGCAGCCCACGCACGCCGGCATCGCGCGCGCGCAGGCTGTCGTACTTGAACGATTGGCCTACCAGGAAAAGTACCGCGGTGCGTCCGGCACCGTCCTGCGACTTGATTCTGCGGCACAAGTCGTAGGGTTCGATGCCGGGGGCCGCAGTATTGATCATCACCAGCGACACTGCCGTCTCGTCGCACAGGCACAGCGCGGCGCGGCCGCTGTCGGTCCATTCGACGGGGCGGGCCTTGATGCCGACGACCTGGGCGACGTGGTCGCGAAATGCCCCGCCTTTGTCGATGATTAAAACTGCGCCATCGTGCGGTCCCTGGCGCATCTGGGCGTAATCGGCCGGGGCTGCGGTATCTGGCCGCAGCCTCGGCCTTCGTCGCCGCTCGGGTAGGCTGCGTACGCCGCGCGCCCGGGAGACGGCCATTGTCTGCACGCGGGCATCGAGCAGGTCGGCCAGGGCATCGTATAGCTCGGCAGCATCGACCGGATGGGGCAGCGTGCGGTAGCAACTGGCACCCTGGCCGCCAATGACCAACGTCGGTTGCGAAGCGCCGGGCGGCAGGCAGCGCAGCCGGGCCAGTGCCGCGGGGCTGTCGCCGGCGGCAAGGTACAGGTCTGGCTCCTGCAAGCTGTCGTCGTGCAGGCAGAAGTAGGACGGCCCCGAGCGTGGAGCTTGCGCCAGCAGGTGCTCGAGCTGCGCGCATTCGGCTGGCGCGAACCCGACCAGGCGGACGGTGAACGGATATCTGGCTGCGTGCATGCGCTTTTCCAGCCTTTCCATAACAAATCCGGGTCAATCGTCTTAATCTAGCACAATGGTACGGACTAACAAGTCCCTTTGACGTGTTGAAAAGATAAAATTTTTCCGTCCGACAAGATAAAATGCGCGAGCATTAATTCAAGAAAACTAGCATGGCTTCCAAGAAACCCGCATCCGACTACAGTGAATCATCCATCCGCGTCCTGAAAGGACTCGAGCCCGTCAAGCAACGTCCGGGCATGTATACCCGGACTGAAAACCCGCTGCACATCATCCAGGAAGTGATCGACAACGCCTCGGACGAGGCCCTGGGCGGCCACTGCATGAATATTGCCGTGACGATGAATACCGACGGCTCGGTCACGGTCGAAGACGACGGCCGCGGCATTCCGGTTGGACTGCACCCCGAAGAAAACGTGCCGACCGTGGAAATCGTGTTCACGCGCCTGCATGCGGGCGGCAAGTTCGACAAGGGCTCGGGCGGCGCCTATGCGTTCTCGGGCGGCCTGCACGGGGTCGGCGTCTCCGTCACCAATGCGCTGTCGACGCGGCTGGAAATTACCGTCTGGCGCAAGGAAGACAACGGCAACGGCGTGCACGACCTGGTGTTTTCCGCGGGCGACGTGATCGCGCCGCTCACCTCGCGCCCGCTCGAGCGCGGCGGCAAGAAGAACGGCACCCGCGTTACCGCCTGGCCCGATCCAAAATACTTCGACTCCCCGAACATTCCGTTGGGCGACATGCAGCGCCTGCTGCGCTCCAAGGCGGTGCTGCTGCCGGGCGTGACCGTCACGCTCACCAACCAGAAAACCGGCGACGTCCAGACCTGGCGTTACGACGAAGGCCTGCGCGGCTACCTGACCGAGGCGCTGGCCCAGGCCTCGACCGGCCAGACCGTGATTCCGCTGTTCGAAGGTGCGCAATACGCGCCATCGAGCGATGACGGTTTCGCCGAAGGCGAAGGCGCGGCCTGGGTCGTGGCCTGGACCGAAGAAGGGTCGGTGGTGCGCGAATCCTATGTCAACCTGATTCCAACCGTCAGCGGCGGCACCCACGAGTCCGGCCTGCGCGAAGGCTTGTTCGGCGCCGTCAAGAGTTTCGTCGAGATGCACTCGCTGCTGCCCAAAGGCGTAAAGCTGCTTCCTGAAGACGTGTTCGCACGCGTGTCCTTTGTATTGTCGGCCAAGGTGCTGGACCCGCAGTTCCAGGGCCAGACCAAAGAACGCCTGAACTCGCGCGACGCGGTCAAGCTGGTCTCGTTCTTCACCCGTCCCCCCCTCGAATTGTGGCTGAACCAGCACGTCGAATACGGCAAGAAGCTGGCCGAACTGGTGATCAAGCAGGCGCAGTCGCGCCTGCGTTCGCTGCAAAAAGTCGAGAAAAAGAAGTCGTCCGGCGTGGCCGTGTTGCCGGGCAAGCTGACCGACTGCGAATCGACCGACCTGACGCGCAACGAACTGTTCCTGGTCGAGGGCGACTCCGCGGGCGGCTCGGCAAAAATGGGCCGCGACAAGGAATTCCAGGCCATTTTGCCCCTGCGCGGCAAGGTGCTCAATTCCTGGGAAACCGACCGCGACCGGCTGTTCGCCAATAACGAAATTCACGACATCGCCGTGGCGATCGGCGTCGACCCGCATGGCGCGCACGACAATCCCGACCTGAGCGGCCTGCGCTACGGGAAAATCTGCATCCTGTCCGATGCCGACGTGGACGGCTCGCACATCCAGGTGCTGCTGCTTACCCTGTTCTTCAAGCATTTCCCTGCCCTGTTCCGCAATGGCCACATTTGCGTCGCCCGCCCGCCCCTGTTCCGCGTCGACGTGCCGGCCCGGGGCAAGAAGCCGCTGCAGAAACTGTACGCGCTCGACGACGGCGAACTGCTGGCGATCGAGGACAAGCTGACCAAAGAAGGCATGAAAGAAGGCGCATGGAGCATTTCGCGCTTCAAGGGCCTGGGCGAGATGAACGCCGAACAGCTGTGGGAAACCACCATGAATCCCGACACCCGCCGCCTGCTGCCGGTCGCCTTTGGCCAGTACGACCTGGCCGAATCGGCATCGCGCTTCAATATGCTGATGGGCAAAGGCGAAGCCGCCGCGCGCCGGGCGTGGCTGGAAGAACACGGGAATGAAACCGAGGCGGATATCTAAAGACGCTGGCGCGGCGACTGTCTGCCGCCCAAACACCGAACCCCAATCATGACGACGCAAGCAAACCTTTTCGAACAACAATCCGGGCCGGCCGACGACGTCGAAACGCTCACCCTTTCCACCTTCGCCGAGCGCGCCTATCTCGACTACGCGGTCTCGGTGGTCAAGGGCCGCGCGCTGCCGGACGTCGCCGACGGCCAGAAACCGGTCCAGCGCCGCATCATGTATTCGATGCACGAACTGGGCCTGGGCCATACCGCCAAGCCGCGCAAGTCGGCCACCGTGGTCGGCGACGTGCTGGGCAAGCTCCACCCGCACGGCGACCAGTCGGTCTACGACGCGCTGGTGCGCATGGCGCAGGACTTCTCGCTGCGCTATCCACTGATCGACGGCCAGGGCAATTTCGGCTCGCGCGACGGTGACGGCGCCGCGGCGATGCGCTACACCGAGGCGCGCCTGACGCCGGTGTCGCGCCTGCTGCTCGATGAACTCGACATGGGCACGGTCGACTTCCAGCCCAATTACGACGGTTCCAGCAACGAGCCGCGCCAGCTGCCGGCGCGCTTGCCGATGGTGCTGCTCAATGGCGCCTCGGGCATCGCGGTCGGCATGGCCACCGAGATCCCGTCGCACAACCTGCGCGAAGTGGCGCAGGCGGCGGTGGCGCTAATCCGCAATCCCAAGATGTCACATGCCGAACTGATGACGCTGATCCCGGGCCCGGACTTCCCGGGCGGCGGCCAGATCATCACCCCGGCCTCGACCGTGGCCGACATGTACGCCAGCGGCCGCGGCTCCATGAAGGTGCGGGCGCGCTGGAAGATCGAAGAACTGGCGCGCGGCCAGTGGCAGGCCGTGGTCACCGAACTGCCGCCGGGCACCTCGAGCCAGCGCGTCCTTGAAGAAATCGAGGAACTGACCAATCCCAAGATCAAGATGGGCAAGAAGGCCCTGCTGCCGGAACAGCTGGCCCTGAAGCAGAACATCCTCGGCGCGCTCGATACCGTGCGCGACGAATCCGGCCGCGAGGCAGCGGTGCGCCTGGTGTTCGAGCCGAAGTCGAAGAACCAGGACCAGAATGAGTTCATGCTGATGCTGCTCGCGCATACCTCGCTGGAGAACTCGAGCCCGATGAACCTGGTGATGATCGGCGGCGATGGCCGCCCGCGCCAGAAAGGCCTGCTCGAGGTCCTGCAGGAATGGATCGACTTCCGCTTTGTCACGGTGCGGCGCCGGACCGAATTCAAGCTCGGCAAGGTCAACGACCGCATCCATATCCTGGAAGGCCGCGAGATCGTCCTGCTCAACATCGACAAGGTGATTGCCATCATCCGCAATTCGGATGAGCCCAAGGCCGCGCTGATGGAAGCATTCGCCCTGAGCGAGCGCCAGGCCGAGGACATCCTCGAGATTCGCCTGCGCCAGCTGGCGCGCCTGGAAGCGATCAAGATCCAGCAGGAGCTGGCCGAACTGCGCCTTGAGAAGGAAAAGCTGCAGGACATCCTCGAGAATCCGTCGACCATGAAGCGCCTGATCATCCGTGAGATCGAGGCCGATTCCAAGCAGTATGGCGACGAGCGCCGCACGGTGATCGAAGAAGCCGAACGTGCCGTGGCAGAGCAGAAGATCATCGACGAGCCGGTGACGGTCATCGTGTCGGAAAAAGGCTGGGTGCGCGCGCGCACCGGCATCGGCCACGATCCGGCGCAATTCACCTTCAAGACGGGCGACTCGCTGTACCAGGCCTTCGAGTGCCGCACGGTCGACGCCTTGATTGGCGTAGGCAGCAACGGCAAGGCCTATTCGGTGCCGGTGGCGGCGCTGCCGGGAGCGCGCGGCGACGGCGTGCCGATCACGACCCTGGTCGACCTGTCGGGCGGCGTACGCATCTTGCACTACTTTGCCGGCAACCCGGACACACGCCTGCTGCTGGCATCGTCGAACGGCTTCGGCTTCATTGCCAAGGCCGGTGACATGGTCAGCCGCCTGAAGGGCGGCAAGTCGTTCATTACGCTCGACGAAGGAGCGCTGCCGCTGCCGCCGCGCATCGTTCCGGATTCCACCGGCGCGATCGCCTGCCTGTCCGAAAAGGGCCGGGTGCTGGTGTTCGGCATCGACGAAATGAAAGTGCTGACCAACGGCGGGCGTGGCGTGATCCTGATGGAGCTCGAGCCCAGGGAAACCCTGCTGGCGGCGCAGCCGATCAACCAGAAAGGCGTGAACGTCATCGGCACCTGGGCCGGCTCGAAGCCGCGCACGGTGGAGCTGTTCGCGTCCGGCCTGGAGCCGCACTACGGCAAGCGCGCCCGCAAGGGCAAGCCGCTGTCGGCCAAGCTCAAGGCGCAGGATCTGGCGATGCGCATGACCGAAGGCGAAGCGGCGAAAGCCGGTTAACGCAAAAACGCCGGCTGCAAGCCGGCGTTCTCTTTTAAACCAGCGCCAGTTTAGTGCTTGGCTGCTGCCTTGTGCACATCGGCGGTCGCTTCAGCGCGCACCTGTTCGGTCTTGGCTGCGGCGGTTGCCTTGTCGGCGGCCGCTTCGACCTGGGTCTTGAGCAGCTTCTCGTCGGCCTTGATCATCTTCTTGTCGGCCTTGAGCTGGGCGTCGGCAATCTTGACTTCGGCCTTGGCCATGGCCTTGGCGCGGTCTTCAGGATCGGCCTTGGCGATTTTTTCAGCCGCCTCGGCGTGGGTCTCGACGGCGTTGGCATGGGCCTTGGCCTTGGTCTCATTGGCCTTGGCAACGGCCTTGCTCACCTTTTCGTCTGCCTTGGTGACGACCTTCATTTCCTTCGATTCGGCCTTGACGATGTCCTTCTCGGCCGAGGCTTCCGCTTTCACGACTGCCTTGGTGGCAGGGACGGTGGTGCTGACCTGGGCGGTAGCAGCGGTGGCGAACAGGCCGGCGATCAGGGTAGCGATGAGTTTATTCATGGTGGTTCCTTTTTTTTTGGTGGTTGAGTCGCGCAGATCGGTTTGTCTGCGCATCAGTTTTTCTCTGACGACGACTCCAGAATAGGCTGCCGCCTTTCCCGGGTCTGTTACCCAGCCCACTTAGGCCCCCGCCAAGTTGTAAGCAAACATTACTGTCGAGCTGGCCCCGCATACAGGTCGATGATGTCGGTGATGCCGTCCTGGCACACCGGGCAGAAAGCGTCGCTGCGGTCGAACATCAGGCATTGCATGGTCGGGCGGTAGTAGCCGGACGCTTCGTAGTTGGCGCCTTCGAAAGCGCCCACCGCGTGGCGGTGCGGCTTGCCGGCGAACAGCGCCTGGGTCGCGCGCAGGTCTTCGCGAAACAGCGCGTTCATCTCGGACTCGGGTCGATTGGCCGCGCGCAGTGCGGCGCGCCTGGCCTGATAGGTGCGCGAGGCCGTTTCGTATTGCGCTTTCGGCCAGGGCGTCGGTAGCGGGGTGCCGGCTTTCACGTGGCGCTGCCACTTGACGCTGGCCGGGTCGCGCAGCGCCGTCACGTTCGGCTCCCATGGCTCCATGCGCGCGCTTGCTGCCGCGTACGCGACCGGCGAAGTGTAGTACTCGTCGGCCAGGCCGGCGAAGTGGTGGCCGAATTCGTGCACGAACAGATAGCTTGCCCATTCGTTGCCGGCCGCCGCGGTGCTGAACTGGCCAAAGATGCCGCCGCCGCCATAGGTCTCGTTGTTGACCAGGATCTCGATAAATTCGTAAGGCGCATGCTGGGCAATGTCGCGCAAGGCGCGGTTATCCAGGGTGAGCACATAGCGCTCGCTGCCAAAGATGTCGTAGCGCGTACCAAGTTGGGATGCCCGATGCACGCCGGTGGACGGGCGGCTGATGCCCGACTCGCTGGTAGGCACGGCCAGTGCCCAGACATTGAAACTGCTGGCGCGCTCGCGAAAGGGCGAGACCGAGAACAGGTGCCTGGTCAGGCGGCGCGCCTCGCGCTCGAACTTGGGCATGTCGGCCGCGGTATAGCCATCGCCCATGATCAACAGGTCGACCTTGTCGGGCGACGGTCCGCTCACGTGGATCGGGATCAAGGGCGCCGGCGCTGCCGGCTGCCGCTTGACGACATCCGGGGCGTCGGTATCGATCTCGATGCTCCAGGCAACCGAGAACTCGTTGCGCTCGTCGCGCTCGAGGATGCGCACCCGCACCGGACGCTCGAATTTCGGGAAGCGTACCGACTCCTGGAAGCTGCGGCTGATCTTGCTTGCCTCTTCGGTGCTGCGCCACTCACCGAAAATGGTCGAGAAACCGCGCGAGTACAGCAGGTCGCCGGTCTTGGCATCGACGACCTCGACACGATTCTGGCCGCGGTTGGTCGCGTCGATGGTGCGCGCGCTACTGCCGGGCCAGGGCAGCGGTTCGATGACGACGCGTTCGAGCGCATAGCCATCTTGCAGCGCATTGCCGCTATGAGCGTAGTCGACGCGAACGGTCGCTAACGGGGCGGCTACAGCCGCGCAGGCAGCCAGCGCGAGCGTAGCGGCAATGACATGGGAAACGAAACGGCGCATGGAAACCCTCTACACGAAGATTCTCCATTGTACCCATTCATTGTACCGCCGGTTCGGGGCTCACCTGGCAGCGCCTGTCCTGTCGGCAGCGGCCGGGCGATACTGGTAGAGCGGACGCTGCACCACGATCGGCCGGATATCGAGGCGCAGGTGATAGACCGAATACTGCTCGCTGAGCGCGGACACGTAGCCGACGCTGTCGTTGGTGCGGGTTAGCCTGAATTCGAAACCGAGCCTGGGCTGGATGCTGCGCGGGCTGCCGAGCGACAGGCCAATGGCTTCGGGCTGGTCGCTGTCGATGAACCGGGCCATCAGGTCGATAACCGCGCCGTTGCCAAGGATATCGGCCGAGAACAGCGGCTCGCGGTAATAAGGCTGGGCCGGATCGAGCCGGTTCTCGGCCTTCTCTGGCGACGGCGTCAAGACCCTGGTGGACAGGTGGAAGCGGTCGCCGTTGTCGAGGTAGCTCAGGCGCACATTGCTCACGTCCAGCGGACCGTCGCGCGCGACCGCGTTCGATAGATCGACCAAGAGCGCGCCGCGGTAGCCGATCACTTCGACCTCGCGGTCGGGGCCCACGACAATTGCACTGTTCTCGTCGATGCCCAGGCCGATCTTGTAGCCCTTCTTGAGCATGGCCGGCACCATGCGCGCAAAGCGCCCGCGCACCAGGAGGTGCTGGTCGATAAAGACATCCGGGCCGATGAAGCCGAGGCCCGGCGCGATCTCGCTGCCGTCTTCAATGCCGAGCTTGAGCGTGGCCAGCACCGTCTTGGGGTTGCCGAACATGGTGCTGCTCATGATGGCGGCGCCGGCACTGGTGCCGGCAATCAGGCCGCCGCGCCGGTACATCTCCCACAGGGCGTCGAGCACGCGGGTGTTGCTGCCGTCTGCACGGCGCAGGGCGCGCGTGATGCGGCCCTGGTCGCCGCCGGTAAAGAAGGCGCCGCCTGCCGTGCGCACCGCCGCTGCCAGCGCCGGATCGTCGGCGGCAGCCTGGTAGTCGGTGCCGGCCAGGCGCACGGCGACCGGCACGAAGAAAGCGTTGGCCCCGTAGTGATTCAGGCGCTCGACCAGTGCTTTGCCGACCCGGTCGGGATAGGCGGAAGCGGAAGCGAAGACCGCGATGCGGGCGCCCTTGCCACCGGCCAGCTGGACCGTACGCTCCCAGACGGCGGCATTATCGCTGCGCAGCGCGCCGCCGATGATGATCAGCGAGCCCTTGGGGGCTTCGGCAGCCCCGAGTGCACCGCTTGCCAGCAAGGCGAGCGACAAGATGGCACGAAGGACAAGATAGATTGCGGCCTGGAACATATCGCTTCCTTCTCGATTGAAACAATCTTAAGCCTGATTCGAGAAGGCAGGCGCCGTGTTGCGTCTGCTCAGGACAAATAAATGTTCGGGAAGTAACGTTCCATGAAGCTGTCGGGCTGTTTCGGCGCGGTAAATCCGAAGCGTTCGTACAGGCCGTGCGCGTCGTTGGTGGCGAGCGTGAACCGGCGCAGTTTTTGCAAGCTGGGATGACGCAGCACGACCCCGACCAGCTGCTTGCCATAGCCATGGCCACGGTACTCCGGCAGCACGAACAGGTCGATCAGGTTGGCGAAAGTGGCGTAGTCGGTGATGACGCGGGCGAACCCGATCTGGCGTCCGTCGAGATAGGCGCCAAAGCATAGCGAATTCTCGATTGCGCGCTCGACGACCGGACGCGAAATGCCAACGGCCCAGGTCGCCTGCTCGCTCAGGAAGCGGTAGATCATCGGGATGTCGAGCTGCGTCTGGTCGGTACTGACCTGGAAGCTGGAATCGTTGGTAATCATGGGAACCGTTCTGGCGAAAAAACCAATTCTAGCGCTGTTTTCACGATGTCCAACATTCAATTGGACGCCGCGTTGCATCGCCACGTGGACGGCCCATCGCACAGCGCACCAGCTGCCTGACCGGCAGGGTCCGCGCGCGGCATGTCGTCTGCTTGTTATTGCTATTTAATAAAGCTCGCCTGCAACCTCAGGCATTCTTGGGCGCTGCCCGCCCGCCGCCGATCGGGCCTTGGCCGGCCAGTTATAATCGGGGGATACCACACTGGGATCCCACCATGAACGAACAATTCTCCAAGAAAGCCGAAGCCTGGTCGGCGCGCTTTTCTGAACCGGTTTCCGACCTCGTCAAGCGCTACACCGCGTCTGTATTCTTCGACAAGCGCCTGGCGCAGTTCGACATCCAGGGATCGCTGGCGCATGCCGAGATGCTGGCCGCGCAAGGCATTATCAGCCAGCAGGACCGCACCGACATCGAACGCGGCCTGGCGCAGATCAAGGGCGAAATCGACGCCGGCAGCTTCGAGTGGCTGCTCGACCTGGAAGACGTCCACCTGAACATCGAAAAACGCCTGACCGAACTGGTGGGCGACGCCGGCAAGCGCTTGCACACCGGGCGCTCGCGCAACGACCAGGTTGCGACCGACATCCGCCTGTACGTGCGCGCCGCGATCGACGACATTCTTGTGCTGCTGGCGAGCCTGCGCACTGCACTGACTGACCTGGCCGAGCGCCACGTCGATACCATCATGCCGGGCTTTACGCACTTGCAGGTGGCGCAACCGATCACCTTTGGCCATCACATGCTGGCCTATGTCGAGATGTTCGGCCGCGACGCCGAGCGCATGCACGACGCGCGCCGCCGCGTGAACCGCCTGCCGCTGGGCGCCGCCGCCCTGGCCGGCACCACCTTTCCGATCGACCGCCTCCGCGTTGCCCAAACCCTTGGCTTCGACGACGTTTGCCATAATTCGCTCGATGCAGTGTCGGACCGCGATTTCGCCATCGAGTTCAGCGCCGCTGCTGCGCTGATCATGATGCATGTCTCGCGCTTCTCGGAAGAGCTGGTCATGTGGATCAGTCCGCGTATCGGCTTCATCGACATCGCCGACCGCTTCTGCACCGGCTCGTCGATCATGCCGCAAAAAAAGAACCCGGACGTGCCGGAACTGGCGCGCGGCAAGACCGGCCGCGTCTATGGGAACCTCACCGCCCTGCTAACCCTGATGAAGGGCCAGCCGCTGGCCTACAACAAGGACAACCAGGAAGACAAGGAACCGCTGTTCGACACCGTCGACACCGTTCTCGATACGCTGCGCATCTTCGCCGACATGGCCGGCGGCATCACGGTCAAGGCCGAGAACATGCGCGCCGCGGCGCTGCAGGGCTATGCCACCGCCACCGACCTGGCCGACTACCTGGTCAAGAAGGGCCTGCCGTTCCGCGATGCGCACGAAGCCGTGGCGCATGCGGTGCGCGCCTGCGATAGCGCCGGGTGCGACCTGTCGGAAATGTCGCTGGAGACGCTGCGCAGCTTCTCGCCGCTGATCGAGCAGGACGTGTTTGCGGTCTTGAGCCTGGAAGGTTCGGTGGCGGCGCGCGATCATGTGGGTGGTACGGCGCCGGCGCAGGTGCGCAAGGCGATTGAGCGGGTGCGCGGTCAATTGGCCGAATGATCCAGCAAGCCTCATGAGCCCAACCAACCCCGCCATCCTCCCCGCCCGCGGATACAGCGCTTTTCTATTCGACATGGACGGCACCATCCTGACCTCGATTAAATCCGCTGAGCGGGTCTGGAGCGCGTGGGCGCTTAGCCATGGGCTCGATCCGCTCAGCTTCGTGCCGACCATTCACGGCAAGCGCACCGAAGACACCATCCGCAACCTGGGCCTGCCCGGGGTCGATCCGGTGGCCCAGGCCATGGTGATCGCGCTGGCCGAGATCGAGGACGTGGGTGATATCGAAGAAATTCGCGGCGTGGGCGCCTTCCTGGCGAGCTTGCCGCCCGAACGCTGGGCGATCGTCACGTCGGCCTCGCGCCCGCTGGCCACGGCCCGCATCGCGGCCGCCGGCCTGCCCTTGCCGCCCCTGTTGATCACGGCCGAGGACGTCCGGCACGGCAAGCCGGCGCCGGACCCCTTCCTGCTGGGCGCGACCATGCTGGGCGTCGATCCACAAGATTGCCTGGTGTTCGAGGACACGCCGATCGGCCTGCAAGCGGCGGAGTCGGCCGGCATGGATAGCATCGTCGTGACCGCCACCCATACGCATCCGCTCGAGACGCGCTCGGCCGGCGTGGCCGACTATGCCCACCTGGAGGCGGTGCTGACGGACAGCGGCATGCTGCGGGTGCAGCGCAAGGTAATGTGAGCGCCGTTGATGCAGCGCTACCGTAACCTCAGCGGCCAGTCCGGCGTGCTGGCCTACGAGATCGGAGAGGATTCGATCACCATCGAATTTGTCGGCGGCGACCGCTATCTCTACACCGGGCACAGTACCGGTGTAGAGAATATTGCAAAGATGCAGGAGCTGGCACGTTCAGGCCGGGGGCTGGCGACCTTCGTCAGCCAGCACATTCGGACCAATTATGCGCGCAAGCTGGACTAGAAACGGCTAACAAAATCACCGAGTGGCTCAGCAGGCAACAGCCGAGTATATTGAGCCGTGCCGACCGACCGCTATCGGCCCAGAAGCGGACGCTGGACGTGGCGAAGAAGTCAGAAATTAAGTAAACGAATCCATGAGAAAACTAAACCTAGGCAAAGCCGCCTGCAAGATGACAGCAATGGCTACGATTATTTTTGGGCTGTCATGGCTTAGGATGGCGCATGGAGGCGAGCCAGAGAGCGTCGAGCAAGTGCTTGCCTCAACACCCATGCCCTGCGCAGAAGAGGCAACTCTGTTGATGAATCGACAATTGCTTCGGATGGCTCCGGACCAGATTTTAAGCGGCATGCAGCAGGCTACGCGTACCGCCTTGACTCCCGGTGGTCCTTCATACAACAAAGCGCGCGCGATTGTCACTGAAGCTCTCGCTTCGGAAGAAGAGGCACACGGTCCTCTCTTCAAATATACTCCCGCGCAAATTTTCAAGGGTGTTATCGCGACGTGGGGTGCAGACGAAAAATCGTATTACTCTTCCTTCTTCTCCAGCCCGTCCGGCAAGCTATACCTGACTGACATTCTGGATGGCGCGACATGTAAAGGCTGGTTGAAGAGCTTGAATTCGCCACCTTTTTCAAATTTCCATGATGAGGATAAAGCGCGCTGGGAGACATCGATGGCGAGATTGAATGGTGGCGAAGAACGCTTTCTCTTAAGGCTGAGGCAACTCACAAAAGAGGAGCGAAAACGCTTCGAGATTGGCTACAAAAAGCTGGATCGGGTATTCGACGCTGCCCTGATGCAGGCTGCAACTCGACAAGATGCTGTCCTCAAGGCACGTATCGAAAAGGCTTTGCAGACGCACGCGGCCGAGATATTGAAAACGATTAACACCCCCTGATCCCGACACTGCTGCCATGATGCATGAGCCGTCCTTTTGCGTTGCGCACGAGGCGAGCACTAGGGACCGGAATCGGGCCAAAAGCAGACATATAATGATCCCCGAAATGGTCGACCGCAGAGCAGGCGCACAGATATAAAAGGTAATAAGTGCTGAAAAAAATTCTGCTTTGGCTCATCGCTTTAGTAGCCTTGCCCTGTGTCGCGTCACCAATGGCATCGGGAGACTACGACGGCATCCTGGTCGGAGTCGACCGAAACGGCATCCTGACCGGCTACTTCGAGAGTTCTACGGGGGCTGGCCAGTTCAGTTGCATCTTCTTCGTTAGCGGCAAAGTAACTGGCTCCTCCTCTAATCGTGTTCAGACGTGGTTTCCAGGCGATCGCGACCCCAAAGAAGTAATACGCGGTGTTCTCAAACACGTGTCTTCGAATGGAAAGCCGGCCGTCCTCCTAAAGCTCGACGAAGAACATGGCGGGTGCTGGAACGTCCAGACTTTTGCATCGGATCCGTCTACCTTTGTGCTTACAGAGCAAGGTCGTTGGGAGTCGATCAGAATTATCGCGTCAAAGAAGGCATATTTCTATGACGAGCCTTCGAGTGAAAAGGCACGCAAAGCTTATGCCGTGACCGGAAACGCACTGAGAGTGTTTGAGACACGCGACGGCTGGGTCAAGGGGGAATATGTGAGCCCGGAAAATAGGCGTACACGTGGATGGATTTCAGAGCGAGACCTGTTCTCTGCTAAGACTCCTACGATCGTCGAAAAGGTAGCAACGCAGCGTTAATGCGAAGGTCCGCTTCGGGTCCAGGCTGTGTAAAAACGCGAAGTCGCCGCCATGCTGACGGCACGCGACCACTTAAAACGCGCGCCATGGCGTTTTCTCGATGCCGGAAATGGTGAGGCGACCCCTGAAAACACGCGGATCTCGCGTTTTTACACAGCCTGGGTCGTTAGCAGACGTACACAGCCGGTGCCCGGTTATACGGGGCAAAATCAGCGGCCATCTCAATATTCCCGATCGGGATATCAGTTTTCAGTCGCCGCTTGTAGCGTTTGCAACCGCTGCTGACATATGTACAGTATGGCTGGAAGCCAGTGGTGCAACGGTTGCCAGCTATTTGGCCTGCTAGGTAGCCAAAATCTCGGCCCCCCGAAGGCACGACTCGCGTTTTCTTGTTCCACTCGTCGAAGCCATCCCAGCGGTTAAAGGGATTGGGCTTTGTTGCCGTTCGCGTACGCGCCCAGATAAGCTGCACGCCGATCGGGCATAGGCTTCGCGAGCACATCGGACTGGGCCACGCCGGCGAGGCATCGCAGCACGTATCGCGCGATATGGTGTGAAGTCGCGAAAAAGGCTCGGCCGATGGCGTTGGGTTGTTGAGCGCACCTTGAAATGGCTACACCGCTTTCGCAGCTTGCGCACTCGGCACGAGCGGCGAGCAGGCATCCATCAGGCGCCCCAAGGAGCGCCAGCACCGCGCCGCACGCGGCTACGCGTCGCCGCGCTGCGGATACGGGCTGCCGTCCTCGTGCGTATAGGCGCCGCTGGCGCCATCGTAGCGCAGGTCAATGTCGGGATACGTGGTCACGTCTTGCTGAACGTGTGCGCCGACGCACAGGAACACACCCGGCCCCCAGCTACGGTTGACCAGGTGGTGGCCGTTTGGCTTTCCGGCTGGAAACGCCGCGCAGTCGCCCGCCCGCATGATGGTCTCGCCGTCGTCCGTCACCAGCACCAGTTCGCCGGATACCATCATCACGAACTCGTCTTCGTGCGAATGCCAATGGCGTTGCGACGAGGCCGCGCCGGGCTGCAGCTCGACCAGGTTGACGCCGAACTGGCTCAGCGCCCCGGCCTCGCCCAGGGCTTGACGGCTACGTCCGTCGACCAGTTCGGCGAAGGGTTCGGGGTAGTCGGTGCCCTTCAGTACGGCAATGCTGCTCAGGTCCAGTCTCGACATGCACGATCTCCTCGTTGTGATCAAGCTCAGGTGCGTTTTTGTACCAGCGTCAGGATATCGTAACTCGCTACCAGTTCGTCGTGTTGATTCGTCACCTGCACGTCCCAGGCCACCACGCCCTGGCCGCGGCCCTGCTCGTCCGCGCGGTTGCGGTCGACCTTGCGCTTGCAGGTCAGGCGTGCGCGGATGGTGTCGCCAATGGCGACCGGTGCAACGAAGCGCAGGTTGTCCAGGCCGTAGTTGGCCAGCACCGGGCCCGGGGCCGGCGACACGAACAGGCCAGCCGCCGCCGACAGCACGAAATAACCGTGCGCGATGCGCTTGCCGAACTGGGTGTCTTTCGCCGCGATCTCGTCGAAGTGCATGTAGAAATAGTCGCCCGAGACGCCGCCGAAGTTGACGATGTCGGCTTCGCTCACGGTGCGCCGGTGGGTCAGCAGCGAGTGGCCTACTTCGAGGTCGTCGAAGTGGCGGCGGAACGGGTGCAGGTCGCTTTCCTTCACGGCGCCGCCGCGCACGTATTCGCCGGTGACGGCGGTCAGCATGGTGGGTGAGCCCTGTACCGCGGCGCGCTGCAGGAAATGGCGGACGGCGCGAATGCCGCCGAGCTCTTCGCCGCCGCCGGCGCGGCCCGGGCCGCCGTGCTTGAGCTGCGGCAGCGGCGAGCCGTGGCCGGTGGAGTCCACCGCCGATTCGCGCTCGAGAATATGAACGCGGCCATGCGAGGCGGCCGCCATCGGCACCGCATAGGCGGCAATCGCCGGATCCTTCGTCACCAGCGTGGAGACCAGGCTACCCTTGCCGCGCGCGGCCAGCGCCAGGGCTTCGTCGATGTCGCGGTAGGTCATCAAGGTGGACACGGGGCCGAAAGCCTCGACGTCGTGCACGGCGTCGTTGACCATCGCGTTGCGGCACAAGATCAGGGTTGGCGAGAAGAAGGCGCCGTTGGCACAGCCTTCGCCCACCGGCTTGAAACCGTCGCGCGCGCTGAACAACACTTCGTTGCCGCGCGCGAGCATCTCGACGCGCTCGCTGACGTCGCGGTGCTGGTCCATCGAGGCCAGCGCGCCCATGCGCACGCCTTCCATCTTTGGGTTGCCGACCGTGATTTTCGCCAGGCGCTCGCGCAGGCGTTCGCCCACCAGCTCCACGTGCTGCTCGGGCACGATCACGCGCCGGATCGCCGTGCATTTCTGGCCGGCCTTGCCAGTCATTTCGCGCGCGACCTCTTTCACGAACAGGTCGAACTCCGGGTCGGATGGCAGAACATCCGGCGCCAGGATCGCGCAGTTGAGCGAGTCGGCTTCGGCGGTGAACGGAACCGAATTGCGGATCAGGTTCGGATTGGCGCGCAGCTTGGCGGCGGTGTCGGCCGAGCCGGTGAAGGTGACGGCATCGAAGCCGCCCATGCGGTCGAGCAGGTCGCCGGTGCTGCCGATGACCAGCTGCAGCGCGCCTTCGGGCAGCAGGCCGGAATCCATCATCATCTTGACGGTGGCCTGGGTCAGGTAGCTGGTCGCCGTGGCCGGCTTGACGATGCAGGGCATCGCGGCCAGGAAGCTCGGCGCGAATTTTTCCAGCATGCCCCAGATCGGGAAATTGAAAGCATTGATGTGCACCGCCACGCCGCCACGCGGCACCAGGATGTGGGTGCCGGCGAAACCGCCGCGCTTGCCCAGCGCGATGGCCGGGCCTTCGTGCAGTACGTTCGACGACGGCAGCTCGCGTCCGCCCATGCTGGCGTAGGCGAACAGGGTGCCGATGCCGCCTTCGACGTCGACCCAGCTGTCCGGACGGGTGGCGCCGGTCAGGTGCGAAATCTCGTACAGTTCTTCCTTGCGCTCCATCATGTACAGCGCCAGCGCCTTCAGGCATTGGGCACGCTTCTGGAAGTCCAGCGCCATCATGCCCTTGACGCCAGTCTTGCGCGCCCAGCTCAAGGCTTCGTCGAAGTCGATCGGCTCACGGTGGGTGTGATAGATCAGCTCGTTGTCCAGCGCGCTATGCAGCGGAGTAAGTGCCTGCTCACCATGCCAGCGGCCGGCGATCAGGCTTTGCAGCGTTGCGATGTTGCCCATATTATTTATCTCCTTCAGTTATCTTGTCAGTCCAGCGCCCGCAAGCCTGTGGGCGTTTCGGAATCAGCTTTTCGGCTTGTGCAGCGCATCCATCGCAAATTCGATCCCGCGCCGGTTCGGCTCCACCTCGGTAAACGCCTCGACCTCGCGCATCGTCTGTCGCGAGCGTACGGCCAGTTCGTGGTACTGCTGCGTCCCAAAACTCTTCCACTTCACATCGTCGTCGGTGAGCGCGCGCATGATCTTCGCGGGCGTGCCCATCACCATGCTGCGTGGCGGGATGAGCATGCCGGCCTTGACGAAACTCATCGCCGCAACGATCGACTCTTCGCCGACCACCGCCTTGTCCATCACCACCGCATTCATGCCCACCATGGCGTTGCGCCGGACGCGGCAGCCGTGCAGGACGGCGCCGTGGCCGATGTGGCCATCGACTTCGACCACCGTTTCTTCGCCGGCGAAGCCGTGCATCACGCAGCTGTCCTGCAAATTAGCGCCTTCTTCCAGGATCAGCCTTCCGAAGTCGCCGCGCATCGACGCCAGCGGGCCGATATAGCAGCGCGGGCCGACGATCACGTCGCCGATCAGTACCGCGCTCGGGTGCACGTAGGCAGTCGGATGCACCACCGGGCGCACGCCATTGATCTCGTAGACCTTGACCACGCCTAGACCCGCTCGACGATGATGGCGATGCCCTGCCCGACGCCAATGCACATGGTGCACAGCGCGTAACGGCCGCCCGTGCGGTGCAATTGGTTGACGGCGGTGGTCACCAGGCGCGCGCCGGAGGCGCCCAGCGGGTGGCCGAGCGCGATCGCGCCGCCGTTCGCGTTCACATGCGGCGCATCGTCCGCCAGGCCAAGGTCGCGCGTCACCGCCAGCCCCTGGGCGGCAAAGGCTTCGTTCAGTTCGATCACGTCCATCTGGCCCAGACTCAGGCCGGTGAGTGCCAGCAGCTTTTTCACGGCCGGCGATGGGCCGAAGCCCATGATGCGCGGCGCCAGGCCGGCGGTGGCCATGCCGACTACGCGCGCGCGCGGCGTCAAGCCATGGCGCGCGGCGGCGTCGCTGGAAGCGAGCAGCAGCGCGCAGGCGCCGTCGTTCAGGCTCGATGCATTACCGGCGCTGACCGAGCCGTCCGGCGTGACCACGCCCTTGAGTTTCGCCAGCGCGGCCAGGCTGGTCTCGCGCGGCTGCTCGTCGGTGTCGAACACGCGCGACTCGCCTTTCTTGAGCGCGATCGTGACCGGCACGATCTCGTCCCTGAAAAAGCCGGCGGCATGCGCCTGCGCCCAGCGCTGCTGGCTACGCAGTGCAAACGCGTCCTGGTCCGCGCGGCTGATGCCGAACTCGCGCGCCACGTTCTCGGCCGTTTCCGGCATCGAATCGATGCCGTATCTTGCTTTCATCAGCGGATTGACGAAACGCCAGCCGAGAGTGGTGTCCTCGATCTTTGCCGCGCGCGAAAACGCGCTGTCGGCCTTGGCCATCACGAAAGGCGCGCGCGTCATGCTCTCGACCCCACCAGCAATGATCAGGTTCGCTTCGCCAGCGCGGATCGCGCGCGCGGCGCTACCGACGGCGTCCATGCCCGAGCCGCACAGGCGGTTGATGGTGTTGCCCGGCACCTCGGGCGGCAGCCCGGCCAGCAGCGCGGCCATGCGTCCGACGTTGCGGTTGTCCTCGCCGGCCTGGTTGGCGCAGCCGTAGAACAGATCATCGACGGCGCTCCAGTCGACGTCTTTGTTGCGCGCGATGAGGCCGGCGATCGGCAGCGCGCCGAGGTCGTCGGCGCGCACCGTGGACAGCGCACCACCGTAGCGGCCGAAGGGGGTGCGAATGGCGTCGCAGATGAATGCGTCAGTCATGAAGTCTCCTTGATATTAATGTTTGGGGCGCTGGTCGAGCACGCGCCGGGCCTTGCCGGTGAGCGTGCGCTCGATGGCGCCAGGCGGTTTCAGGCTCACGCGCGTGCTCACGCCCACATGGGTCTTGATGCGGTGCTCGAGTTCGCGGCAGAGCAGCTCGACGTCGCCTGGCGCAAGCGCGCCGTCGCGTAGCTCACCGAGCACCGCGAGCGTGTCGAGATGGCCTTCGCGCGCCACCACCAGCTGGTAATGCGGCGCCAGCGCCGGCATGGTCAGGATGATCTCTTCGATCTGGCTCGGGAACACGTTCACGCCGCGAATGATCAGCATATCGTCGGAGCGGCCGGCGATGCGCGCCATCCGGCGCATCGAGCGCGAGCTTGGCGGCAACAGGCGTGTCAGGTCGCGGGTACGGTAACGGATGATCGGCAGCGCTTGCTTGGACAGCGAGGTCAATACCAGCTCGCCTTCGGCGCCATCGGGCAGCACCGCGCCGGTGTCCGGGTCGATGATCTCCGGGTAGAAGTGGTCTTCCCAGATGACCGGGCCATCCTTGCTTTCGATGCATTCGCTGGCAACGCCCGGGCCCATGACCTCGGACAGTCCGTAGATATCGAGCGCATCGATGCCTGCGCGGGTTTCGATCTCGCTGCGCATGGCGTCGGTCCAGGGCTCGGCTCCGAAGATGCCGATCTTGAGCGAGGACTGTGCCGGGTCGAGTCCCTGGCGCGTGAACTCCTCGATGATGTTGAGCATGTACGAGGGCGTGACCATGATGATCGAGGGCTGGAAGTCCTGGATTAGCTGCACCTGCTTTTCGGTCTGGCCACCGGACATCGGGATCACGGTGCAGCCAAGTCTCTCGGCGCCGTAGTGCGCGCCCAGGCCGCCGGTGAACAAGCCGTAGCCGTACGAGATCTGCACCATGTCGCCGGCCCGCCCCCCCGCGGCGCGGATCGAGCGCGCCACCAGGTCGGCCCAGGTATCGATGTCGCGCTGCGTATAACCGACCACGGTTGCCTTGCCGGTGGTGCCGCTCGATGCATGGATGCGCACCACCTGCTCGCGCGGCACCGCGAACAGGCCGAACGGGTAATTGTCGCGCAGGGTTTTCTTGTCGGTGAAGGGGAATGTTGCAAGGTCTTCAAGGGACTTGAGTTCGCCTGGGTGCACGCCGGCCGCATCGAAAGCGGCGCGGTAGTGCGGCACGTTTTCGTAGGCGTGACGGAGCGACCACTTCAGGCGTTCGAGCTGCAAGGCCTGCAGTTCGTCGCGGCTGGCGCGTTCAATCGGTTCGAGCTCGCCCGGAGCAGGCATCTTCTGGACCATCTGCGGCCTCCTAGTCGACTTTCGGCATGCTTTACTGCGGGAGCTCGGCCACCATGCCGCTCACACGGTGCGACTTGCCGCGAAACAGCGCCACCGTGCGGCCGTCCTGGTTGCGCACGGTGACGTCATACACGCCGGTCTTGCCCTGCAAGGCTTGCTCGATGCCTTCGGCCACCAGCACGTCTCCTTCGCGGCCCGGCGCAAGGTAATCGATGCTGCAGCCCGCGCCCACGGCGTTGAAGTTGTGCGAATTGCAGGCGAACGCAAAGGCGCTGTCGGCCAGCATGAAGATATAGCCGCCGTGGCAGGTGGCGTGCCCGTTGAGCATGCTTGCTTGCACCGGCATCGACATGCGCGCATACCCCGGGCGGATCTCGTCGAGCGTCATGCCCAGCGCCTGCGTGGCCTGGTCGCGCTCGTACATGGTCTTGCCAGCCAGTTCGGCCAGCGCCTGCGGCTCAATCATGAAAGCGTGCTCCCTCGCCGCCGCCAGCGAGCTTGCGGCGCAGCAGCGGCGAGACGCGGTAGCGGTCTTCGCCATAGGTAGCGGCCAGGTTGGCCAGCACGGTGACCACCTGCTGCACGCCAATGCTGTCGGCCCAGGCCAGCGGGCCGCGCGGGTAGTTGACGCCCTTCTGCATGGCGATATCGACGGCGCTGGCGCTGCACACGCCCTGGTTGACGGCATCGGCCGCTTCGTTGGCCAGCATGGCGACGGTGCGCATCACCAGCATGCCCGGAACGTCGTCGAAACGGGTGACGGCAAAGCCGGCGGCCTGGAACATGCCAACCACGGCGTGATACGCTTCTTCGCTGCACTGGTCGGCGCGGGCCAGCGCGATGCGGGTGGCACCGGCGGCATCGAGCAGCAGGTCATAGACGACGGTGTCAGGGTGCCAGCTTTCGGCGGCGCGCTCGCTGGCGCTGCGGCCGTCGCTCAGGTAGACCGCTGCGCCCTGGCAGACGAAGCCCGGCGTGCAGTCCAGGGTTTCTTCGTGGTGCAGGTCGAAACCGGCGTCGGCCAGGCGCGCCGCCAGCGGGGCCAATTGGGCAGATTCGCTGCCGACGATCGACACCGACTCCGGCCTGGCTTGCGGCGGCTCGGTTTGCACAACTGGTTTTTCAACACCCTCGCCATAGCGGTAGAAGCCGCGGCCAGTCTTGCGGCCCAGGAAGCCGGCATTGACCAGCTCCTGCTGCAGGATCGAGGGCGTAAAGCGCGGGTCGCCAAAATAGGCGGCGTAGACCGAATTGGTCACCGAGAAATTCACGTCGTGGCCGATCAGGTCCATCAGCTCGAAGGGCCCCATGCGAAAGCCGCCGCAGTCGCGCATCACGGCGTCGAGCGTAGCGTGATCCGCGGCCTGCTCCAGCAGCAGGCGCAGCGCCTCGGCATAGTAGGGACGGGCGACGCGGTTGACGATGAAGCCGGGCGTGGATTTCGCCAGCACCGGGCTCTTGCCCCAGGCGTGCGAGGTAGCGTAGACGGTGTCTGCCACGGCCGGATCGGTGGCGATGCCGCTAATGACTTCCACCAGCGCCATCAGCGGAACCGGATTAAAGAAGTGCATGCCCACCAGCCGCTCTGGGCGGCGCAACGGCGCCGCGATCGCGGTAACCGAAATCGACGAGGTATTGGTGGCCAGGATGCAGTCGTCGCCAACGATGGCTTCGAGTTCGGCGAACAGCGCGCGCTTGGCGTCGAGGTTCTCGACGATGGCTTCTACCACCAGCGCGGCGTCTTTCGCTTCTTGCAGCGTGCCGATGCGCGTGAGGCGCGCCTGCGCGGCATCGGCATCCGCCGCGCTCATGCGGCCTTTTTCAACCAGCCTGGCATAGGTGGCGCCAATGCCGGCGATGGCCTTGTCGGCCGCTTCGACACGGGTGTCGAACAGCAGCACCTGGTGGCCGGCGTTTGCCGCCACCTGGGCGATACCGGCGCCCATGGCGCCGCTGCCGATCACGGCGATGATGCTTTCTTGCGATAGTGCTTGCATACGACTACTCTCCCTTGAACTGCGCCGGGCGCTTGGCGATAAAGGCGGCGACGCCTTCGCGGTAATCGTGGGTATAACCGAGTTCGCGCATCATGTCGCCTTCCAGCTTGAGCTGTTCGGGCAGGGTGTTGGCGTAGCTGGCCTGCAGCGCCTTCTTGGTGAAGGCCAGCCCCTTGGTGGGCGCGGCCGCGAAATGCTCGGCCATGGCCATGGCCTGGTCCATCAGCGCTTCGTCCGGCACGCAGGCCCAGATCAGGCCCCACTGCTCGGCCTTCTCGGCACTGAGCTTTTCGCCCAGCATGGCCAGGCCGGTGGCGCGCGCATGGCCGATCAGGCGCGGCAAATGCCAGGTGCCGCCGGTGTCCGGGATCAGGCCGAGCTTGCAGAAGGCCTCGATGAAGCTGGCCGATTTGGCCGCCAGCACGATGTCGCAGGCCAGCGCCAGGTTGGCGCCGGCGCCGGCGGCCACGCCGTTGACGGCGCAGATGACGGGCATGGGTAGCGATTTAAGCGTCAGGACCAGCGGAGCGTAATATTTTTCGACCGATTCGCCGAGGTCGACGCCCTGGGCGCCCGGTTCGACGGCGCGGTCGGATAAATCCTGGCCGGCGCAAAAGCCGCGGCCAGCGCCGGTCAGGACCAGCACGCGCACCGACCGGTCGGCCTGCAGTGTATCGAGTGCGTGGCGCACTTCGAGGTGCATGGCTTGCGTGAAGCTGTTCAGGCGATCGGGGCGGTTCAGCGTGAGCACGGCGACGCCGGCGTCGATGCTGAACTGGATGGATTGGTAGCTCATGGTGGTCTCCAAGTCTTATTGTTATGTGGCGGCCCGCGGGCCAGGGACTTATTCGGCGATATCGAAATCGACGACTACCTTGTCGGTAATCGGAAAACTCTGGCAGCTCAGCACGAACCCGCGCGCGACTTCGTAGTCTTCGAGCGCGTAGTTCACGTCCATCTCCACCTGGCCTTCGAGCACCTTGCAGCGGCAGGTGGAACACACGCCGCCCTTGCACGAATAACGCATGTCGATGCCGGCGCGCAGGCCGGCGTCGAGCAGGGACTCTTTGTCTTTGTCCATCGTGAAGCTGGCGGCGCTGCCATCCATGATCACGGTCACTTCGGTCAGGTGCGGCACGCCTGCTTCGATCTTGCGCGGACGGTGTTCGTGCTTGGGGATGCTGGCGGCGAACAGCTCGATGCGGATTTTTTCCTTGGCCAGACCAGCTTCTTGGAGCGAGCGCGAGACGCCGTGCATCATGTCTTCGGGGCCGCAGATAAAGGCCACGTCGATGTCGCGGATATCGATCCAGTGACGCAGGAAATGGCCGCACTTTTCTTCGGTGATGCGGCCGTTGAACAGTTCGATGTCCTGCTGCTCGCGGCTCATGACATACACCAGCTTGAGCCGGTTCATGTAGCTGTCCTTGAGGTCGGTCAGCTCGTCGCGGAAGATCACGCTCGACGACGCGCGGTTGCCGTACACGATCGTGAAGCGGCTCTTCGGCTCGGCCAGCAAGGTGGTCTTGACGATCGACAGGATTGGCGTGATGCCGCTGCCGGCCGCAAAAACCAGGTAGTGGCGCTCGCTCTCGGGCTCGAGCGGGACATTGAAATGGCCCATCGGCGGCATCACGTCCAGGGTGGCGCCAGGGGCCAGGTGCTCGTTGGCCCAGGTCGAGAACAATCCGCCGGTGGTGCGCTTGATCGCCACGCGCAGGGTATCGTCCTGCACCGCGGAGCAGATCGAATACGAACGGCGCACGTCTTCGCCGTCGATCATGGCGCGCAAGGTCAGGTGCTGGCCCTGCTGGTAGGCAAATTGCGACTTGAGTTCGGGCGGCACATCGAAGGTGACGGCGATGGCATCGCGTGTCTCGTGTCTTACCTTGGCCACGTTCAGTGGATAGAATTTGCTCATCTTAGTGGCACTTGAAGTAGTCAAAGGGCTCGCGGCAGTCGAGGCACTTGTACAGGGCCTTGCACGGCGTCGAGCCAAATTCGCTGGTCAATTGGGTGTGCGGCGAGCCGCAGTTGGGGCAGGCCACGATCGGCGCGGCGCGGCGGCGAATGCCGGCGTGCAGGCCGCTGATGTCGATCGCCTGCTGGACGGGCGGCGCGATGCCGTAGCCCTTGAGGGCGGCCTTGCCGGCATCGCTCATCCAGTCGGTGGTCCAGGCCGGCGCCAGGCGGCTGACGATGCGTACGTCGTCGATGCCCTTGGCCTGCAGGGCTTCTTTGACCGAATCGGCAATCACCTGCATCGCCGGGCAGCCGGAATAGGTCGGGGTGATCGTCACGGTGCAGGTCTCGCCCTCGAAGGCGACGTCGCGCACGATACCCAGGTCCACCACCGAGATGACCGGAATCTCCGGATCGGCGACCTCGCCGAGCCAGTTCCAGACCTCGCCGGTGGTGATGCCCGACGCCGTCATTACCACTGCGCTCCCGGATAGGCGCGCTGCAAAAACTGCATCTCGGCCAGGATGAAGCCGAGGCGCTCGGTGTGGCGCCCCTGCTTGCCGCCGCGCTGCATCCAGGCGTCGGGCGATGGCATCGTCAAGGTCGCTTCGGCCAGCACCTCGGCCAGGTGCTCGAGATACTGGCGGCGCAGCGGTTCCGCGGCCGGGGCCACGCCCTGCTCCACCATCGCATTGTCGATCTCGTCGTAGAGGAACATCTCGCCGCTGTACATCCACAGGTCGTCGAGTGCGGCCTGCATCTTGGCGTGGCTGACATCGGTGCCGTCGCCCAGGCGCACCACCAGGTCGCCGGAGCGGCGCAGGTGGTAGGTCACTTCCTTGATCGACTTCTGGGCGATCTCGGCGATGCGGGTGTCGCTCGATCTGGCCAGGCCATCCATCAGGAAGTAGTGCCAGGTATCGAACAGAAACTGGCGCATCACGACCTCGGCATAGCTGCCATTGGGCTGCTCCACCAGCTGGCAGTTACGAAATTCCATGGCGTCGCGGTGGAAGGCCAGGCGGTCTTCGTCGCGTCCTGCTCCTTCGAGTTCGCCCGCATAGGTCAGCCACATGCGGGTCTGGCCCAGCAGGTCGAGCGCGACGTTCGACAGCGCCATGTCTTCTTCCAGCGCCGGGCCCTTGCCGCACAACTGGGACAGCTGCTGGGACAGGATCAGGGCGTTGTCGCCCTGGCGCAGAAGGTAGTCCATCTTTGCAGTGTTCACCATCACGGCCGCGCTCACAGGTTCTTGACTTCTTCCGGCATCGGGAAGAAGGTCGGGTGGCGGTATACCTTGCTGTTGGCTGGCTCGAACAGCGCCTCTTTGTCGGCTGGACTGGAAGCGACGATGTCGTTGGCACGCACAACCCAGATCGAGACGCCTTCGTTGCGGCGGGTGTAGACGTCGCGCGCGTTATTGACGGCCATCTCGGCGTCCGGTGCGTGCAGGCTGCCCACATGCTTGTGGGCCAGGCCGTGCTGGCTGCGGATGAAAACTTCCCACAGGGGCCATTCTTTGCTCATTATGTGTCTCCGGTCGTTTCTTATGCAGCGGCCCTGGCCGCGGCTTTCTTGTCGGCGTGGGCGACCAGCGCGTCGCGGAACCACTCGCCGTCTTCCCAGGCCTTGACGCGGGTGCGCAGGCGTTCGCGGTTGCAGGGGCCGTTACCCTTGAGGACGTTCTGGAACTCGCTCCAGTCGATCGCGCCAAAGTCGTAGGAGCCGCGCTCGGCGTTCCATTTCAGGTCGGGGTCCGGCACCGTCAGGCCCAGGTATTCGATCTGCGGCACGGTCTGGTCGACCATGCGCTGGCGCAGTTCGTCGTTCGAGAACAGCTTGATGCGCCAGGCCGCCGATTGCGCGCTATTGACCGATTCGGCGTCCGACGGGCCGAACATCATCAAGGACGGCCACCACCAGCGGTTGAGCGCATCCTGCGCCATCGCCTTCTGCTCGGAGCTGCCCTTGGCCAGGCTCATCATGATGTCGTAGCCCTGGCGTGCATGGAAGGACTCTTCTTTGCAGACCCGGATCATGGCGCGCGCATACGGGCCGTACGAACAGCGGCACAGCGGAATCTGGTTGATGATGGCCGAGCCGTCGACCAGCCAGCCGATGGCGCCCATGTCAGCCCAGCTCAGGGTGGGGTAATTGAAGATGCTCGAATACTTGGCCTTGCCCGAATGGAGCGCGGCGAGCAGTTCGTCGCGCGACACACCCAGGGTTTCGGCGGCGCTGTACAGGTACAGGCCGTGGCCGGCTTCGTCCTGGATCTTGGCCAGCAGGACCGACTTGCGCTTAAGCGTCGGCGCGCGCGTGACCCAGTTGCCCTCGGGGAGCTGGCCGACGATCTCGCTGTGCGCATGCTGCGAAATCTGGCGAATCAGGGTCTTGCGGTAGGCGTCGGGCATCCAGTCCTTGGCCTCGATCTTGATGCCGGCATCGATGCGCGCCTGGAACGCGGCTTCTTCAGCGCTCATGTCTTCTTCGGTACGGACTTTCTTGAGCCCGGTCTCCACCATCTGTGCGTACATGTCGGTTCTCCATTTGCAAACCTATCCAATCCATAATACGATACAAAAAATCAGATGTACACCAGAATTTTGAATCATATTGCGGCGAATCTCATGCAACTCATATGCCCCTAAGCGCAAGCGGCGACTGGATCGCCCACTTTCTCGCCAGCGACCCGCCGCGCCATAAATCGCTGGTGATGACGCTCTGCGGCGACGCCATTGCGCCGCATGGCGGCGCGTTCTGGCTGGGCAGCATGATCGAGCTGCTGGCCCCGCTCGGCGTGTCCGACCGGCTGGTGCGCACCAGCGTGTTCCGGCTGGTGCAAGAAGGCTGGCTCAGCGCCAGCCGCGAAGGCCGGCGCAGCCGCTATGCACTCGAGCCGACCGCCCTGCCGCGCTTCGAGCGCGCCAACCGCCGCATCTATTCGCCGCCGGGCCAGCACTGGGACGGTCGCTGGACGCTGGTGCTGGCCCCGACCAGCAGCATCGACGGCGACCTGCGCACCCTGCTGAGAAAGGAACTCGAATGGGAAGGCTTCGCCATGCTGGCCAGCGGCGTGATGGCGCATCCCGCGCCCAGCCGCGACACCCTGCACGAGGTGCTGGCGCGCTGCCAGGCCGCGGGCAAGGTCTTCGTCGTCGATGCGGCCGAGTTGCCCGGCAGTGGCTCGCGGCCCTTGCCGGAGCTGGTCGGCGACTGCTGGGATCTGTCCAGCGTCAGCGCCAGCTACCGCCAATTCATCGACGCCTACACCCCGGTGCTGGCCCTGGCTGAATCCGGCGCGATCACCGCGCCACAAGATGCCTTTGCGCTGCGCAGCTTGCTGATCCATTCGTACCGCCGGGTCCAGCTGCACGATCCGATGCTGCCGGTCGAGCTGCTGCCCAAGCCGTGGCCCGGCTCGGACGCCTACCGGCTGGCCAGGCAGATCTACCGCCTGACCTATGTGCAGGCGGAGCAGCACCTGATGGCCATGCTGCTGCATGAAGATGCCAGCACACCGGGCGCCAGCCGCGACTTCCATGAGCGCTTCGGCGGCCTCGATTGAGGCTTGCGGTATCATTTGACTTTCCGACATCATCCAACAACAGGACATACCATGTCTATCAAGATCAGCAGCCAGTTCGACGCCGGCGCCATCGAGGTCGTGAACGCCACCAGCGCCAACGCCATCGACCTGAACATCCGCAAGGACTCGCACGCCGAGATCATCCAGTGGTTCTATTTCCGCCTGCAGGGCGCGCAAGGCCAGGCCTGCACGATCCGCTTCCTTAACGCCGGCCAGGCCGCGTATCCGGCCGGCTGGGAAGGCTACCAGGCCATGGCCAGCTACGACCGCGTCAACTGGTTCCGGGTACCGACCAGTTTCGATGGCGACGTCATGACCATCGAACACACACCGGGCATGGACAGCGTCTACTACGCCTATTTCGAGCCGTATTCGTGGGAACGCCACCTGGAGTTGTTGGATCGCGCCCAGATGTCCGAGAACGTGCGCATGCTCGATCTGGGCTCGACCGTCGACGGCCGCGACCTGAACATGCTGGTGATCGGCGACGACTCGCAAGGCGAAGCTGCGCCGACAAAGAAGAAAGTCTGGGTCATCGCGCGCCAGCATCCGGGCGAGACGATGGCTGAATGGTTCGTCGAAGGCATGCTCGACGCCCTGCTCGACCCGGCCCATCCGTTTGGCCGCCAGCTGCTCAATGAAGCGGTGTTCTACGTGGTGCCGAACATGAACCCGGACGGTTCGGTGCGCGGCAACCTGCGCACCAACGCGGCCGGCGCCAACCTGAACCGCGAGTGGATGAACCCGACCATGGAGCGCAGCCCGGAAGTATTCCTGGTGCGCCAGAAGATGCACGAAATCGGCGTCGACATGTGCCTGGATGTACATGGCGACGAAGGCCTGCCCTATGTGTTCGTGGCCGGCAGCGAATCGCTCCCCACCTTCAGCGCCGACCAGATGGCGGCGCAGCAGCGCTTCATCGCCGACTTCAAGGTCGCCAGCCCGGACTTCCAGGACGTGCACGGCTACGGCGCGACGCCGTTCACCGAAGAAACGCTCACCATGGGTTCGCCGCACATCACCCATGCCTTCGGTTGCCTGTCCCTGACCCTGGAACTGCCGTTCAAGGACAACGCCAACGACCCGGACCCGCTGGTGGGCTGGGACGGCGCCCGCAGTGCGCGCCTGGGCGCCTCGGTGCTGCAGCCGGTACTCAATACCGTGCGCGCCCTGCGCAAGCAATAAGAAAGCGCGCACCATGACCGTATTTGCCGCATCCGTGTTCGACGCCACCGTCGTGTTCGACGGCCACGAACTGTTCAAGGGCCGCGGCTCGGCCCAGGCCTGGGCCGAGAAAGTGGCGAAGGAGCTCAATACCGAGGTACTGGTGGAGAAGCTCGGCACCGGCTGGGTCTTGAAGGCCACGGTCGATGGCGAGCCGCGCACCTGGGGGATTTACGGGCAGCGGCTCAGCCGGATCGAGCCGGCTGGCGGTTGACCGCCTGGCCGCCAGCCTCTGGGCCGGCGCTGTCAATGATTGCCGTCAGCCGCGGTCAAGCTGCGGCGCAGCTGCCGCGATCGGGCTGCCGTAGCGCGCCCGCGTGACAGCAATCGATTCGGCCACCATTTGTTCGAGCACGCCGGCGTCGACCTCGCCGAGGCGGCGCAGATACAGGCAGGCCTTGCCCATCTTGTGCCGGCCAAGCTGCTCGCGCAGGGCATCGAGGCGCTCCGGCTCGCAAGTCAGGTACAGGCTGATGTCGCCCTTGCGCGCGGCGAAGCAGGCCAGCGGCGCATCGCCTTCGCGGCCGCTGTCGTAGACATAGTGGTAGCTGCCGAAACCGACGATGCCGGTGCCCCACATGCGCCCTGGGGCGCCGGTAAGGCGGCCCATCATTGCGGCGATCGCCTCGCAATCGCGCCGGCGCTCTTCATCGACAATGGCATCGAGATAGGCACGCACGCTGGCATCGTTCGCCACCGTCTTGTTGGCAGCCATGGCGTGAGGCCTAAAGCCTGACGTCGAGGTGGGTGGCAACCCAGGCATGGGCATCCTCGACGTTGTCGAAATGCACGGTTGCCAGCGTGGTCTTGTCACCCGAGAGCAAGCTGGCGTAGACGCGCTTTTCGTCGTTGCTTGAGCTGAGCAGTTCGGATTGCGGTGCCAGCTCGACCGTGGCGACCAGGTCGAGGTTGAGCAGGACTGCCTTCTTCGGGACGTTGTCCTTGTCGATACGGATGAATTTGCTCATGGCGGTCTCCTGTCAGCAGCCGGCGATGACCATTTTCTCGATCAGGATCGAGCCGGTCGACTTGTTGCCGCGGGTGAGGACGTCGTTGCCGACGGCCACGATTTGCTGGAACATCTCGCGCATATTGCCGGCAATGGTGATTTCTTCCACCGGATATTGGATTACGCCGTTTTCGACCCAGTAGCCGGAGGCGCCGCGCGAATAGTCGCCCGTGACATAGTTGACGCCCTGCCCCATCAGCTCGGTAACCAGCAGGCCGGTGCCCATCTTGCGCAGCATGCCTTCGAAATCGTCGGCGCGTTTGGTCTGGGTCGATACCATGTCGAGATTATGCGAACCGCCGGCATTGCCGGTGCTGGCCATGCCGAGCTTGCGCGCCGAATACGAGGACAAGAAATAACCCTGTAGCACGCCATTGTCGACGACCTTGCGCCGCACGGTCTTTACGCCTTCTTCGTCGAACGGCGCCGAACCGACCGCGCCGATCAGGTGCGGATCTTCGACGATGTTGATATGGTCCGGGAACACCGGCTTGCCGAGCGTATCGAGGAGAAAAGTCGACTTGCGGTACAGCGCGCCGCCCGACACCGCCTGCACGAAGGCGCCAAGCAGGCCGGCAGCCAGCGGCGCCTCGAACAGCACCGGGCAGGTGCGGGTGTCTAACTTGCGCGCGTTCAGGCGCGCCAGCGCGCGTTCGGCGGCGTAGCGGCCCACCAGCTCCGGCTTGGCCAACTGCTTCGGGTCGCGCGCCGAGGTGTACCAGTCGTCGCGCTGCATCTTATTGCCCTTGCCCGCGATCGGCGCCACCGATATGGTGTGGCGCGAGAACGGATAGCCGCCGATGAAGCCGCGGCTGTTGGCGCTCACGAAGTGCGACTGCTGCAGGTAGACGCTGGCGCCTTCGCTGTTGGTGACGCGCGGATCGACCTCGAAGGCGGCGTTTTCGCAGCGCTGGGCCAGCTCGACGGCTTGCTCGGTGCTGATCTGCCACGGATAGAACAGGCGCAGGTCGCGCGGGTTCATTTCAAGTAGGTCGGCATCGGGCAGGCCCGAGCAGTCGTCTTGCGCGGTGAAGCGGGCGATGTTCCAGGCCGCTTCGACGGTATCCTTGAGCGACTTGGTGGAGAAATCGGAGGTATTCGCGTTGCCGCGGCATTGCCCGACATAGACGGTAATGCCGATGCCCTTGTCGCGATTTTGCTCGATCGTCTCGATCTTGCCTTTACGCACGGAAACTGAAAGACCGCTTCCTTCGCTGATGTCGACCGACGCATCGGTGGCGCCCTGCTCGCGGGCAAACGTCAACATGTCGCGGGCGAGCTGTTTCAGCTGGTCCTGGGTGTGGGTAAAAGCGGAGTCGTTCATATCGTGTTTTTCGTGGCCAGCCCTAAAACAGTTATCATAGCAGCCGTTTACAGTTTTTACTGATCGGCCCAGCGCCAATCGGATCATTCCGGAATTTCATCAAATATGCCTAATCCAAACCGCGGCTCCGTCGGCTTCCAGTCCAACGAGTTCGAGCAAGAATACGAACGCCCATCGAAGTCCGAGGCCAAGCGCCACTCGAACGAGCTGCAAAAGCTCGGCGAACAGCTGGTCGAAGCCGCGCGTGACCGGGTCAAGCGCGTCGAGATGCCGGAAGACGTGCGCGAGGCCATCCTCACCTGCCAATCCATCACCAACCACGAAGGCCGCCGCCGCGCCCTGCAGTTCGTGGGCAAGAAGATGCGCACGCTCGACGAAGAAGAAATCGCCGTCATCCAGCGCACCATCGACAGCTGGAAGGGCGCCTCCAAGGCAGAAACGGCTTCGCTGCACGCCCTCGAGCGCCGCCGCGAGAAGCTGCTGACCGACGACACGGCCCTGACCAAGCTGCTGGAAGAAAATCCGGAACTCGATGTGCAGCACCTGCGCACCCTGATCCGCAATGCGCGCAAGGAACAGGCTGAGTCCAAACCGCCGAAGGCCTATCGCGAAATCTTCCAGATTCTGAAAGACCTGAACAAGAAGTCCAAGCCGGCCAATGCCGAAGGCGACGACGAGGAAGCAATCGATGACGAGTCCGGCGACGAATAAGCACGACCAGGACGGCCACGTGCTCGTGATCGGCCTGGTGTCGGTATCCGACCGTGCCAGCGGCGGCGTCTACCAGGACAAGGGCATTCCTGCCCTGAGCGACTGGCTGGCGCAGGCCATCACCACGCCCTATCGGCTCGAGACGCGCCTGATCGCCGACGAGCGCGCCGAGATCGAACGCACGCTGCTCGAGCTGGTCGACAGCGTCGGCTGCCACCTGGTGCTCACCACCGGCGGCACCGGGCCGGCGCGGCGCGATGTCACGCCCGAGGCCACGCTGGCGGTGGCCACCAAAGAGATGCCCGGATTCGGCGAGCAGATGCGCCAGATCAGCCTGCGCTTCGTGCCAACCGCGATCCTGTCGCGCCAGAGCGCGGTGATCCGCGAGACGGCGAACCATGCGGCACTGATCATGAACCTGCCGGGCCAACCCAAATCGATCAAGGAAACGCTCGAAGGACTCAAGGACGAGGCCGGCGAAGTCGTCGTCGGCGGCATCTTCGCTGCGGTCCCCTACTGTATCGACCTGATTGGCGGCCCCTATATGGAAACCAATCCGGACGTGAGCAAGACCTTCCGCCCGAAGTCGGCGCTGCGTCCTGCCACGCCCACGTAACACTTCTTGAGGATGCACATGAACCAGCTGCTGGAAAACATCGAGATCGACACCGCGCCGAATCCGGAAATCGCCATCATCTGGCTGCACGGCCTGGGCGCCGACGGCAACGATTTCGTGCCGATGGTGCAAGAACTCGACCTGGCTGGCTTGCCGGGCATCCGGTTCGTCTTCCCGCACGCGAACACCATGCCGGTGACGATCAATGGCGGCTATGTCATGCGCTCGTGGTACGACATCGTCGCCACCGACCTGACCCGCCGCGAGGACGAAGGCGGCCTGCGCGCCTCGCAGCGCGACGTCGAAGCGCTGATCGCGCGCGAGAAAGCACGCGGCATCCCGGCCTCGCGCATCATCCTGGCCGGCTTCTCGCAGGGCTGCGCCATGACGCTGCAGGCCGGCATGCGCCATCCCGAAACGCTGGCGGGCATGCTGTGCCTGTCGGGCTACCTGCCGCTGGCGGCCAACGCCGGCGCCGAACGCACCGAACAGAGCCTGGCCACGCCGGTGTTCATGGCCCACGGCCGCCAGGACACCGTGGTGCCCTTCGCCCGCGCCCAGGAATCGGCCGAGATGCTGCGCCAGCTCGGTTACCAGGTCGAGTGGCACGAGTATCCGATGCCGCACTCGCTGTGCCTGGAAGAGGTGCGGGATATCTCGGCGTGGCTCAAGAAGGTGCTGGCAAAGCCCTAGGCCCGCAGGGCCGCCTCCACGGCATCGGCCAGCCGCGACACGATCTCCGACAGATCCGCCGCCGTCGCAATGAAGGGCGGCGCCAGCAGCACGTGGTCGCCAGCCTGGCCGTCGATGGTGCCGCCCATCGGATAGACCATCAGCCCGCACTCCATCGCCTTGGCCTTGATCGCCGCATGCAGCTTGCGCTCGGGGGCGAACGGGGTCTTGCTGGCGCGCTCCTGCACGAATTCCAGCGCCAAAAACAGGCCGCGGCCACGGATGTCGCCCACGTGCTCGTGGGTGCCGAAGACGTCGCCAAGCATGCGCCGCAGCGTGGCGCCGCGGCTGCGCACCCGCCCCAGCAAATCGTCGCGTTCGATCACCTTTTGCACCTCGAGCGCCGCCGCCGCCGCGACCGGATGGCCGATATACGTATGCCCGTGCTGGAATACCCCGCTGCCAGTGCGCAGGCAATCGACGATACCCTGGTGCGCCAGCACCGCGCCGATCGGCTGGTAGCCGGCGCCCAGGCCCTTGGCGATCACGATGATGTCGGGCGCTACGCCTTCCTGCTCGATGGCATACATGCTGCCGGTGCGGCCCATGCCGCACATCACTTCGTCGGCGATGAACAGGATGCGGTGGCGGTCGCAAATGGCGCGCACGCCCTGGAAATACCCCGCCGTCGGCGGGATTGCGCCGCCGGTCGCCCCCACCACCGGTTCGGCCACGAAGGCGATGATGTTCTCAGGGCCGGCCTCGAGGATGCGGGTTTCGAGTTCATCCAGCAGGCCGGCGGTGTAGTCGCCGACGCTCTGGTGGGCGGGGCGGCCGCGGTATTCGTAGCAGGGGCCGACCCGCACGGTGTCCATCAGCAGCGGCGCGAAGTCCTTGCGGCGCCATTCGTTGCCGCCGACCGCCAGCGCTCCCAGCGTATTGCCATGATAGCTCTGGCGACGCGCGACGAACAATCTGCGACCTGGTTCGCCCGCCTCTACCCAGTACTGGCGCGCCAGCTTGAGCGCCGTCTCCATCGCTTCCGAACCGCCCGAGACCAGGTAGACGCCTTTGAATTTCTGCGGCGCGCCGCGGATCAGGCGGTCGGCCAGTTCCTCGGCCACCTCGGTGGTGAAAAAAGCGGTGTGGGCATAGGCGCAGCGGTCGATCTGGCGGTGCATGGCGGCGATCACGTCCGGATGGCCGTGTCCCAGCGACGAGACGGCCGCGCCGCCGCTGGCATCGATATAGCTGCGGCCGACGCTGTCGCGGATGTGGATGCCGCTGGCGGACACCGCGAGCGGAGGAACCTGGCGCAGGTTGCGGTGGAGGATATGGCTCATGGCGCTTCCTTCGAAAAGAACGACTTTGACAATAAGCGTGCGGCGCGCCGGTTCTTTTGATTTTTACTGGACGCTATGCAATTATTTTCTAATTACAACATCGGTGTTTTTCCATGACCGACCGACTCGGACCGATCGCCCCCGACGCCATGACGCCGGCCCAGCGCGCGGCGGCGCAGGCCATCATCGACGGCCCGCGCGGCGCGCTCTACGGGCCGTTCGTGCCGCTGCTGCGCAGTCCCGAGCTGATGGAATACGCCCAGCGCATGGGCGAGTACCTGCGCTACCGCAGCGCGATCGGCGCCAGGCTCTCGGAGCTGGCAATCCTGGTCACGGCGCGCCAGTGGAACCAGCAGGTGGAGTGGGCGATCCATGCGCCAATCGCGGCGCAGGTGGGCATTCCGCACTCGGTGATCCATGCGATCGCGCTACGGCAGCGGCCCGCGGACATGCTGGTGGACGAAGCGGTGGTGCACGACTTCTGCGTCGAGCTGCACGAAGGAAAATCGGTCTCGGACCGGGTGTATGCCGATGCGCTGGCGCTGTTCGGAGAACAGGGCGTGGTCGACCTGATGGGGGTGAACGGGTACTACACCTTCCTGGCGATGGTGATGAACACGGCCAGGACGGCGGTGCCGTGGTGTGCGGTGGAAGCGCTGCCGGACTAGCCGCCCTGGCAGCGCCAGGCCTGCTTACTTCGGGTAGGCCACCACTTCGGCCTGTTGCTCGCCCAGTCCCGCGATTCCCAATCTCAGCTGGTCGCCCTTCTTCAGGAAGCGCTGCGGTTTGCGGCCCATCCCCACGCCCGGCGGAGTGCCAGTGGTGATGATGTCACCTGGCTCGAGCGTCATGAAGCGCGACACGTAGCTGACGATTTGCGCCACCGTGAACACCATGGTGGAGGTGTTCCCGCTCTGCATGCGCTTGCCGTTCAGTTCCAGATACAGGTCGAGGTCCTGCACGTCGAACACCTCGTCGCGCGTGACCAGGAAGGGACCGACCGGACCGAAGGTATCGCAGCCCTTGCCCTTGTCCCACTGCGAGCCCATCTCGAACTGGAAGGCGCGCTCGGACACGTCGTTGACCACGCAGTAGCCAGCCACGAAGTTCAGCGCTTCTTCTTCGCTCACATACTGCGCGCGGGTGCCGATGACCACCCCCAGCTCGACTTCCCAGTCGGTCTTTTTCGAGCCCTTGGGCAGCTGGATCGGATCGTCCGGGCCGGACAGGCTGCTGATCGCCTTGGTGAAGAACACCGGTTCGGCCGGCACCGCGGCGCCGGTCTCCGCGGCATGATCGGCATAGTTCATGCCAATGCCGATGAACTTGCCGACGCCTTTCACCGGCACGCCCAGGCGCGGGTTGCCGCGCACCAGCGGCAGCGTTTTCCAGTCGAGCTTTGCCAGCTTGCGCAAGGCCTTGTCGGACAGGACCGACCCGTCGATGTCATCGATTACCGTGGACAGGTCGCGCAGGCGGCCTTCTTCGTCGAACAGGCCCGGCTTTTCCTTGCCTGGGCGGCCATAGCGCACCAATCTCATTGTTGTCTTCCCGTGAGTAGTCAAGCCCGCAGCGGGCCGAGGCGGCGATGATACCAAGGATCGGTGCGGCCGGCGCCTCAGAGCATCAAGAGGTAAGCGCTCATGTCGATGGCATCGCGTTCGCTCACGCCCATGTTGGGCATGGCCGAATGCGGGTTGATCGCTTGCGGGTCGCGAATCCAGCGCACCAGGTTGGCCTGGTTGTTCTCCAGCGTTCCAGCCAGTACCTTGCGCTTGGAAAGGTCGGACAGCGGCCGGCCGACATAGACCTTGGAGCCGGGAACGGCCGGAATCATGTGGCATGACTGGCAGGCGTACTGGGTCAGCGCGATCTTGCCGCGCAGCGGATCGCCCTCGACGCCGGGACTCGGAACCGGCACGCAGCCGGCCAGCGCCGGCAGCAGCAGGCAAAGGAAGCATTGCAGCGGCTTCATGGCGCTACCTCCGTGGCAGTGGCCGCACGAAAATCGTCGGCGCTCATTGACGACATGGTCTTGACAAACGCCACCACGGCCCAGATGTCGTCGTCGGGCAGGTGGTATTCCCAGGCCGGCATGCCGCTCATCTTGATGCCGTTTTTCGTAACCCAGTACAGCTCGCGCGGCTGCCAGCGCAGGGTGGCATCGACCAGCGGGCCGGGAATCGGCTGCATGCTCATGCCGAAGGTCGACTGCGCGACGCCAGGGCCGCCGTGGCACTGCAAGCAGTGGTCGCGATAGACCTGGGCGCCGCGCTGCAACTGCTGCGCGCCGCCCCAAGGCGGCACCTTTACATCCTGGGCATGGTTCTGGACCGACCGCGTCATGCCTTCTTCCAGCACCGTGTAAATGAAGGGGAAGTGCTGGGCGGTGGCCCCGATGTTATACCAGCCGCCGTACAGCATGGCGAGACCGGCCGCGCCTGCAGCGACCCCGGCAGCGAGCAGCGTAAGTACGGCGGTCCTGGCGATCAGCCGGTGGCGGTTGGAGAGCATGCTGGAGGGGAGCGTCCGATTGGATATGTTAAAAAAAATACATCATTCTTTGTGTATTATAAAAGCCACTTCATAATCCTGATTTCCAAGCGTGCGCACCCTTACATCCCACCACTTTGTCTCTCAAACCACACACCGTGTCGGCCTGGTGCTGGTTTGTGCCGCCATACTGGCCGGCTGCAAGGGAGACTCTGGCGTGGTCGCCGTGCCTGGTGGCGATGCGCAGCAAGGGCTGCGCCTGGTCACCCAGTACCAGTGCGGCGCCTGCCACTCGATACCCGGGGTCCAGGGCGCGGCCGGCGAGCTGGCCCCGGCGCTCGACCATATCGGACGCCTGAGCTATATCGCCGGCGGCATCCCCAACCAGCCCGCCAACATGGTGCAATGGCTGCGCACGCCGCACGCCGTGAAACCCGGCACCGAGATGCCGCCCATGGGCCTGACGGAGCAGGAGGCGCGCCACATGGCGGCCTTCCTGTACACACTGCGATGAGCGCCGAACGCCTGCAATCGGTGCTGCATCCGGCCGGCTGGGACGCCGCCATCATCAGCCAGTTCGCCTGGGTGCTGTTTATCGCTGGCGCCATGATTTTCGTGGCCGTGATGCTGCTGCTGGTCGTGAGCCTGCGGCGCCATGAACGCCCTGCGCGCGCGCTGCTATGGATTGGCGGCGGCGGCATCGCCTTTCCGGTCGTGGTGCTGACCGCGCTGCTCGGATGGAGCACCTGGCGCAGCACCGAGCTCGCGCCGCAATCCTCGCACGACGCCCTCACCATTTCGGTGACCGCCAAGATGTGGTGGTGGGAAGTGCGCTACCGCGATCCGGCGACCGGACGCGAGATCGTCACGGCCAATGAAATCCATATTCCGGCCGGGCGCGAGGTTTATCTCGGCCTGAATTCGGCCGACGTGATCCACAGCCTGTGGATCCCGGCACTGGCCGGCAAGCGCGACATGGTACCGGGGCGCGTTACCGGCCTGCGTCTGCGCGCCGACAAGCCCGGCATCTACCGCGGCCAGTGCGCAGAATATTGCGGCGCCCAGCACGCCAAGATGGCGCTGCACGTCGTGGCCTTGCCCGCGCCGGAATTCGACGCGTGGCTGGCGCGCCAGGCGCTGCCCGCGGCGCCGCTGTCCAGTGCACTGGAGAGCCCGGTATTGCAGCGCGGCCGCAGCGCCTTTCTGGAGCAGCGCTGCCAGGCCTGCCACACCATCCGTGGCGTGACCGAGGTCACGCGCCTGGGGCCCGACCTGACCCACGTCGGCAGCCGCATGCACATCGGCGCCGGCACCTTGCGTAACCATCGCGACAGCTTGAGCAGCTGGATCGCCAACCCGCAGGCTGCCAAGCCGGGCGTGTTCATGCCCGGCTCGCAAGACCTCGACCGCGATACCCTGGACGCGCTCGCCACTTACCTCGAGCACCTGAAATGACCGACGCTGCCTTGCCAAGCCCTTCACCGACTTCTGTGCCGACTGCGCTGCCCCGCCCCGCAGAAGACTTCGAGCAGCTGAAAAAAGTCTGGCGCACCCCGACCGGGCTGCGCTTTGTCACCTCGGTCAACAACACCAGCATCGGCCTGCTCTACATCGGCACCGCGCTGCTGTTCTTCGTGCTGGCCGGCATCCTGGCACTACTGATGCGGGTCCAGCTGGCGGTACCGGACAACACCCTGCTCAGCCCCGGCACCTATAACCAGGTCTTCACCATGCATGGCACGGTGATGATGTTCCTGTTCGCGATCCCGATCGTCGAAGCCATCGCGGTCTACCTGCTGCCCAACATGCTGGGCGCGCGCGACCTGCCCTTTCCGCGCCTGTCCGCCTATGCCTATTGGGCCTACGCCTTTGGCGGCCTGGCCTTCTTCTGCACGCTGTTCTTCAGCCTGGCCCCGGATGGCGGCTGGTTCATGTACCCACCGCTGACGGGCGAGAAATACTCGCCCGGATTGAATGCCGACTTCTGGCTGCTGGGGATCGGCTTCATCGAGATTTCGGCCATTGCCGGCGCGGTCGAGCTGATCGTCGGCATCCTGTTCACCCGCGCGCCCGGCATGACGCTGCGCCGCATGCCGGTGTATGCCTGGGCAATGCTGGTGGTAGCGGTAATGATCGTGTTCGCGTTCCCGGCCGTGATCGCCGGTACCGCCTTGCTCGAACTCGAACGCGCCTTCGACTGGCCATTCTTCATTTCCGAGCGTGGCGGCGACCCGATCCTGTGGCAGCACCTGTTCTGGTTCTTCGGCCACCCCGAGGTCTACATCATCTTCTTGCCTGCCGCCGGCATGGTCTCGACCATGATCCCGACCATCGCCCAGACCACCCTGGTCGGGCGGCGCACGATCATCGTGGCGCTGGTGGGCGTGGGCTTCTTCAGCTTCGGGCTGTGGGCGCATCACATGTTCACCGCCGGCCTCGGCGTGCTGGAGATGAGTTTCATTTCGGCCGCCAGCATGGCGGTGGCGATCCCCACCGGCATCCAGGTATTCGCCTGGATCGCCACGCTGTGGAACGGCCGCGTCAAGATGAGCGCACCGACGATGTTCCTGATGGGCTTTATGTTCATCTTCGTGCTGGGCGGCCTGACCGGCGTCATGGTGGCGGTGATTCCGTTCGACTGGCAGGTGCACGATACCTATTTCATCGTGGCCCACCTGCACTACGTGCTGATCGGCGGGATGGTGTTCCCGGTATTCGCGGCGATGTATTACTGGGCGCCGCTCATCAACGGCAACCAGATGTCGGAAACGCTGGCGCGCTGGGTCTTCTGGCTGATGTTCGGCGGCTTCAACCTGGCCTTCTTCCCGATGCACATCACCGGTCTGTACGGCATGCCGCGCCGGGTCTATACCTATGACGCGAACCTGGGCTGGAACCTGCTCAACATGCTCTCCACGGTCGGCGCCTTCGTGTTCGCCGCGGGCGTCGTGCTGTTCTTCGCCGACCTGGTGCGCACGCTGCGCCGCTCCACGAAAGACGTCGGCAACCCATGGAACGCGGCCACCCTCGAATGGCTGCCATCCGAATCCTATGGCAACCGCAGCATCCCGCGCATTACCACGGTCAACCCGCTGTGGGACCAGCCGACCCTGTCCGACGAAGTCGCGCGCGGCCAGCACTACCTGCCGAACACTGCCACCGGCCTGCGCGAAACCATCGCCACCAGCCCTGTGCGCGCCGAGCCACGCTACGTGATGGTGCTGCCTGGCGACAGCTGGCTGCCACTGATCGCGGCGTTAGGCACGGCGGGCTTTTTCCTGCTGCTGACGGTGAAGATCATGCTGCTGGCCTGGATCTTCGGCTTCGTGGCGGTGGCCGGCACCATGGCCTGGCTGTGGCAGTCGGACCGCAAGCCGTCCATTGAAGAGGCGCGCGTCTCCGACGACCTGGTGCTGCCGGTCAATGCCAAGGGCACCGCCTCGCAGTCGTGGTGGGGCACGATGGTCACGCTGGTGGTCGACGCCAGCATCTTCGCTTCGTTCTGCTTTGCCTACATCCACGTGTCGATGCGGCTGCAGGTGTGCCCGCCGCCGGGCGCGGCGCTGCCTGCCCTGCCCTG
Source organism: Massilia sp. H6 (assembly GCF_024802625.1). Classification (NCBI taxonomy): domain Bacteria; kingdom Pseudomonadati; phylum Pseudomonadota; class Betaproteobacteria; order Burkholderiales; family Oxalobacteraceae; genus Massilia; species Massilia sp. H6. The sequence continues at coordinate 3,923,958 of NZ_CP103371.1, forward strand.
GCAGTTCGCCTCCGGCGGGCTGCTGCTGGCCAGTTCCGCCCTGATGATCCTGGCCGTGCGCGCGCTCGGCAAGCGGCGCCTGCCCTGGCTGGTGCTGGCGGCGCTCGGCTGCGCGGTGGCGTCGTTCCTGCTCGACCTGAACGGCCACCAGTTCGCGGGACTGGACCCGACCGCCACCGCCTGGGGCGCGGCGATCGGCGCGCTGCTGAGCTACCAAGGCCTGCATATCTTCCTGCTGGCCCTCGCCGGTCCTTACCTGTGCCTGCGCGCCTGGCGCGGCATGCTTGGTGTACGCAGCCGGGCGACGCTCGACAACATCGCCCTGATCTGGCACTACACGACGCTGCAGGGCATTGCCGGCATGGTGCTGGTACATGTCCTGCCACTGCTGATGGAGTAACAAGCATGCACGATCATTTCTGGCGCCAGCTGCTGCGCGGCACCCTGCCCCTGCTGATATGGGCGGCGCATTTCACCTTCTGCTACCTGGTGGCAGCGGCGCAATGCACGCCGGCCATGATGCGCGCGGGTGGACCCGACCGGATGCTGCTGGGGATGGTCACCGTGGCGGCGCTGGCGGTGTGCGCCTGGCTGATGTGGCGCGAGCGCGCGATCTTGCGTGCCCGGGCCGCGACCCAGGCTAGGTTGCTCGACTGGGCGGCGGCGCTGGGCGCGGCGCTGGCCTTCGTGGCGATTGCCTGGACCGGGCTGCCGATCATGCTGGTGCGCGGTTGCGCCTGAACGACTGCGGCCGCGCGTTCGCTACGCGCGCCTGATCAGCGCCGGGCCGGCGTCACCCGCCAGACCACGTTTCCTACATCGTCTGCCACCAGGATCGCACCCGCCTTGTCTACTGCCACGCCAACCGGGCGCCCCAAGGCGTCGCCACTGTCGTCGACAAATCCGCTGAGCACCTCGACCGGCTTGCCCGATGGCTTGCCCTCGGTGAACGGAATGAACACCACGTTATAGCCCGCCAGCGGCTTGCGGTTCCACGAGCCGTGCTGACCGACGATGGCGCCATTGGCGAACTGCGGCAGCAGCGCGCCGGTGTAGAAGACCAGCCCGAGCGCCGCCACATGGGCGCCAAGCGCATAGTCTGGCACCAGTGCCCTGGCCACCAGGTCGGGGCGCGCCGGCTTGACGCGCGCATCGACGTGCCTGCCGAAATAACTGTACGGCCAGCCGTAGAAGCCACCATCTTGCACCGATGTCAGGTAGTCGGGCACCAGATCGCTCCCCAGTTCGTCGCGTTCGTTGACGACGGTCCAGAGCGCGCCGGTCTGCGGGTTCCAGGCCATGCCATTGGGGTTGCGCAGGCCAGAGGCGAACAGGCGCGTTTGGCCGGTGGCGATGTCCACTTCGAGAATGGCGGCGCGGTCGAGCTCCTGGTCCATGCCGTTCTCGCCGACGTTGCTGTTCGAGCCCGCGGTGGCGTACAGCTTGCGGCCGTCCTGGCTGGCGAGAATGTTCTTGGTCCAGTGGTGGTTCAGCGGACCGCCCGGCAGCGCCGCCACCGGCTGGGCGGGCGCCGTTATCTCGAGATCGCCCGTGCGGTAGGGAAAGCGCACGATGCCGTCGGTATTGGCCACGTAGAGCTGGTCGCCCACCAGCGCCATGCCGAACGGCGAGTTCAGGCCCTTGAGGAACACCTTGCGTGTTTCAGCGACGCCGTCGCCGTCGGCATCGCGCAGCAATGTGATGCGGTTGGCGCTCGGCACGGCGGCCCCGGCCCGCGCCATCACCTTGCCCATGATATAGCCCTTGATATGGCCCATGATGCCCTTGTGGCCCTCGGGACGCGGCGGTGCATTGGTTTCCGCCACCAGCACGTCGCCATTGGGCAGCACGTGCAGCCAGCGCGGGTGGTCGAGCTTGGCGGCGAACGCCTGCACCGCCAGGCCCGGTGCAGTGGCTGGCACGCCACCCTGCGGCCAGCCCTTGGCGGGGGCGATGTCGACGGTCGGGATCAGGCGCTTGACCGGTTGCTTGATGGTCGGTTGCAGGCCGACGTCGGCGCCTACCGGCAGGGTGGATCGGTCGCCGCAGGCGGCAAGCAGCAGCACCAGTGCGCCTGCCGACAGGCGAGGCAAGCTAGGGTTGGGCATGGTGGTTCTCTCCCTGGGATGGACCGATGCTCACCATTGTGCCGCCATGCTGGCCCGCCTGGCAAGCCCGCGCCGTTGCCGATTTCAGGCAAAGCCCCCCTTCACGAGGGGGTAGCCAGTGGCGCGTCGTCGTCCGCGCCGGCCACGGATGAGGGCAACGCAGCGGCGGCACGCAACTGGCGCCGGCGGCGCAGCACGAACGCGGCCAGCCCCGGCAGCTGCACCAGCAGCAGCACGGCAAAGGCGGTGCGGTAGGCCAGCGCCGGCGCATGGCCGGCCGCGTCCGGAGTCCACAGCCCCAGCATCAGCCCGAAGCCCGCCTGCACCACGAAGGCGCCGATGAAGATCAAGAGATTCAGGCAGGTCGCCGCGCGCCCGGTCAGCTCCTTGGGCATCGATTGCGCGACGATCGCATATTCGATGCCGGTAATCGTGCCGACCAGGGTGAACATCACCGATAGCAGCTGGAAGCTCGGCTGGTAATTGAGCACGAAGGCGGCCTGTATAAGCAGGAACAGGCCGATGCCGGTGGCGGCCACATCGAATGGGGCAATGCCGCGCCGCGCGGCCCATTCGGTGATCATGCCGACCGCGATGGCGCCGAAGATCACCGCCGCCATGCCCAGGTACAGCAGGTAGGCGACGGCATCGTCGGGAAAGCGCGCGACATCGGACAGCCAGCGCCCGATCCACAGGCCCTGGATGCCGAAGAACACCGCATGCGGCACCAGCACCAGCGAGGCTGCGGTGCGAAATACCGGCGCCTGGAACACCTCGCGCAGTGCCTGCCCGAGCGGGGCGCGCGGCGCTCCAGGCGCCGGCCTGGCCGCCTGGGGACACAGCAGCCAGATCAGCAGGCCGCAGCAGGCCGTCAGGGCCGCCAGCATGACGAACAGGCCGCGCCAGTCGGTATAGTCGAGGGCCAGGCGCACCGGCATGGTGGCGCTGGCCGCGCCCAGGCCGCCGACCGCGATCAGGTAGCCATGCACCGACGGCAGCCGGCTTGGCGCAATCCAGGTAGAGATGGCCTTGACCGCCGCCATGAAGCAGCCGCCCAGCCCAAGGCCCATGACGGCGCGCGCGAGCATCAGTTGCGCGAAGTCGTGGCCGCGCGCGAACAGCAGCGCGCCGAGCGCACCGACGAGCATCATCGCCAGCTGCACCCTGCGCGGTCCGTAGCGGTCCAGGGCAATCCCGACCGGCAGCTGGACCAGGGCAAACGCGAGGAAAAACGCGCTGGTGAGCAGGCCCAGCTGACCCGGGGTGAGCGCGAGCGCCCCGACCAGGTGCGAGGCCAGCACCGCGTTCACGTTGCGCAGCAGCGAAGACAGGTAGTGCCCCAGCGCAAACGGCAGGAACACGTAGAAAAAAACCGCCACGCCGGACAGGCGTGGCGCGATGGCCTGGTCCGGCATGGTTCAGGTCTCCCGGCCTGGCGTCAGGCGGCGTCGGACTGGGCCGGAGTGCATGCGTTGCCGCTGGCGCGCAGCTGGTTCGCCGGCACCAGTGGAATCACGCGCCCGCCCGGACCGCGCAAGGGACCGCCGCTCTCGTGCTCGAAGAAGAACTTGTCGCGCCCGAAGGCTGGCTTGAGGTGGTCGAGCCAGGTGGCGTCGGGATCGTATTTGGCAAAGAATGGGCGGCGCACCCATTCCGGATTGCGGGCTTGCAGGAACTGCAGCGCGAACAGCTTCTCGTCGTTGATGGTGACGATGCCATCGATCACCACCTTGCCCGGGAAGGCGCTCATCGACGGCCCACGCACCGTGCGCGACAGGCCCGAGACCATCGAATACGCCTCCTGGAAAATCTGGTGCGCGCGCGCCAGCGGCAGCGAGAAGTAGTCGCGCGGGCCGGTGTCGCGCTCGACGAACATGTAATACGGTATGGCGCCCAGGCGCACCCCGGTGGTCCAGAGTTCGGCCCAGCTCTTCGGGTCTTCGTTGATGTGGCGGATCAGCGGCCCTTGCATGCGCAGCGTGGCGCCGGTACCGACGATGCGCTTGACCGCTTGCTGCGCAACGGGCGCACGCAGCTCCACGGCATGGTTGTAGTGCCCCATGATCGCCAGGTTCTTGCCGGCCCCGACCACTTTCTCGAACAGTCGCATCAGGTCGTCGCTATCCTTGTCGGAGACGAAGCGCTGCGGCCAGTAGGCAACCGACTTGGTACCGAGACGAATATTCTGGATATGGGCCAGTTCGGGCGCCAGCAGCGGCTCGAGGAATTCGGCCAGCGAGCGGGTATTCATGATCATCGGGTCGCCCCCGGTGATCAATACATCGGTGACGTCGGGGTGCGCCGCGAGGTAGGACACCAGCTCGGAGCACTCGCGCGCGTCGAATTTCATGTCGTCCATGCCGACGAACTGCGGCCAGCGGAAGCAGAAGGTGCAGTAAGCGTGACAGGTCTGGCCGGCGCTCGGGAAGAACAGCACGGTTTCCTTGTACTTGTGTTGCAGGCCCCGGAGCGGCGCGTCGTTCACGCGCGGCACATTGTGCGTCATCTGGCCGGCCGGGTGCGGGTTCATGCGCATGCGGATACCGTGCACCAGGCGTGCAATGGCGGCATCGTCTTTCTTGTACAGCACCAGGTCGCGCAGCTGTTCGTACTCGGCCGCGGGCAGCATGTCGCGGTGCGGAAAGGTCAGGCGATAGATCGGATCGTCGGGCACCCGGCTCCAGTCGATCAGTTGCTCGAGCACGTAGGCGTTGACGCGAAACGGCAGCACATGCGACACCACCTGCACCGCTTCCTGGAGATCCGGCGTCATCCATTGCCATTGGCGTGCCAGGTGGATGGTCTGCCGGGTATAAGGCTTGAACTTGGAGGGCGTCGATTCGGTCGTGATCACGGGAATTCTCCAGGAAACGGTAGATGAAGGAAGCCGGCGAGGGAATAGTCATTGCCGGAAGGAATTCATCTTACGTTAAGGAAATTTGCTGGAAATTGCCTTCAATCAACCAGATCGATCCTGATGGATGGGGGTTATCACAAGAGGTGCATATAAGCTGGACGACCAGGCCCATCGGCGAAGGCCCGGATTGACATCCGGGCCCCCGCTTTATTGCCGCGCCCGATGTTGGGGCCGCTGCGCGAAATGCTTGCCGACAAACAGGTCGCCGTCATAGCTCAGGTGGTCTTTGTCGCGGTACATCAGGCGGCCGTCGATCATGACATTGCAATGGTCCTTGTCGCACAGCGCCGACGCCGTGTCGAACCATTCGATCTGCGGAAATTCCTCCATGAACTGTTGGAGGATCGCGTTGTGCTGCGCCACCTGCGCGTCCCATTCGCTGCGCGCGATCGCGCACGGCGCACGGGTAGCCGACGAGGCCACGCCGGCGCGCTTGATGCACGAACGTGGGTCGAAGTTCAGGATCGGCACGTCGTTCATGAACACCACGTGCTTGCCGGCCGCGAGGTAGCGGCGGAAGGTGTCGCGCGCGGCATCTGCCAGGAAGCGCCGCTCGGGGCTGGTGTCGAACCGTACATGGGTCGAGAATACGATGGTCTTCACCGACGGCATGCCCAGGGCCAGCTCCAGCATCGGCTGCGTCGCCATCTGGTAAGGGTCATTTTCATGATTGAGGCCCCAGTACGGGTAGCGGGTGCCGAGCATCAACAGATTTTCGCCGACACCGCTGTAGTAGCGCGTCAGGCCGGCCACCACATGATAGGCATGGCTGTCGCCTACCAGCACCACGGTCGGGTCTTTCGCCGCATCGGCCTGCAGGCAGTATTCATAGTCGGAATCGAAGCCATAGCGCTGCTTGCAGGCCGCGGCGTTGGCCTGGTCCTCGACCACGATCAGCGCTTTCTGGTTGGCCAGGTTGTCCTCGATCGGCTTGCGCGTCGGTAGCCCCTCATTGAAGTAGATGTAGGCGCCGGCACCGGCGGTGGCCAGCATCAGCGCGCACAGCGCCGCCACCTTGCCGCGTGCGGCGCCGAAGCGCAGCGGCCGCTCTACCACCTGGTAGGTCAGCCAGGCCAGCACGATCGCCAGCGCCACCGCCACCGCGCGGATGGCGGGGGCCGGCTCGCGCGACTCGATGATCTGGGCAAACGACAGCAGCGGCCAGTGCCACAGGTAGAGCGGATAGCTGATCAAGCCGACCCACACCAGCACGCGGTTGGACAGCACCACGCGGTTGAACCAGGCTTGCGGACCGGCGCTGATCAGCAGCACCGCAGCCAGCACCGGCAACAGCGCCAGCCAGCCCGGAAACTGGCGCTCGCGCGTGATGAGCGCCAAGCCCAGCGCAAGCAGGAGCACCCCGCTCCAGGACAGCAAGTTGGGAGAGAGATGCCGCGCGAGCGCGAGCGCACGCCCCGACAGCGGGCCGGCGCCGGTGCCCCGTGCATGCAGGCAGGCCAGGCCCGCCCCCAGCAGCAGTTCCCAGGCCCGGCTGGCGGGGGAGTAAAAGGTGGCGCTGGCATGGTTGGCGACACCACCGATGTTGACGACAAAGGATGCCAGCGCCAGCACGCCCGCCACCAGCAGCAGGTTCATGCGGCGCTTCCAGGCCACCAGCATGATCACCGGCCACAGGATGTAGAACTGCTCTTCGATGCCGAGCGACCACAGGTGCAGCAGCGGCTTGGTGTCGGCCGCGGTGTCGAAATAGCCGATTTGGGCCCAGTAGAAGAAATTGGCGGCGAAACCGGCGCCACCCAGCACGTGCTTGCCGAGCTGCTGGTATTCGTCGGGGAACAGGGCCAGCCAGCCGAAGGCCAGGCAGCACGCCAGCACCAGGATCAGTGCCGGGAAGATGCGCTTGACGCGGCGCGCATAGAAATGGGCGAAGCTGAAGCTGCCCTGTCCGAGCTCGCGCAGCACGATGCTGGAAATCAAGAAGCCAGAAATGACAAAGAAAATATCGACGCCGATGAAGCCGCCGCGCAGCCAGGCCGGAAACGCATGGAACACCACTACCGACAATACTGCGAGCGCACGCAGGCCATCGATGTCGCGCCGGTATGGCAGGTGGCCCACGCCATTGACGAGCGGGTCCCCCAGAGGGATCTGTTTTTCTAACTTCATTACTTCGAACCCGGCAAATCCTCCCATTCTACAGTAGCACCTTGCCCCAGAGCACATTCCTGATGGTCGTTATGCAAGCCGGCTAGGCCCCATCGGACAGTCGCGCAACTGTCCTGGCCAAGCACCGTTTCGCATGACGAATCGGCATCGCTTGACCCGAATCTGCACACTTCCTACCCCACCCTGCCGATAGATTGCGTTATCGCAATTCAACCCGGGAACGCCCCGGTACATTTGCCAATGCACTCCAGCAATATTGGTCCCAGAACATTCACTAAAGGAGTATCACCATGAAGTTGTTCGCACCTGCCGCAATCTTGTCCCTGGCTTTCGTGGCCGCTCCCGTCCTGGCCAATGCGCCGACTGAAAAAGACGCCATCGCCATGGTCGAACGCGGCGTGGCACTCGTGAAAGCCAAGGGCAAGGACGAGATGATGAAAAAAATTAACGCGAAAGATGCCGAGTACGTCCAGGGCGAACTCTACATTGACATGCGCGACCTGAAGACCGGCATCGTCCTGGCCCATCCGTACAACCCTTCCATCGTCGGCAAGGACCTGACCGACGTGCCCGATGCCAACGGCAAGAAATACCGCCGCGAGATCATCGATGTCGCCGCCGCCAAAGGCAAAGGCTGGGTCGACTACCAGTACAAGAACCCGACCAGCGGCAAGATCGAGCCGAAGACCACCTATATCCAGCGGGTGGATGATGTGGTCCTGGAAGCCGGCATCTACAAAAAATAGACCAACCCACCAGCCCACACCCGGAGTCAAGCATGCTCAATCAACTGCGGATCGGTCCCAAACTCTTGCTGGCTCCGGGTCTGGTGCTGGTGCTGCTGACCATGCTGTCGGCAGCTGCCTACTACGGCATGGTGCGCCAGAACGCCTCGCTCGAACACATGGTGCAGGTGCGCGCCGCGCGCCTGCAGTCGGTGGCGGACGTGGCAGGCGATGCGCGTTTTGCGCACGCCAATATTTATCAGCTGCTGGCCTGGGTGAACGGCAGTTTCGCGCAGAATCGTCTCGCGGCGCTGACCGCCGACATCCACAAGAAGCATGCGGGCGTCAAGGCCAAGCTGGACGCGCTGGCGAATCTGGCCGAGCCGAGCGAGCGCGTTTCGCTGGACAAGTCGCTGGCGGCGCTGGCGAGCTATCGCAAGGCGGTCACCGAGACGATCGAGCTGGCGCAGGTCGACCAGTCGATCGCCACCAATTCAATGCAAAAGGCCGAACAGCAGTTCGTCGTGCTCGATGCCGAGCTGCAGCACCTGGCGTCACTGGAGAAAAAGCTCAGCGTGGAGGCGCACGCCGCCGCCAAGGCCGAATTCCGCACGCTCGGCATGAGCATGGCGGGCCTGGTGCTGCTGTCGATCGCCCTGTCGCTGCTGGTAACAATGCTGGTGCGGCGCGCCATGCTGGCCGACATCCGCTCGATCGCGACGGTGGTGGGCGACCTGGCCGAGGGCCGCCTGCAGGCCTCGAGCGCGCCCGGCACCGGCCGTGACGAGATCGCCGACACCTCGCGCGCGCTGGATCATGCCATCGGCCGCCTGCACGGCGCCCTGCAAAGCATCATGGGCTCGGTGCGCTCGATCGACACGGCGTCGAAAGAGATCGCCAGCGGCAACCTGGACCTGTCGGCCCGCACCGAGATGCAGGCCGGCTCGCTCGAGCAAACCGCCAGCACGATGGAAGAACTGACCACGGCAGTGAAGGAAAACGCCAGCAATGCGCAGCTGGCGTCAAGCCTGGCGGCCGAAGCGGCGCAGCTGGCCGCGACCGGTGGCCAGTCGGTGGAGCGCGCGGTATCCACCATGGAATCGATCCAGGCCAGCTCGCGCAAGATCGTCGAGATCACCGGCGTCATCGACGGCATCTCGTTCCAGACCAATCTGCTGGCCCTGAACGCGGCGGTGGAAGCGGCCCGCGCCGGCGAGCAGGGACGCGGCTTTGCGGTCGTGGCGGCCGAAGTGCGCACCCTGGCGCAGCGCTCGGCGGCGGCGGCGCGCGAGATCAAGGGCCTGATCGCCGACTCGGTGAAGATCATCGAGGACGGCAGCGCCTCGGTCAGCCAGGCCGGCGCCAGCATGGGCGACATCGTCGCCTCGGTGCGCCAGGTGAACGACATCATCGGCCGCATCAGCGTGGCCAGCACCGAGCAGGCCGACGGCATCGCCGAAGTCAACAAGGCGGTCGGCCAGATGGACAGCATGACGCAGCAAAATGCCGCCCTGGTCGAGGAAGCCGCGGCCGCTGCCGAGAGCCTGCACGAACAGACCGTCAACCTGACCCGGGCAGTCTCGATCTTCAAGTTCGCAGGCGGCGGTGAATCGCCTGACGGCGAGCTCGATACCGAAGTTGACGAAGCGGACCACGACGAATCGGGCTTTCACGGCCTGCAAGAACGGCGCGGTAGCGCGAGCGCGATGCGCCGGCGCCCGGTGCGCGCCCTGCCCGCGTCCGAACCCCAAAGCCAGCGCCAGCGCCAGCGCCGGCTTTGACATCAGCGCAGCGGCCGGCTGACGAAACGCGAGCCGGCCAGGCCGAACCTCCAGGGCACGTCCACCGCCTTCGAAATGCCGATACGCGGCCCCGCCACGATCGGCAAATCGAGGGGGCCGGGCAGCAACTCGAAGGGCGGCATCGACAAGGGCATGCCGTTGAGGGCTCGGGTCACGCCCAGCGCCTGGCATAGCTTGCCGGGACCCGAGCACAGCAGCCATTCGTCGTCGGCGTCGCGGCGCTGGCGCATCTGGTCGAGGCCGGCCACCGGTTCGAGCGCACGGATCAGCACCCCGGCTCCATGGCCTTCTTCGCGGCAGACGAAATTCAGGCACCAATGAATGCCGTAGGATCGATAGACATAGGCGTGCGCGGGCGGCCCGAACATCGCGGCATTGCGCGCGCTCGGGCCGGAATAGGCGTGCGACGCCGGGTCTTCTCGGTCATAGGCTTCGGTCTCGACGATGCGTCCACCGACGCCGTCGATCAGCACCGTGACGCCGATCAGCTGGCGCGCGACGACGTCGGCCGGGGCGCTAAAGTCAATGCCGGATAGTGTTGAAACAACCATGGGCTGATTTTATCGCGGGCTCGTCTGAGACGCCGCTTTGGTGAAATCACCACAGTCGGCCCCTACTTAGAGTATTGCCTCAATGCAAGTGAGCGGCGACTGGGGTATAGTGAAGGCTGACCCATGCCCCCGAAGCTACGCTTCCCTGCCTGCCCATGAATACCGTCGCCGATCCCACCGCGCATCTCGCGCATCTCGACCAGGTCGATGCGCTGATCAAGTCGATCCGCATCCCTCCGCGCCCGAGCCTGCTTGCCGACATGCAGCGCGAGCTGGCTTCAAACGACCCGTCGCCGGAAGCGATCGGCAAGATCGTGGCGAGCGACGTCGGCATGTCGGGCGCGCTGCTCAAGCTGGCCAATTCATCGATCTACGGTGGCCGCAAGGCCAAGTCGATCGAGCAGGCGATCCTGTTCCTCGGCATCAACCAGGTGGCGGCACTGATGACCGGCCTGCTGGCGCGCCAGGCGATTCCCGTCAACAGCGCCAGCCTGGCCAGCTTCTGGGACATCTCGACCCGCCGCGCCCAGGCGATGGTGTTCCTGTCGCGCCGCCTGCGCATCGGCGAAGCGGACGTGGCCCACACCTTCGGCCTGTTTTGCGACACCGGCGTGCCGCTGCTGATCGAGCGCTTCGCCGACTACGCCACCACCTATGCCGACGCGGCGCTGGAAGCGGAGCGTCCGTTTACAGCACTGGAAGAACAACGCCACAGTACCAGCCACGCCGCCGTCGGCTGCCTGCTGGCGCGCAACTGGGGGCTCTCAAGCGATGTCGGCTGGGCCATCCTGCACCATCACGACTATGACGTGATCGACGACACCTCGACCAGTGGCACGGTTCGCTCGCTGGTGGCGCTGTCGCTGCTGGCCGAAAGCGCCATCAGCCGCTACCAGGGCGATGGCGCTTCGCTCGAATGGAGCAAGGGCGGCGCCGCCGCCTGCGCCTACCTTGGCTTGTCGGATGAAGAAACCGCCGAACTGCTGGACGAACTGGCCGAAGCGTTTCACGAGGAATGAACAAGCTTTGACATCCCCGCGGCACAGGCAGATACTGCGCCTGTCAGTACGCCCGGAGGTATGCCATGCCGCGCTTTACGGTCTTGTTGTCGTTATTGCTAACGTGGTCGCTGCTGGCCGGATGCGCCGGCATGCAGCCGCCCGCCGCGGCCCCTGCCCCGTTTGCCGATGCGCGCTTCGCGCCACCGCGCGACAAAGTCGGCGCCGACGACCTGTTCACCCTCAGTCCGGCGATGCGGGCTTACCTCAACAGCCACGCCTTTACCGTCCAGCTGCGCCAGCTGGGCCAGCACCGCGGCCTGGTCGCGGCGCTCTACAGCAAGAGCGATCTCAAGCTCCAATACGAATCCTCGAAAACCCGCACCGCCGCCGAAACCTATGCCGACCGCTCGGGCAACTGCCTGTCGCTGGTGATCATGACCGCGGCCTTTGCCAAGGAACTGGGCATGCCGGTTCGCTACCGCAGCGTGGACGTGGACGATGCCTGGAGCCGTAGCGCCGGCCTGTACCTGGCCAGCGCGCATGTCAATATCAGCCTGGGCCAGCGCGCAGAAAGCGGCGTGCGCAGCAGCGACCAGGACGACATGCTGCTGGTCGACTTCATTCCCCAGGACGCCGCGGCGCGCCTGCGCGCGCGCGAGGTCGACGAACAAGACATCGTCGCGCTCTACCTGAACAACCGCGCGGCCGAGATGCTGGTACAAGACCGCATCGACGACGCCTACTGGTGGGCGCGGGCGGCGGTGGCCAAGCGCCCCGGCATGCTCCGCGCCCTCAATACGCTCGGCGTCATCTACGAAAAGCATGGCGACATGCTGCTTGCCGAGCAAACCTACCGCGCGGCCCTGGAGCGCGAGCCGGAGAACATGGCGGTCATGCGCAACCTGCAGCCGGTGCTGGCCAGGCTGGGCAAGCAAGAAGAAGCAGCGGCGCTGGCCAGGCGCATCGCCAGCATCGAGCCCTATCCTCCCTACCACCACTTCGACCAGGGCATGATCGCGCTACGCGCCGGCGACTACGGCAAGGCCCGCGACCTGTTCGAGCGCGAGGTCAGGCGCGCCCCATACAACGACGAATTCCGCTTCTGGCTCGGCGTGTCGCACCTGCAGCTGGGCGAGCTGGGCCACGCCCGCGAGCAGATCGCCAAGGCGGTCGACACCAGCACCCGGCAGGAAATGCGGCAGGTTTATTCGGCCAAGCTGGCGCATTTGCGACGGGCGAGTGCGGCGCTGGCGCCCATCCGGTGAACGGCGCAATACCCCGGCCTGCGGCAGCATTCACGATCCTGCAGGCAGCGCCAGTTGGCGCCAGATCGCCAGCTTCTGTTCCAGGCGCATAGCCTGATGCGCCGGCGAACTCGATGGCAGCACCAGGCTACGATAACCAGCGGCAGCGAACTGCGGCGCAAACTTGCCCGCTGCCTGGCCGTTGAAGCCCACTGTTTGCAGCATGGGGCACACGGTGCGCAAGCGCTCGAAATCGTTGGCGGCCGCTTTGCGGATGCTTGCATCGAGGCTGCCTTCGCGCTCGCAGGCGCCCAGCACATCCCACAGGCCAAAGCCGTGCGCCAGCAGGCGCGTCAAGCGATCTTGATAGGGCAGCGCTGTCAGGTCGTCCTCGACAACGGCCGAGACGAGGGGCCAGAACTGGTTGCGCGGATGGGCGTAGTACTGCTGGGCGGCGAGCGAGGCGGCGCCGGGAAAGCTGCCGAGCACCAGCACGCGGGTGCCCGGCCCGATCACCGGGGCCAGCCCGGTCAGCGGCGCCGATTGTGGGGTGTCGAGGAAATGCGGCATGGTGGCATTGTAGTGCCAGGGCAGAACCGGGCGCTCGAGGTTTCGCCAACCATTGCGCCTGGATGCCGCGACAGGCGGTGTAGAATCGCCCGCAACAAGCCAGCCGGAGACCAGCATGGAGCACCGCACACCACCCCGCGATATCGACATCTTGCTGGAGCGCTATGGCGACAGCCACCAGAACCATACCAACGAAATCATCCACATCGTCTGCATCCCGCTGATTGTCCTGGGCCTGCTGGGCATCCTGTGGGCGATCCATCCGGTGCTGGCGGTGGCGGCCACGCTGGGCGCGCTCCATTACTACTACAAGCTCTCGCGCGGGTTTGCCATCGGGATGGGCGCGATGAGCGCCGCGATGCTGGGGGTGCTGGCGCTGATGCCGCCCATGACCGTGCTGCCGGTGTCGATCGCGGTGTTCGTGGTGGCGTGGATCGGCCAGTTCATCGGGCACAAGATCGAAGGGAAGAAGCCGTCCTTCCTGGATGACCTGCGGTTCTTGCTGATTGGGCCGCTGTTTGTGCTCAGCTTCCTGTATCGGCGCTTCAACCTGGCCTACTGACCGTTTGGTGGCAGGCAGATAGTGCGGGAACGCTGCCGAGCACGTATACTCCCGCGATGCCTTCTTCCGTCTTGTTTACCGTCGCCTCGCTGATCTGGGGCTCTACCTTCTTCGCCATCACGCTGCAGCTGGGCGAAGCGCCGCCGGCTGTGTCGGTGGCCTACCGCTTCTTTCTAGCCGCCGCGACGCTGTTCGTCATCTGCATCGTGCGGGGCGACCGCTTGCGGCTGCCGCTGCGTACCCACCGCTGGATTGCACTGCAGGGCGTGCTCACTTTCTGCATCTCGTACCTCTGCACCTACGAGTCCGAACAGTATGTGGTGTCGGGACTGGTGGCCGTGATGTTCGCGCTGATGGTGTTCTGGACGCCGCTCCTGAGCCGTTTATTCTTCGGCACCGGCATTTCGGCACGCACGGTCGTGTGCGGCGTAGCGGCCATTGCCGGCGTGGCCCTGCTGTTCTCGCATTCGCTCGCCATTGCCTGGCACGACTACCAGCGCGGGGGCAGCGCCAATTTCATCGCTGGCGTGATCCTGGCACTGGTGGCAACCATCGCCAGTTCGGCCGGCAGCATCGTGGTCAGCAAGGTGCAGCAAGAGTGCGCCAACCTGCCACTGAGCATGGCGTGGTCGATGCTATGGGGCGCCAGCCTGGTCACCGTATGGTCGCTGATGAATGGCGACCGCTTCGTGCTGCCCCCGAGTGCCACCTATTGGGCGGGGCTGGTCTACCTGTCGATCTTCGGTTCGGTGATCGCCTTCTTCGCCTACTTCACCCTGATCAACCGCATCGGCGCGCAGAAAACCGTGTATATCGGCGTCGTCACGCCGGTGCTGTCGGTACTGCTGTCGATCCAGCTCGAGGATTACCGTCCCGGGCCGGTCGAATTCGCCGGCATGGTCCTGTGCCTGGCCAGCGTGGCCTGGGCCCTGCATGCGCCCGCGGCCAGACCCGTGCAAGCTGCTAACCTGAACAACCCCATCGAAACCCCATGACCCAATTTACCATCCGCCCCGCTACCGCCCTCGACGTCGGCCATATCCAGTCCATGATCATGGAGCTGGCCGTATTCGAAAAACTCGAACATCAGGTGGTATCCACCGAAGCGCTGCTGCACGAAGGCCTGTTCGGCGCGCGTGCATCGTGCGAAGCCATCATCGGCGAAGAAGACGGCCAGGTGGTCGCTTTCGCCCTGTTCTTCCATAATTTCTCGACCTTCCTCACCAAAAAGGGCCTGTACCTGGAAGACCTCTACGTACTGCAGTCGCACCGTGGCAAGGGCTATGGCACCAGGATGCTGGCGCGCCTGGCGCAGATCGCGGTGGAACGCGAATGCGGGCGCTTCGAGTGGTCGGTGCTGGACTGGAACGAGCCGGCCATCCGGTTCTACAAGTCGATGGGTGCGGACGTCATGCCGGACTGGCGTATCTGCCGCCTCACTGGCGCCACCCTCACCGCCATGGCAGAACGCTGACACGGCGGCACAAAGAAAAACCCACGGGACCGGAAGGCACCGTGGGCGAACCCATTTTTACAAATGGGGAGGGGAGATGGTGAATCACACAGCTGAACTATAAAGCCGCTTTCTTAAAGTGGGATTAACGAGCGGGATTCATTCATGCATGCGGTTACCATGCTCGCCGCCTTGTCATACCCAGTAAGGTCATCATTCCTTAGCTGGAAACTGGCGCTTTGACGGCAATCAAGAAAAGCGAGGTCAGCTGCGGATAAGTCGGCAAGCACGACGAAACAGCTCCCTGTCCGTCTGCGCCGCGCCTTATCCGGGGGAGAGATGGGCGGGACGCAGCACGCCGCCGTTGACCACCGCGCGGCAGGGGTTCAAGCCCATCGCATAGGCCAGGTCGGCCGGGCGGGCGATATCCCACAAGGCCAGGTCGGCCACCTTTCCGGTTTCCAGCGTCCCGATCTCGCCGTCCAGGCCAAGCGCGCGCGCGGCGTGGCAGGTAGCGCCCAGCAGCGCCTCTTGCGGTGTCAGGCGCCACATGGTGCACGCCATGTTCATCGCCAGCAGCAGTGAACTCATGGGCGAGGTACCAGGATTGCAATCGGTGGCCACCGCCATCGGCACGCCGGCAGCGCGCAGCGCGGCGATTGGCGGCGGCGTGGTCTCGCGCAAGAAGTAATAGGCCCCCGGTAGCAGCACCGCCACGGTGCCGGCACGCGCCATCGCCTCGATGCCCTCTGGCGTGATGTGTTCGAGGTGGTCGGCCGACAGGCCGCCGAAGCGCGCCACCAGCTCGGCGCCGCCCTGGCTGGATAACTGTTCGGCATGCAGCTTGACCGGCAGGCCGAGCTTGTGCGCGGCGGCGAATACGCGCTCGGTCTGGGCAAGCGTAAAGCCGATCCGTTCGCAGAAAGCGTCCACCGCATCGATCAGGCCCTGGGCGGCGAGCTGCGGCAGCATGCGCTCGCACAGTTCATCGACATAGGCGTCGGGCCGGCCGGCGAATTCGGGCGGCAGAGCGTGGGCGCCCAGGAAGGTGCTAGCAACCCGCACCGGCAGGCGCTGCGCGAGCTCGCGCGCGGCGCGCAGCATGCGTTCTTCGGCGGCCAGCTCCAGGCCGTAGCCCGATTTGATTTCGATGGTGGTCACGCCTTCGGACAGGAGCTGGGCCACCCGCGGCAGGCTCTGGGCCAGCAGCGACCCGGCATCGGCCTGGCGCGTGGCGCGTACCGTCGACATGATGCCGCCGCCCTGGCGGGCGATGTCTTCGTAGGTGGCGCCGTTCAGACGCGCTTCCCATTCGTCGCTACGGTTGCCGGCGTGGACGATGTGGGTGTGGCAGTCGACCAGGCCCGGCGTCATCCACATGCCGCCGCAATCGTGTTCGGTCGCCGCCGCTGGTGCATCGCCGAGCGCGCCGAGCCAGGCAATGCGCCCGTCTTTCACCGCCAGTGCGGCATCTAGCATCTCGCCGTAGCCGTCCACCATCGTGGCCAGGCGCACGTTGATAAACAGCAGGTCCGCCATCTCACTCATACGCGGCTTCGTCTTCTTCGTTGTGATACCAGACGTCGACGATATAGATCAGCGCCTGCCCTGCTTCGAGCTTCCAGATCGAGCCGGCAGGAAGCACCACCGCGTCGAAGCGCACCAGGCCGATACGCTCCTTTTCGTTGCGCAGTTCCAGCGTCTCGCCTTCGGCCAGGAACAGCACGGTGACGTCGGCGCGCGCCACGAAGGTCGAGGTACCGGTGAGCCGGCGCCGCCCGAAGGTGTGGTAGCAGCGGTCGCTGCGCGTCATCGCATTGAAGTCGGTGCTGCCGCCGCGGTTGAGTTTTGCCGTGACGTGCGAACTACCGTCGAAGGCGATCACCGGATCGCCGTCGGTCACCAGCACCGGGTCGCCGTCGATATCGAGCGTCATGCCATGCCCTTCGACCAGCGCCAGCGTGCGGTCCACGCCGGGAAACTGCGAGAACGCGCCGTCTTTCTCGATGGTGGCGAGGCTCACGCGCCAGTCGAAATCCTCGAAGCCCGAATCGGGCGGCCCGATGGCGATTTCGGTCGTGCTGCCGCCGCCGTTTTTCCACGGCACCGGCGACAGACTAGCGAATTGGATCAGTACAGTCATTGGCTCACCTCGCGTAATTCATGAACGGCTTGTCGGTAGCGCTGCGCGATCGCATCCTGCGCCATGTGGCGGCCAGCCTGCACCACCCAGCGCCCGCCGCACAGCACATCGCGCACCAGGTTATCGTTACCGCAAAACAGGAAGCGCCCGAGTACGTCTGCGTCCGCCACCCCATCGAGGTTCGGATGCGTCCCGTCCAGCACCAGGAGGTCGGCACGCCGGCCCTGCTCGAGCGCGCCGACCTTGCGCCCGGTCGCCTGGGCGCCGCCGCGCAATGCAGCTTGCCACAAGTACTGGCCGATGTCGCGCTGTTCTGGTGTGAACGCGATATTGCGGCGCTGGTGCCTGAGCCGCTGGCCATATTCCAGCCAGCGCAATTCCTCGACCGGACTGTGCGATACATGGCTGTCGCTGCCGATGCCAAAGCGCCCGCCCGCCTCGATATAGTCTTGCAGCGGAAACAGGCCGTCGCCCAGGTTGGCCTCGGTGGTCGGGCACAAGCCGGCGATGGCGCCGCTGCGGGCCAGCGCGCGGGTTTCGTCCGCGTTGAGGTGGGTGGCATGCACCAGGCACCAGCGTTCGTCCACGCCGATATGCTCCATCAGGTACTCGACCGGGCGGCGTCTGGTGTGGGCGATGCTTTGCTCGACCTCGGCCTGCTGCTCGGCGATATGGATATGCAGCGGGCGTCCGGCCGGCAAGCCGGCGGCCAGCTCGCGCACTTGTTCAATGCTGGCCGCGCGCAGCGAGTGCGGCGCGGCGCCGACCTCGAGCTGCGGACCGCGCAGCACGCCGAGCGCATCGACGATGCCGAGGATGTCGTCGACGCCGGTGCGAAAGCGCTGCTGCTGCGGGCGCAGTGGCTGCTCGCCGAAACCGGCATGGCTGTACAGCACCGGCAGCAGCGTCACCCCCATGCCGGTGGCGTGTCCGGCGGCCGCGATGCGTTCGGCGGTTTCGGCCGGGCGCGCATACGCTTGGCCGCCCGGTGCGCGCTGCAGGTAATGAAATTCGCACAGCGAGGTATAACCGTGGCGCAGGCATTCCGAAAACAGCTGGGCGGCGATTGCCTCGATTTGCTCGGGCGTGATGCGCGCGGCGAAACGGTACATCAGGTCGCGCCAGGTCCAGAAGCTGTCGTGGCCACCATCGGCGCCCGCCGCGGCGCGCTCGGTGAGCCCGCCCAGCGCGCGCTGGAAGGCGTGCGAATGCAGGTTGACCATGCCCGGCACCACGTAGTCGGCGCGCGCCACGCCCAGCGGCGGCGCGGCCTGAGGCGCCACGCGGGTCAGCTCGCCATGCACGTCCCATTCGAGCAGCACGTCGCGCTGCCAGCCTTGCGGCAGCAGTGCATGGCGGGCGAACAAGGCCCTCATGCGCGCACCCAGTCGGCGGCCGCGCCGATCATGGCGCGCAGCAGCGGCTGCACCTGCGCCGCCACCTCGGGACGGTAGTCGAAGGGCGCCGCCTCGTTCATGTACAGGCATTGGCACATCTCGAGCTGGATCGCGTGCACATTGTCCTGCGGCTGGCCGTAGTGGCGGGTGATGTGGCCGCCCTTGAAGCGCCCGTTGACGGCAATGCTGAAACGGTCCTGCGCCCGCGCGACGCCAACCACCGCCTGCTCCAGGCCGGGTGCGCAGGAGGCGCCGTCGGCGGTGCCGAAATTCAGGTCGGGCAGGCGGCCCTCGAAGAAGCGCGGCACGCTGGAGGCGATCGAATGGGCGTCCCACAGCACCACGCGGCCGAACTCGGCCTTCAGGCGGTCGAGTTCGGCGCGCAACTGGGCGTGGTAGGGCATCCAGTAGCGCTGCAGGCGGCGCTGCACCTCCGCCTCGTCCGGCGTGCGGCCCGGCAGGTAGAGGGGCTCGCGGCCGAAGGTATCGACCGGGCACAGCCCCGTGGTGTCCATCCCCGGGTACAGATTGGTGTTCTCCGGCGGGCGGTTCAGGTCGATCAGGTAGCGCGACCAGCGCGCCGAGATGGTCGACACGCCCATCTCTTCCAGGAAGCCGTAGAGTTCGGGCAGGTGCCAGTCGGTGTCCGCGCGCGCTGCCGCGCAGGGCGACATCAATCCTGCTACCTCGTCCGGGATATCGGTGCCCGCGTGGGGCATCGACACCAGTACCGGAAGCCTGCCTGCCTTGAACCGAAAATCCATTGCCCCTCCTGGGTGGTGTGTTACGGGTGTAATGCGACGAACAATTCCTTGCACGTGGCCGACAGCTCGCCATTGACTACCATCGTGCGGGCGGCCTCGATGTCCGGCGCGAAGAAGCGGTCGGCATCATACGGGGCTACCTGCGCGCGCAGCTGCGCATGCACGTGCTCGAGGTGGCTTGACGTGCGCAGCGGACGGTGAAATTCGATGCCCTGCGCCGCCGCCAGCAGCTCGATTCCCACGATGACCGAGGTATTGTGCGCCATCTGGTCCAGACGGCGCGCCGCGAAGGTGGCCATGCTGACATGGTCTTCCTGGTTGGCCGAGGTCGGCAGGCTATCGACGCTGGCCGGATGGGCCAGCGACTTGTTCTCGGACGCCAGCGCCGCTGCGGTGACGTGGGCGATCATGAAGCCCGAATTCAGGCCCGGCTCGCGCACCAGGAAGGCGGGCAGGCCGGACAGGTTGGCGTCGATCAGCAGCGCGATACGGCGCTCGGACAGCGCACCGATCTCGGCGATGGCCAGGGCCAGCGTGTCGGCGGCAAAGGCCACCGGCTCGGCATGGAAATTACCGCCCGAGAGGATGTCGCCGGACGCGGCGACATCCGGCGCCCCTGGGAACAGCAGCGGATTATCGGTGACGGCATTGGCTTCGATCAGCAAGGTGCGGCCGGCGTTGGCGATGATGTCCATCGCCGCGCCCATTACCTGCGGCTGGCAGCGCAGGCTGTACGGGTCTTGCACGCGCTCGTCGCCAACCAGGTGCGAGGCGCGGATCGCGCTGCCCGCCACCAGCTCGCGGTAGATGCCGGCGGCCGTGATCTGGCCCGGCTGGCCGCGTACCGCGTGGATGCGCGCATCGAACGGCGCGTCGCTGCCGCGCGCGGCGTCGAGCGAGAGCGCCCCCGCCACCATGCCCGCTTCCAGCACGCGCTCGGCCATGAACAGGCCGTGCAGCGCCAGCGCGGTTGACACCTGGGTACCGTTGATCAGGGCCAGGCCTTCTTTCGCGCCCAGTGTCACCGGAGCAATCCCGGCGGCGTCGAGCGCGTCCATCGCCTCGACGATCTCGCCGCGATAGCGCACCGGGCCCACGCCCAGCATCGCCAGCGTCATGTGGGCCAGTGGCGCCAAATCGCCCGAGGCGCCGACCGAGCCCTGGCAGGGAATCGCCGGCATGATGCCCGCGTTGTACAGCGCGACCAGGGTCTCGATGATGACCGGACGCACGCCGGAATAGCCGCGTGCCAGGCTGCCGATCTTGGTCAGCATGATCAGGCGCACGATGTTGTCCGCGATCAGCGGACCGGTACCGACCGCATGCGACAGGATCAGGTTGCGCTGCAGCGCGGCCAGCTGCTCGTTCGGAATATGGGCCTTGGCCAGGATGCCGAAACCGGTGTTGATGCCATATGCCGGGTCGCCCTTGGCGACGATGGCGTCGACCAGCGCGAGCGAAGCCTGCACTGCCGGCCAGGCGCTGGGCGCCAGGGTGAGCGGCGCGTGGCCGGCCCAGACCGCGCGCAGGTCGTGTAAGCCCAGCTGGCCGGGTTGAAGGGTAATACCGTGGTTGGTCTGGTTCATACGTTCGCTCTTACTTGATCATCGGAAGGTTCAGGCCGTTGCGCCTGGCCGTGTCGATCGCGCTCTGGTAGCCGGCGTCGGCATGGCGCATCACGCCCGAGCCGCTGTCATTGACCAGGACCCGCGCCAGGCGTTCGCTGGCGGCGTCGCTGCCATCGGCCACGATCACCACGCCCGAGTGCTGCGAATAGCCCATGCCTACCCCGCCGCCATGGTGCAGCGACACCCAGGTGGCGCCGCCGGCGGTGTTGAGCAGGGCGTTGAGCAGCGGCCAGTCAGAGACCGCATCGGTGCCGTCGCGCATTGCTTCGGTTTCGCGGTTCGGGCTGGCAACCGAACCGGTATCGAGGTGGTCGCGGCCGATCACGATCGGCGCTTTCAGCTCGCCGCTGCGGACCATCTCGTTGAAGGCCAGGCCGGCCAGATGGCGCTCGCCCAGGCCGAGCCAGCAGATACGCGCCGGCAGGCCCTGGAAGGCGATGCGCTCGCGCGCCATGTCGAGCCAGCGGTGTACCTGCGCGTTCTGCGGAAACAGCTCCTTGATCTTGGCGTCGGTCTTGTAGATATCTTCCGGGTCGCCCGACAGCGCCACCCAGCGAAACGGGCCGCGGCCTTCGCAGAACTGGGGACGGATATAGGCTGGCACGAAGCCGGGGAAGTCGAAGGCATTCTCGACGCCCTGGTCTTTCGCCACCTGGCGAATGTTGTTGCCGTAGTCGACCGCGTGGCAGCCCATCGCCTTGAAGTCGAGGATGGCGCGCACGTGGAGCGCGCACGATGCGGCGGCATCGGCCACCAGCCGCGCGTGCTGGCCAGGGTCCTGCTGGGCGGCCTTCCATTCTTGCACCGTCCAGCCGCTCGGCAGGTAGCCATTGACCAGGTCGTGCGCCGAGGTCTGGTCGGTGACCAGGTCGGGCTTGATGCCGCCTGCCCGCGCGCGCCGCACCAGCTCCGGCAGCACGTCGGCGGCATTGCCGAGCAGGCCGATGGAAACAGCTGCGCGTTGCTCGACCGCGTGCTTGATCATGGCCAGCGCCTCGTCGATGTCTTTTGCCTGTCGGTCGAGGTAGCGGGTGCGCAGGCGGAAATCGATGCTGGCCTGCTGGCATTCAACCGTCAGCGACGCTGCCCCCGCGAAGCTCGCGGCCAGCGGCTGGGCGCCGCCCATGCCGCCCAGGCCCGCGGTCAGGATCCAGCGCCCGGCCATGTCGCCGCCAAAGTGCTGGCGGCCGGCTTCGGCGAAGGTCTCGTAGGTGCCCTGCACGATGCCCTGGGTGCCGATATAGATCCAGCTGCCAGCGGTCATCTGGCCGTACATGAACAGACCCTTGCGGTCGAGCTCATTGAAATGGTCCCAGTCGGCCCACTTTGGCACCAGGTTGGAGTTCGCCAGCAGCACGCGCGGCGCGTCCGGGTGGGTGCGGAATACGCCGACCGGCTTGCCGGACTGGATCAGGAGGGTTTCGTTGTCTTCGAGTTCGCGCAGCGAGGCCAAAATCTGGTCATAGCATTCCCAGTTGCGGGCAGCGCGTCCGATGCCGCCGTAGACCACCAGCGCCTGCGGATTTTCCGCGACCTCGGCGTCGAGATTGTTCTGGATCATGCGGTAAGCGGCTTCGGTGAGCCAGCTCTTGCAGGAAAGCTCGGTGCCGCGCGGGGCGCGGATGGATCGGGTCGGATCGAAGCGTGGGTCTTGCGACGTTGGTTGGCTCATGGCGGCTCCTGGGTGGAAGTGCAGCAATGAAGTCTAGGTTGTCTATACAACCAAGTCAACCGGTTTTGGTGCGCGCTTTGCGCTGCCCCGCTGGATCGGCAGGAACACCTGCCCATCCAGCGGGGTGCGCCGGTTGAATCCCTATTTCTTGAACACCTGCCTGCCGCCGACCCAGGTCTCGAGCACGCCGGTCTTGTGGATGTCGTAAGTCGGCATCTTGAACAGATCGCGGTCGATCACGATGAAGTCGGCTTGCTTGCCCGGCTCCAGCGAGCCCAGGGTGTTTTCCTGGTGGCCGGCATAGGCCGCATCGAGCGTGAAGCAGCGGAAGGCTTCCTTGAGCGACATCGCCTGGTTCGGGTACCAGCCGGCCACTGGCTGGCCGCTGGCGTCCATGCGGGTGACGGCGGCGTGAATGCCGAAGAAGGGGTTGGGCGACTCCACCGGGAAATCCGAGCCGCAGGCAATGCGCGAGCCCTGGTGCAGGAAGCTGCGCCAGGCATAGGCGCCCTTGATGCGTTCCGGCCCGACCCGGTTTTCGGCCATGTTCTTGTCGGACGTGGCGTGGGTCGGCTGCATCGACGGAATGATGCCGATCGATTTGAAGCGCGCAATGTCGCCTGGCGCGACGACCTGGGCGTGCTCGATGCGGTGGCGCTGGGCACCGCTATTGGTGGCAGCGACCTGCTTCTTGTAGATGTCGAGGATCTGCTTGTTGCCGGCGTCGCCAATGGCATGCACGTTGACCTGGTAACCCTTGCGCATGGCCTTGGTCATCATGGCGTCCATCTGGGCGGTCTTGAAGAACAGCAGGCCGTGCGAATGCGCTTCGTCGCTGTACGGCTTGACGAGCGCGGCGCCGCGGCTGCCCAGCGCGCCGTCGGAATACAGCTTGACCGCGCGCAGCGCATACATGCCGTTGGCGTAATCGCGCAGTGGTCCATTTTTTGCCAACTGGTCAAAATCCTTGTCGGTGCCGCCGATCATGCCGTAGATGCGTGCAGTCAGCTTGTTGTCGTCGGCGTAAGCGCGGTACAGGCGGTCTTCGGCCACGCT